>JACEUQ010000002.1:1472500-1678616 GCA_024998815.1 Opitutus sp.
CCAACGGCGTTCCCTTAGTGCTTCAGGGCTGACCGTGCTATCATAACAAAAACAATGATCACGAATACCAACAACCTCGGGTCCGTCCCGACACCCGCCAACGTCGCCCCTCGACCGAGTACGAGCCGCGCCGAGCTGCCGCAAGCACTCGCCGCGAACGACTCGCTGAGCACCGAAAATGCCGCGCGACTGCACGCAGCGCTGGCCAAAACCCCCGCGATCCGCCCCGAAGTGGTCGAACGCGCGTCCGCATTGGCCAAAGACCCGGGCTATCCCTCGGTAGCCATTATGGGTAAAATCGGGCGCTTACTCGCCCAGTCCAAGGACCTGAGTTTACAGGAGAATTAAGCTCATGGCGTATGCCAACCCGGGCGCACGCGCCTACCAAACGCAGTCGATACTCACAGCAAGCCCAGGCCAACTGGTGCTGCTGATGTATGACGGGGCATTGCGTTTTATGGCCCAAGCCCGCGCCGGTTTCGCCCTGCCCGAGGACAACCCCCGGCGCATCGAGACGATCCACACCGCCCTGCTGCGCGCCCAAGCGATCCTCAGCGAACTGCGCGCCAACCTCGACATGGAGGCCGGTGGCGACATCGCGGCCAACCTGGATCGTCTCTACGATTACCACCTTCGCCGACTCTTTGAATGCAACCTGCGCAAAGACGAGGCCCCGCTCATCGAGGTCGAAACCCTGGTGCGCACCCTGCGCGACGCCTGGGCCGAAATGCTCCGTTCCAACGAAAACCGCGTCGCCTGATTTGTCCGCGTTATGCCCCACTCCACCCTCAGCCCCACCACGCAGCGGCTGGTTGCCTGCCTGGAATCGTTTTCCCACCAAGAAGACGGCGCGATGGGCCACGAAGATTGGCACGGGCTGGTCAGCATTTTGGAGCGTGAACTCGCCTTATTGCAGCGCCTTTCCCAAGAAAAACCGACCGAGGCCTCGGCGCTCAAGCCGCACACCGAAAAGTTGCAACAGCGCTTCGATAAAATGGCCCTACGCATCGCCGCGGCCCAAGCCCGCGACAGCGAGGAACTCGCCAAGTTGGGCGAGACCACCAAACGCATCCACGGAGTGCGCAACACCTACCTCAAGGCCTGAACCGCGCTGAGGCCGAATAGGAAGCCGCAACAGGAAACGGGCCGGATCAAGCCACGGCAATTTAGCCGCAAAAGAACGCAAGGAGCGCAAAGAACAAACCCTGAATCCCTATGCGTTCTTTGCGTTCTTTCGCGGCTAAAGGTTCGATGGTTTCGGTTGATTTTGCGGGGGCGACGGAGGCAACAACTCGAAGGTTAACTCCGACTCTTAGCGAGACGAACGCGCGCTGAAGCGGCCGAAGTCGCAGGGGAGCCGAAGGCCCGGCGTAAATCAGCCGTTTTACACGCCGCCGAACTTGCAAAACCCGCGTTTTCAACAAACGTCATAACCAACACCCCGCCAATCTTATGGACAAAAAACAAGCAATGAAAAAAATCACTGAAAAGGTCGCCCGCGACAAGGCGATCGAGATGGTGATGCAGGCCTACAACACGGAACTGATGACGACGCTGCTGGGCCGTCTGGAAGAGAACAAACCGAAGATGCTCGGCACCAACGTGGCCCGCGATCACCTCGCCAAGGCCTTGGAGCGCGTCGTCGAGGTCTGTGCGCTGACCGAGTGAGTTAACGAACCAGCCCACACGGAGGTGGGCCCTCCCTCGGAGCCGGCATACCATCACCCTTGCGTGCTGCCCTCATTTTGCCCTCAAAGCGCGGGACGGCGCGCGAACATAAACCGGTCGCGGTCGGTTAAATCCCGCTTCGATTCCACGCCCGCCCACCCCGCGGCCTCCAGAACCGTTATTAATTCAGCGTGTTGCGCGATTCCCGTCTCCAGCGCCAGCCAGCCGTCCGGCTTTAAAAAGGCCACTGCGCCGGCAATGATCTCGCGCAGGTCCGCCAGCCCGGCTTCCGCCGCCGTCAGCGCCGTAACGGGTTCGTAAACGCGCACCTCGGGCTCAGCCGCCGCCGTCTCCGCCGCCGTCAAATACGGGGGATTGGAGACGATCACATCAAACGGCTCGGTCGCCGCCGCCGTGAGCGCGGTGTACCAACTCGATTTCACGAGCGAAACACGGCTGTCGAGCCCCAGCGCGCGGGCGTTTTCGCCGGCCAGCGCCAGCGCGTCGTCGCTGGCGTCGACCGCCACCACCTGGGCCTCGGGAAAGCGCTTGGCCAGGGCCAAGGCGATGGCTCCCGTGCCGGTGCCGAGGTCGAGAATCCGCGCCGGCGGATTCGGGGCGAGCCGGGCTTCGAGTAATTCGATTAAAAACTCGGTCTCGGGCCGGGGAATGAGCGCACGCCGGTCCACCTTGAGTTTCACCCCCGACCACTCGGTCTCGCCAAGGATATGCTGCAACGGCTCGCGCTGACTGCGGCGCTTCACCAGCGGGCGGATTTTCTCCAAGTCGGTTTCGGGCAACTCGCGCTCGAACTGCAGGTAAAGCTGCATGCGCTTAAGCCCGAGCGCGTGGCCAATGAGCAACTCGGCGTTGAGCCGCGCCGATTCCACGCCCTTGGCGGCGAGGAAATCGGTGGTCTTCTGTACGACGGCGAGAACGGTGATCATTTTAGAAAAAGGGGGCAGCGGAGTCGGATTCGGAAGGGTTACACAGAGCCGAGCCAGAGCGACCAACGTAGAGGCCAGGGAGTAATTCCCGGATCTTCATCAGTGATAATAAGTGCCAATAAGTGGTTAAAAGCTGGGGAGATCGAGTATCGATATTCAATACGGAGGCGAACCAGCAAACGAGTTAACCACTGATTCTCACTGATGGGCACTGATCCGAACGTGGAATAGAACCTCGGCGTTTTTTAACCGCTAATGAACGCTAATTTAGAGCCTCGGATTCAGTGGTTTTTATTAGCGTCCCTTAGCGTTCATTAGCGGTTAAAAATTCGGGTTCCACTTGGCTCGGTGGCGGCTCAGTCGTCGTCGCCGTCCTTGGCGCGGGTGCGCACGTAAGGTTGGCCGGTGAGGGCGGCGAACTTTTCCTCGAAATCCGCGCGTTGCAGCGCCTCGATCACCGGGTCGATCGCACCCTGCAGTAACTGCGCTAAACTGTACAGCGTCAGCCCAATACGGTGGTCGGTCATGCGGCTTTGGGGGAAGTTATAGGTGCGGATGCGCTCGCTGCGCCCGCCGGTGCCGATCTGGCTGCGGCGTTGGTCGGCGTATTTGGCGCGCTCCTCTTCCTCCTTGTGCTGCAACAGGCGCGAACGCAGCACGGCCAAGGCACTCGCTTTGTTCTTCTGCTGCGAGCGGCCGTCGGCGCAGTACACCATCATGCCGGTGGGCTTGTGCAGGATGCGCACGGCCGAATCGGTCGTGTTAACCCCTTGCCCGCCCGGGCCGCTGGCGCGTTGCACGCTGATTTCTAGGTCCTGCGGATCGAGGTGGAAATCGACCTCCTCAGCCTCGGGTAACACGGCCACCGTTACCGTCGAGGTGTGAATTCGGCCGTTGGCCTCGGTCAGCGGCACGCGCTGCACCCGCTGCACGCCGCTTTCGAACTTGAGCTGGCGATAAACATCCTGGCCGGTGATGAGAAAACTGATTTCGCGGTAGCCGCCGCGCTCGCTCAGGCTGCTGCCCATCGGCTCGATCTTCCAGCCGCGGTTTTCGGCGTAACGCTGGTACATGCGCGTGAGCTCGGCGGCGAATAGCGCGGCTTCCTCGCCCCCGGTGCCGGCGCGGATTTCCATCACCGTGTTGCGCGAATCGCTCGCCTCGGGCGGGATCATGGCGGCGAGCACGGTGCCGTGCAGGCGCTCGATGGTCGCCGTCAACTCAGGCAACTCACCGGCAGCAAGCTCTTTAAGCTCGGGGTCGCCGTGCGGATCTTTGAGCAACGCCTGGGCCTCGGCCAGCTCTAGGACGGCCTTTTCGTAGGCGCGGTGGTCGGCCACCATTTGGGCGACTTTTTGTTGTTCGCGGGAAATCTCGGTGGCCTTGCGTGCGTTGGCGTAAAACGACGGATCGGCCATCTGCGCGTCGAGCTCATCGAGGCGGCGTTTAAAGGGAAGAATATCGGGCAGGGAATCCATGCGGGAGCGGTTTAAGTAGGGGAGCGCGCAGCGACTGGCGAGGACGGTTTGAATCGTTCTCGTTCTCCTACTCCTACTCGTTCTCTTACTCTTACTCGTTCTCTTACTCTTACTCGTTCTCCAAGGCCGCCTAGAGAGCGGAGGAATCCGATTTCACGAGGTGAGAACGAGTAGGAGTAAGAGAACGAGAACGATTGAGGGAAAAGGCGGCACGGGGAACGGGAGGACGCGGAGAACGTTCAACATCCAACATTGAACATCCAACGTCCAAGGGGGAGCCGGCCAAGGACCAAGGCTCAATGACCAAGGACCAATGGCCAAGGCACCAAGGCTCAAATCGGAGACCGGGCTGGTTGAACGTTGGACGTTCAATGTTGAATGTTGGACGTTGATTCAGGGGCTTGGGTGTTGATTCAGGGGTTCGTCCGTGGCGGTCTTGCTTAACCATGGCTACGACGCTTTTCACTCAGAACATCATCGCCTGTATCTGGGACTTCGACAAAACCCTGATACCCGACTACATGCAGGCGCCGCTATTCCGCCGCTACGGGGTCAACGAGGCTAATTTTTGGAACGAGACCAACAACCTGGTCTCCCACTACCGTAAGCGCGGCTACCAGCTTTCCAGCGAAATCGCGTACCTTAACCACATCCTCACCCACGTGCTCGCCGGCAAAATGGCCGGGCTCAACAACCGCATCCTGCGCGAGTGCGGGGCCGACATCGGCTTTTACCCCGGCATGCCCGGCTTCTTCGAACGCAGCCGCGCGTTCGTCCACGAAAAGCCCGAGTACCGCAAACACGAGATCACCCTGGAACACTACATCGTGAGCACCGGCTTGGCCGAGATGATCCGCGGCAGCGCCGCCGCCAAGGGCGTGGACGGGATTTGGGGCTGCGAGTTTGTCGAAAACCCACTCCAGCCCGGCTTTCTGGAGCAACAGGAGCTGGAATTGGCCGCCGAGTCTGAGATCGCCCAGATCGGCATGGTCATCGACAACACCACCAAGACGCGCGCCATTTTCGAGATCAACAAGGGCACCAACAAAAACCCCTCCATTGATGTGAACTCCAACATCAAGCCCGAGGACCGCCGCATCCCGTTGCAGAACATGATCTACATCGCCGACGGCCCGAGCGACATCCCCAGTTTTTCGGTGGTCAAGCGCGGTGGCGGCAAAGCGTACGCGGTGTACAACCCCGACTCATCGGCCGAGTTCGAGCAAAACGACCGCCTGCGCCAAGTGGGCCGCATCGACCACTACGGCCCGGCTGATTACGCGGAAAAGAGCCAAACCTCACGCTGGTTACGCCTGCAAATCCACGGCATCTGCGACCGCATCGTAGCAGACCGCGAAGCCGCGGTGGCGCAACGCGTTTCGCGCCCGCCAAGGCACCTCGGCGCGGCCACCGACGCGGCCCCCGAGACGCCCGCCGCCCCGAGGCAGAGCACGTTTATTGACGAAGCGTAGGCGCGGCTCCGCAAAGTAGCGCAGACTTCCAGTCTGCCTGGAGTTTGGCCCCAAAACGAATTGAGATCCGCCCCCCCCCCAGCTAAGGTAGAATCGTACCGCAGGTAGCAACGGCATGGGTTTCGATGAGTTCGTTGACGTGAGGGTGGCTGTTGCGAAGTCTGCGAAACTCTCCGGAGTGATCAGCTCAGATCGCCATACATGATGCGCAGCACCTGTATGGTTCTTGGCACGAGTTAAACCCGAACGCCGAAGTTTTAACCACGGAATTCACAGATGAGCACAGATAACAGAGTGTTACTGAATTTGAAGACAGGATGAAAAAAAGGGGATCAAGCTGAGTCCGTTTACCTCCTAAGGGATTGTATCTGTGCAATCTGTGTAATCTGTGGTTGGTTTGAACTTCGGAATTCAGGTTAAACGGCCAAACTCCAGACCTTGAGCTCACGCTCAAGGGCACAAGGAGTGTGTTCGCGAATCATGTGGCCTTGAGCGTGAGCTCAAGGATTCGGCTGATCTGCGTTCGACTAGTCAGGGGCCAAACTCTAGGCAGACTTCCAGTCTGCCTCAGCTGCTTGCGAGTGCCGACGCCGGAGCAGACTGGGAAGTCTGCGCTACTTTTCCGAACCAGCCCACACGGAGGTGGGCCCTCCCTCGATCCCGCCTCCCCCGGAGGGACGACCTCCGTGTCGTCCGTGCCCGCCCGCCGGCCTCCCGAATCTTTCTCTTTCCTCTCTATCTTAATCTTTCGTCAGGGGTCGAGGTTTCGGATCGGACCGGATCGGAGGAGGAGGAGAGAACGATTAAGAGAAAGAGTAACGAGAACGATTCCAAACGCCCCGCCCCCCCCGCATTTTGGCCGAAGATACCCCTTAAGCCCCTCGCCGAACGTGCCGATAACACGGGTAACAACTACCCCAAAGCCACCCCCATGCCCCACTTTCTCCGCTTCCGCCTGCCTACCCTCCGCCGCTCCGTCCTGCCCGCATTTGCCCTGCTCAGCCTGCTCGCGGGCCTCGCCGGCTGCACCCGCCACGAACCCCTGCGCATCGGCCTGAACATCTGGCCGGGCTACGAATTCATCTACCTCGCCCAACACCTGGGCTACTACAAGCAGGAGGGCGTCGACGTTAAAATCATCGACTTCTCCTCGCTGGGCGACGCCCGCCGCTCCTTCGAACGCGGCCAGATCGACGGCCTCGGCACCACCTCCGTCGAGGTCATGATGGCCGGCGAAGCCTCCGCCGATCCCCTTAAAATCGTCAACGTGGTGGACTACTCCGACGGCGCCGACGTCATCATCACCCGCCCCAGCTTCCCCGACCTCGCCTCGCTCAAGGGCCGCAAGGTCGGCGTCGAACTCGGCTCGATTTGCGTGTACGTGCTCGCTCGCGCCCTCGAACAAGCCGGCATGACGCTCGCCGACATCACCCCCGTGTCCAAAGACCAGGCCAGCATGGAGGCCGACCTGCGCGCCGGTCTGCTCGACGCGGTCGTCACCTACCCGCCGACCTCGATGGCGATCCTCAAAGACCCGGCGTTCCAAACCGTTTTTAGCACCAAAAAAACGCCACGCGAGGTCATCGACGTGATCGCCTTTGGCGACAAAGCCATAACCCAGCGCCCCAAGGACGTGGCCGCCATGTTGCGCGCCTTCAAACGAGCGCAGGATTACTACGTGACCCACAAGGCCGAAGCGCTCCAGATCATGGCCAAACGCGAAGGCGTTTCCCCTGAGGAATTCGAACAGGCGCTCACCGATGGCATGCGCATCGTGACCGCCGCCGACCAAGCCGCCTACCTGCGCGAGGGCGGAATCAAAACCGTGATCGCCCGCACCGGCCAGGTCCTCACCCAAACCAAACTCCTCCGCCAACCCAAGGCGGCTGAGTCCTACTTCAGCGATCGCTTCGTAACGGCTGCCCCATGAGCGAAAGCCCCGCGCCCACACGCTCGCTCTCGCGCAAGATCACCCTGCCGCTGGTGCTCGTGGGCACCTGCCTGGCCGCGCTCGGCGTGGCGGGCATCTACACCATCGTCAGCTCGCACCTAGAAGCGCGCCTGCGCCTGCGCGCTCAGACCATCGCCCAATCCATCGCCTACGCCGCCGAAAACATAGATAGGGAAGGCGAATTGCAGCGCATCGTCAGCGCAACCGGTGCGGAGCGGGAAGTCTCCCTGCTGCTGGTTTCCGGCGGCTATCCCAACGCGGTTGTCGCTAGCAGCAACCCGACTTGGCGCAAACGCCCGCTCGAACTCGATTTCGCCACGGTAAAACTCCACCGGTACGAGGAGATCACCCAAGCCACATGGAGCGCGATTGGCCTCGACCCGCGCAAACCACCCGCCGACTGGCTGGTGGTTTCCCTGCCCCTGCAACTGCACAACCTAGAGGTTAACACCATTAATTTGTACCCCGCCGTGGTGCTGGTCGCCCTCGACACCACCGCCACGCGGGCGGATGTCTGGCGCCTCACCGCGTGGGCGGCGGTCGGATTCAGCCTGACGCTGGTAGCGCTCAGCACGCTGTATTACCTCAACCTACGCCGCCTCGTGCTGCGCCCGCTCTCCGAGCTCGCCCAACGCCACCTCGGCGCCCCGGTCCCCAGTCCACGCCCTGCGGCCACCGTGGTCGACCCCGCCGACGAAATCGGCCAGCTCGACGCCGCGCTCACCCGCACCTTCACCGCCATCAACGCCGCACGCATTGAGCGCGATCACATTGAATTCGCCTTCAACCAACATGTCATCGTGGCGGCTACAGATCCGCGCGGCCGGATAATTTATGCCAATGACCGGTTCTGCAACGTCTCTGGGTATTCGCGGCAAGAACTGCTCGGTCAGGATCACCGCATCGTTAACTCCGGCCACCATCCACGCGAATTCTTCGCCGATCTCTACAAAACTATCCAGCATGCCGGTGTCTGGCATGGGGAAATCTGCAACAGGACCAAAAGTGGCAAGTTATACTGGGTGGATACCACGATCGTCCCTGAATTGGATTCCGCTGGGAAACCCGTTCGCTACGTAGCGCTGCGTAGCGACATCACCGAGCGCAAGGCCGCTGAAGCCGAGCTCATGGAGACCAACAGCCAGCTCAACCTCGCCATCGACCGGGCCAACCAACTGACCCTCACCGCCGAGATGGCGACCATCGCCAAGGCCGATTTTTTGGCGAATATGAGCCACGAAATCCGCACCCCGATGAACGGGGTCATCGGCATGTTGAGCCTGTTAATCGATTCCCCGCTTTCGGAGGAACAGCGCCAGTTCGCCACCGTCGCCAACGCCAGCGGCGAGACCCTGCTCACCTTGATCAACGATATCCTCGATTTCTCCAAGATCGAGGCCGGCAAACTCACCATCGAGTCCATCGACTTGGATCTCGCACACCTGATCAGCTCCTTGATGCCGATCTTCGAATTCCGCGCGAAGGAGAAACAGATCGCGTTGATCCAGGAAATCCAGCCCACGGTGCCCACGCTACTCGTGGGCGACCCGGTGCGCCTGCGCCAGGTTATCACCAACCTGATGACCAACGCCCTCAAGTTCACCACCCAGGGCGAGGTGAAACTGAGCATCACCGCCCCGCGCCTCACGCCCACGGAAGTGGTTTTGCGTTTCGCGGTGAGCGACACCGGACTGGGAATACCGGAGGACAAAATCGGGCGGTTATTTAACAAGTTCAGCCAAGTGGACACCTCGACGACGCGCAAATACGGCGGCACGGGGTTGGGCCTGGCCATCTGCAAACAACTCGCCGAGTTAATGGGCGGAGAAGTCGGGGTAAGCAGCCAAGCCGGGCAAGGCTCGGAATTTTGGTTCACCGCGCGGCTCGGACGCCAGCCGCCCACAGCCCGCCAAGCTGCCCGTGTAACGCCGAGTTGGAGCTCGGCTGCCCCGGTAACCGCTTCCGTCAGCGTCTCGGCTCCCGCGTCGACCACGCCGGTGCGCATCTTACTCGCCGACGACAACGAGACGAACCAACTGGTGACGCTCAGCCTATTAAAAAAAATCGGTTACGCCTGCGCCACGGTAGGCGACGGCGCAGCGGCGATTCGCGCCCTCGCCGCGCACCCCTACGAGCTGGTGTTGATGGACGTGCAAATGCCGGAGATGGACGGCCATGAAGCCACCACGCGCATCCGTGCAGGGGAAGCCGGGGAAGCCAAGCGCCAGGTACCGATCATCGCGATGACCGCGCACACGCTCAGTGGTGACCGCGAAGCGTGTTTGGCGGCAGGGATGAGCGATTACCTGAGTAAACCCATCGAACCGCTGGCGCTGAAAGCGATGGTCGAGCGCTGGCTACCGGCGTCGCCAACAACAGCCGGAACAACGTCCAACATCCAACATTGAACGTCCAACATTCAACCTACCGAAAATCTCCGCACTCCGAATCCGGCCCTTTGAACGTTGGATGTTCAATGTTGGATGTTGAGCGTTCTCCGAATTCCGCCCCTCCCCCGGAACAACCCCTCGAACAACGTCCAACATCCAACATTGAACGTCCAACATTCAACCTGCCGACCCAGACGACACGGAGGTCGTCCATCCCCCGGAACAAAGCCTCGGAAAACATCCAACATCCAACATTGAACGTCCAACATTCAACCTACCGACCCGACCTCCACCCCCCGCACTCCGACTCGGTCATTGGTCCTTGGTCATTGATCATTGGTCATTGGTCCCCCCGCCCCTGAGTTGAACGTTCTCCGAATTCCGACCTCCGCCGCCTCCCCTCCCCCCTCCCCCCTCCTCCCTCTTTCTCTTTCCTCTTAATCTTAATCTTTCGTCAGGGATCAGCCGGATCGATCCAATCGGAAAAGAGAACGATTAAGATAAAGAGTAACGAGAAAGATTCCCCTCCCCAATCCCCCCATGCTCCCCCTCCCCCTCGCCCACCCCGACCGGCTTGCCGCCCTCCACCGCCTGCGCCTGCTCGACAGCGAAGCCGAGGCCAATTTCGACCGCGTCTCCCGCCTCGCCTCCCACTTGCTCAAGGCCCCCGTCGCCCTGCTCTCGCTTGTCGACGACCACCGCCAGTTTTTCAAATCCGCCGTCGGCCTCGGCGGCTGGGCCGGCGAAGCCCGCGAAACGCCCCTCACCCATTCCTTTTGCCAACACGTCGTCACCTCCGGTGCCAACCTGGTCGTCGAGGACGCCCGCGGCCACCCCGTGGTCTGCGACAACCTCGCCATCCCCGATCTCGGTGTGGCCGCCTACCTCGGCATCCCGGTGCGCGACCGCGACGGCTTTGTCCTTGGTTCGTTCTGCGTGATCGACGGCGTGACTCGCTCCTGGACCCCCGCCGACATCGCGCTACTCGAAGACCTCACGGCGATGGTCATGACCGAGATCGCCCTGCGCCAGGAAAACATCGACCACCGCGAAACCACCGCCCAGTTGCGCCTGCGCAACGAAGCGGTCGTCGCCGCCAAAGAGGCCGCCGAAGCCGCCACCCGCGCCAAGGCCGATTTCCTGGCCAACATGAGCCATGAAATCCGCACCCCCATGAATGCGGTCATCGGTATGACCGATCTGCTCCAGCACACCGAACTCACCGAGACGCAAACCGACTTCGTGGGCACCATCCGCAGCAGCGGCGAGAGTTTGCTGACGTTGATTAACGACATCTTGGATTTCTCGAAAATCGAGTCCGGCCACTTGGAACTGGAAAAGGTGCCAGTTAACCTGCGCGACTGCCTGGAAAGCGCCCTCGATTTGGGTGCCATTCAGGCCAACGCCAAGGGACTGGAACTGTACGCCGACATCTCCGCCGAGCTGCCCGGGCGTATTCTCGGCGACAGCACGCGCCTGCGCCAAGTCGTGGTGAACCTGGTGTCCAACGCGATCAAGTTCACCCGTTGCGGCGAAGTGGTCGTTAGCCTTGCACGGCTGCCCGCCACCGCCTCCACCCTCACGCAGCCGCCGCAGCCCGAGCGCTTGCACGTGTGCGTGCGCGACACCGGAATTGGCATCCCGACAGACCGGCTGCACCGGCTGTTTAAGGCGTTTTCCCAAGTCGATGCCTCCACCACCCGCAACTACGGCGGCACGGGGCTCGGCCTGGCGATTTGCCGGCGTCTGGTGGAGCTGATGGGCGGACGCATCTGGGTGGAGTCCCAACCCGGTCGCGGATCCCAATTCCAATTTGAACTACCGCTGGAGCTGCCGCCCGATGAGCCCGTGGCCGCCACGCCCCCGGCGCAGATCGCTGGTAAACGCCTGCTGCTGGTCGATGGCAATCCGGAGAAACTCCAGGTGCTCACCCGCCAGGCCCGCAGCTGGGGTCTGGTGACCACACCCACTGCCTTCGGCTCCGAAGCGCTCGCCCTGCTCGATCAAGGCGAGGCATTCGACCTCGCGATTATCGACGTGCAAACCTGCGCCGCCGACGGCCACGCCTTCGTCGCAGCCGTGCGCCAACGAAGGTCGGCCGTAAAACTCCCCATTATCACGCTGGCTCCGCTGGGCGAAGACGCCACGCGCTTTGCTCCGTTTACGTTAGCCCGCGTACTGCCCAAGCCGACCAAAACCACCGTGCTGCTCCAGGTGATTTCGGGACTGTTTGCGTCGGCCAGCGAAGAGGCCGCCCCTGCCACCATCCCGATCGACGCCAACCTCGGCGCCGCGTACCCGCTCAAGGTGCTGCTCGCTGAAGATCACCCCACCAACCAACTGGTTGCGCAACTCCTCCTAGAGCGCCTCGGCTACACCTGCATCACCGTGGGCAACGGCCTTGAAGCGCTTGAAGCGGTCGCCCGCCAGCCCATTGACGTCATTTTTATGGATGTGCAGATGCCGGAACTCGACGGCTTGGAAGCCTCGCTTCGGCTCGGCACGTTGTATCCGACGCGCAAACGCCCCTGGATTGTGGCGATGACGGCCAACGCGATGGAAGGAGACCGCGAAGTCTGCCTGAAGGCGGGCATGGACGCTTATGTCAGCAAACCGATCAACGCAGTGGCGCTGGGCCGCGCCCTGGTCAACGCCCACGCCAGCCTAATGCTTCGGCGGTGAAAACCCGAAAAACCAGCCGCCAAACAACGCCAACAACGGACCCCGAAACAACATCCCCGACAACGTCCAACATCCAACATTGAACGTTCAACATCCAACCAACCCGAGCAAACCAGCCACCCGCACTCCACCTCGGTCATTGCTCATTGGTCATTGGACATTGGTCATTGGTCATTGGTCATTGGTCATTGGTCATTGGTCATTGGTCATTGGTCATTGGCCCCCCTCCGCCCTCTTTCTCTTTCCTCTTCATCTTAATCTTTCGTCAAGGCCGGCCCGAGTCGGATCGGAGTAGAGAACGATTAAGATAAAGAGTAACGAGAAAGATTTTAAGCCCTCCGCCCCCCCCCATGCCGCTCCCGCTCCACTTTCGCGCCTCCAAGCTCCGCACGCTCACCCCACTGGTGATCGCCCTCGGCCTGGCCCTGAGCGCTGCGCTCGCCTGGCAGGCCGAGAAGACCGCCGCCTCCTCCGACCTCCAACGCTTCCAGCGCTTCAACGAGCGCATCCAAGCGGCGGTCACCCGCAGCGTCCGCCGCTTCGACTACGGCCTGCGCGGCTCCATGGCGCTCTGGCCCGCCACTAAGTCGGTGGAACGCGGCGAATTCACCCAGATGTTTACTGCGCGCGACCTCCCCAGCGAGTTCCCCGGTGCCCTCGGCCTCGGTTTCATCAAACGCGTCGAGCGCGCCGACATCCCCGCCTTCCTCGCCGCCACGCGCGCCGACGAAGCGCCTGATTTTAAGCTCAAAACCAGCGGCGAGGCAGCCGACCTGTTCGTCATCGAATTCATCGAACCGTTGGCCAAAAACCAAGCCGCGCAGGGCTTCGATGTCGGCCAGGAAAAAAACCGCCGCGCTGCGGCCGAACGCGCCATGCTCACCGGCCAGGCTGCGCTCACCGAGCCCATTATCCTGGTGCAGGCCAAGGATGAAGGCCCCGGCTTCCTGTACTTTTACCCCGTTTATAAAAACGGCACCCACCCCGTCACGCCCGAGCAACGCCGCGCCGCCTTGTTAGGCTGGACCTACATGCCCATCGTTGCCTCGCGCATCTTTGCCCACGTGACCGAGGAGGTCGGCGGCGAACTCGATTTTGAAATTTTCCAGGGTGAAACCCTCGACGCCGCCCACACGATTTTCGATGCCGACGGGCATTTAAAAGGCTCAACCGGCACCGTAACGGCCCAAAACTATACGCAGCGCCAATTCCACACCACCACGCCTGTGAGCGTCGGCGGGCTCATGTGGACACTCGCCACCAGCACGACCCCCAAGTTCAACCATACTTCGCGGCTCGGCGTTTATAGCGCCGCAATCGGCGGGCCGCTGCTCACGCTGCTGCTCGCGGCCCTCTTGATGAACCTAAGTCGCACCACGCGCAAAGCCCAGGCGCTGGCCACCGCGATGACCGCCGACCTCGCCGCCGCCAAGGCCAAGGCGGAGATGCTCGCCTTGGTCGCCACCCGCACCACCAACGCCGTCGTCTTCACCGACGCCGAGCGCCGTATTACTTGGGTCAACGCGGGCTTTACGCGAATCACCGGCTACACCCTGGACGAAGTCCTCGGCAAGTCGCCCGGACAGGTACTGCAATCCAGCGCAACTGACCCTGAGACGATCCTGGCGATGCGGGCAGCGCTGAACGCCGGCGAAGGTTTTAAAGGCGAGATCATCAACTGCGGTAAAGCCGGCCAGATCTACTGGCTCGACCTCAACATCATTCCGCTGCGCGACGACGCTGGGCTGCTCACCGGGTTTATGGCGATCGAGCTGGATATCACCGCACGCAAACACGCCGAGGTTTTGCTCAAGGAACAGGCCGAACGCACCGAGCTGGCGATGGAGAGCGGCGGACTCGGCCTGTGGGACTGGAACGTCGTCACCGGCGAAACCCTCTTCGACCACCGCTGGGCCGCCATCGTTGGCGAGGAGTTGGCCGATTTGCGCCCCCACGTCGACGAATGGCTAACGCGCTGCCACCCGGTTGACCTGCCGATCGCCCAGGCCGCGCTGCAGCGCCACTTCTCCGGAGAGACCGCGTTTTATCAGTGCCGGCACCGGGTCAAACACCGCCGCGGCCACTGGCTGTGGATCATGGATTGCGGCCGCGTCGTGAGTCGCTCAGCCGACGGCAAACCGTTGCGTATGGTCGGCACCCACCATGACATCACGAGCACGCAACTCGCCCAGCTTGAGATCGAGCGGCACGTCACCGCGCTCGACCACACCAGCCGCTTGGCCAAGGTCGGCGCCTGGGAATACAACCCGCTCCTGCAAACCCTCACCTGGAGCGACCAGGTGCGCGTGATCCACGAGGTCGACGCCTACTACGAGCCCACGCTGGCCACCGCCACCGCCTTCTACCTCGGCGAGGCCGCCGCCACGATCAAGGGGCTCATTAAAGCCGCCCTCGACCACGGCACGCCCTTCGACATCGAACTGCCCTTCTGCACCGCCCAGGGCAACCACCTCTGGGTGCGCGCCGTCGGCGAAGCCAGCCGCGTGGGTGAAACCACCGTGCTCCTTCGCGGCGCTTTGCAGGACATCACCGAGTCGCACCGCCAGCGCGAGTTGCTCGCCCATGCCAAAGACGCCGCCGAGGCCGCCACCCGCGCCAAGGCCGATTTCCTGGCCAACATGAGCCACGAAATCCGCACCCCCATGAACGCGGTCATCGGCATGACCGAGCTGCTCCAAGGCTCGCCGCTCGACGCCGAACAAACCGAGTTAGTTGGCACCATCCGCACCAGTGGCGAGGCGCTGCTGAGTTTGATTAACGACATCCTCGATTTCTCCAAAATCGAGTCCGGCTACCTCGAACTCGAGCACATGCCGGTCAACCTGCGCGACTGCCTTGAAACCGCTGTGTCAATCAGCGGACACAGTGCCGCCGCCAAGGGGATCGACTTGATGCTCGAAATCGAACCGGGCACTCCCGAGGCCATGCTCGGCGACTCCACCCGTCTGCGCCAAGTCGTCACCAACCTGTTAAGCAACGCGGTCAAATTCACCACTCAAGGCGAGGTGTTAGTGAGCCTCTCCCTGCAAGCGGACCAGCGCCTGCGTTTTGCGGTGCGCGACACCGGTATGGGCATTCCCGCCGACAAGCTCGACCGGCTGTTCAAGTCGTTCAGCCAAGTGGACAGCTCCATCACGCGCAATTTCGGCGGCACGGGGCTGGGGCTGGCGATCAGCCAACGCCTGGTCGAGATGATGGGCGGGCGCATCGGCGTGGAATCCACCCCGGGCCAAGGCTCCACCTTCAGCTTTGAGATCCCCTACGAAAGTGCCGCCTGCCCGCCGCGCGCCGGCGAAGGTGACAGGGCAGTGTTGGCCGGACGCCGCCTGCTCATCGTCGATGACAACGACTCCAACCGCCGCATCCTCGCCAGCCAGTGCAGCGGCTGGGGACTCGACGCACAGACGGTCGACTCCGGCGCCGCCGCCCTCCAGTTAATCGACGCCGGCACCCGTTTTGACGCGGCGCTCATCGACGTACAAATGCCCGGCATGGACGGGCTGACGCTCGCCGCCGAGTTGCGTCGCCGCCTACCCGCGAGCCAACTGCCGCTGCTGGTGCTGACCTCGCAAGGCACCACCGCGCAGGCCTTCGCTGGGCTCGACGTGGCCCGCGTGCTGAGCAAACCGGCGCGCGCCGAGGTACTCCGAGGTGCATTAGGTGAGCTCTTTCAGCCCAAGCCCACGAAGGCGAAAGCCGACGCGGCCGGGGCTGCGGCGGCGAATGGGAACTCAGGCGTGGCAGGGGCGGAGACGGGGGCGGACGCGCCTACGCTGAAGCCGGCGCTGCGCATATTATTGGTGGAAGACATCGAGATTAACCAACAAGTGGCGACGCTGCTGTTGGGGCGGCTCGGGTACACGGCGGCGATTGCCAACAACGGTGTGGAAGCGCTTGAAGCGGTGGCCAAAGAGACCTTTGACCTGATCTTTTTGGACATGCAGATGCCCGAGATGGACGGGTTAACCTGTGCGGGCCACCTGTGTGCGAAATACCCGGCGTCGACGCGCCCGTGGATCACGGCGATGACGGCCAACGCGCTGGAAGGGGACAGGGAAAAGTGTATTGGGGCCGGCATGGACGACTATGTGAGCAAGCCGATCAGCGGCCAGGCGCTGACGGGGGCGATCGCGCGGGCGGCCGAAGGCCTGCGCGGGCGGAGGGAGGGCCAAGGAGCAATGACCAATGTCCAATGACCAATGACTAATGACCAATGCTCAACCCGAGGATTGCCGCGAAGGTTGAACGTTCTCCGCACCTCCGCCTGCTAAACATTGGTCATTGCTCCTTGGACATTGATCATTGGTCCTTGGTCATTGGCCCTTGGTCATTGGTAATTGGTCCTTGGCGCTTTTTCCGTTTGTGCCCGCGCCGATTGATCTCCGGACTGCCCCTTTTCCTATCACCATGTCACTAAACTCCACGCCGCTCCGCACCCTTGATCCCGAGATCCACTCGGCCCTCGCTTCCGAGTTTTCCCGTCAGCAGAGCCACATCGAGCTCATCGCCTCCGAAAACTTCACCTACCCGGCCGTCATGGAGGCCCAGGGTAGCGTGCTCACCAACAAATACGCCGAGGGTTACCCCGCCAAGCGCTGGTACGGCGGCTGCGAGTACGTCGACAAGATCGAGCAAATCGCCATCGACCGCGCCAAACTGCTCTTCGGTGCCGAGTACGCCAACGTCCAGCCCCACTCCGGCTCGCAGGCCAACACCGCCGTCTACGCCTCGGTGCTCACCCCCGGTGACAAACTTTTGGGCATGAACCTGAGCCACGGCGGCCACCTCACCCACGGCAACCCGGCGAATTTTTCCGGCAAACTCTACAACTTCGTCCAATACGGCGTGCGCGAAGACACCGGCCTGATCGACTACGACGAGCTCGCCGCCATCGCCCTGCGCGAGAAGCCCAAGATGATCACCGTGGGCGCCTCCGCCTACTCGCGCGTGATCGACTTCGCCCGCATGGGTGAAATCGCCCGCTCGGTCGGCGCCTTCCTGTTTGCCGACATCGCGCACATCGCCGGCTTGGTTGCCGCTGGAGTTCACCCGTCGCCCTTCCCGCACGCCGATTTTGTCACCACCACCACGCACAAGACCCTGCGCGGCCCGCGTGGCGGCCTGATTTTGGCCAAGGCTGTGCACGGCAAGGCGCTTGATTCCGCCGTGTTCCCCGGCACCCAAGGCGGCCCGCTCATGCACGTGATCGCCGCCAAGGCCGTGTGTTTCGGCGAAGCCCTCAAGCCCGAGTTCAAAACCTACGCCCAGCAGGTGGTTAAAAACTCGCAAGCCCTCGCCGCCGCCTTTGTTAGCCGCGGCTACAAGCTGGTTTCGGGCGGCTCCGACAACCACCTGTTCCTGGTCGACCTGCGCCACAACCTGCCCGAGCTCACCGCCAAGAAGGCGCAAGAAACGCTCGATCTGGCGCACATCACGCTCAACAAAAACACGGTTCCCTTCGAGACCCGTTCGCCCTTCCAAGCCTCCGGCATCCGCGTGGGCACGCCGTCCATCACCTCGCGCGGTTTTGTGGAGTCCGACATGGACGAAGTCGCTGCGGTGATTGATCTGGTGCTCAAAGCGATCGGCACCGAAGGCGAAGCCGCCGCGCTGACCGCCGCCAAAGCCCGCGTGGCGGTGGTGACGGCCAAGTACCCGTTGCCCTACACGCTGTAAGCGAGCGAAAGCGTAGGCACCCCCGGTTGCGTTAATGTAACCGCCCCAAAGCCGCCCCGGAAACCCCGGGGCGGCTTTTTGTGGGCCTATGCTGCACCTTGAGCTCACGCTCAAGGCCACATCCCGCTCCCCGCCCTGCGCCCACGACACCTCCCCGTGGCCTTGAGCGTGAGCTCAAGGAGTGCGCCACTCTCGGACAACGTCCAACCGCCACTAAGTCTGCGCAGCTTCGTTGAACGTTGGATATTGAGTGCTGGATGTTGAACGTTCTCCGAAATCCGAGCAACGGACTCACTCGTAAACATCCGCACGGTGGCCGACTTTCACCACCAGAACAATCAGTTTGCCGGCGTCGATCCGGCAAATGACCCGATAATCGTCCACCCGATACCGCCAAAGGCCGTGCGCATCGCCCCGGAGTGGTTTACCAAACACGGCGGGATCGCTGGCCGGTTGGATGCGAGTGAACAGGTAGCGTACAATGCGCTCTTGGGCCCCGCGATCCAGTTTGGCCAACTGCTTTTTGGCCGTGTCGGCCAGCTCAACCTTCCAAGGTGACATCGAGTTCCGCCGCGACCTGTTCGAGCGTGTAGGTTTTTTCCTTACCTGCTTCTACCCGGGCCAGCACCGCAGCGCCATCACGGGAGTCCTTCAGGTCGGCCAGTAAACCATAAACCGCCTCGCGGGCCAGCGCCGCCTTGGAGCTGTGCTGGCGTTTGGCAAGGCGCCCCAGCTCGCGTTCGGCTTTAGCGGGTAATCTTAACGAAACCATGCCCGAAACCCTGCTCCGTTCACGCCTCCGGTCAAGGTCATTGAGCCCACGGCGTACGCAATCTCCCAGTCATGGAACACAGCCACGTGAGCGTGAGCGCAAGGAGTGCGCTACTCCCGGACAACGTCCAACCTCCAACCAACCCGAGCCAACCCCCGCCCTCAGCACTCCGGCTCGGTCCTTGGCCATTGGTCCTTGGTCATTGCTCCCCACTCCCTCCGCCGGCCCATTTTCACCGATTCGCGCCTTGGCTATGCTCGCGGAGTCGTTTTCCTGTGCATTTCTTGCCCATGTCCACCACCGAGATTCCCGCGCCCAAACGCTCCCTGTCCCTTGGCGTGATCTTCCTCACGCTCTACATCGACCTCATCGGCTTCTCGATCATCTTCCCGCTCGGGCCGGACCTGCTCAAACACTACCTCGCCGTCGACGGCCAAAGCGGCCTGCTCGGCTGGCTCCTAGAGCACATCAACGCCCTCGCCCGCACCCTCGGCAACGAAACCCACCTGCCCGAGGTCCTCTTCGGCGGCATCATCAGCTCGGTCTTCTCGATCCTCCAATTCGTCTTCGCGCCGTTCTGGGGCACGCTCTCCGACAAACGCGGCCGCCGCCCCATTCTACTGCTCACCGTCGCCGGCACTACCCTCAGTTACCTGCTCTGGGTAATCAGCGGCTCGTTCTGGCTGTTCCTGGCCGCCCGCGTGATCGCCGGTGCGTTTGGCGGCAACCTCTCCGTCGCCACCGCCGCCGTCGCCGACGTCACCACCCGCGCCGAACGTTCCAAGGCGATGGGCCTAGTCGGTGCCGCCTTCGGTCTCGGCCTGGTCACCGGCCCGATGATCGGCGCGTTCACCGCCCACATCAACCTGCTCGACCGCTTCCCGGGCCTGGCCGCGTGGGGCATTAACCCGTTCTCCGTGCCCGCCCTGTTCTCGCTGGGCATGAGTGCGGTTAACCTGGTGTGGATCTACCGCCGCTTTAGCGAAACCCGCCCGCCCGAGGCACGCGTTGTCCCCGGCGAAACCCGCCTGCGCAACCCCCTCGGCGCCATCCTCTCGCTGGCCGACGCGCGCATCCGCGGCGTCAACGTCGTGGCGTTTGTTTACTCGATCGCCTTCGTCGCGATGGAAGCCGCGCTGGTTTTTTTGAGCGCTGAACGCTTCAACTACACCGCCCGCGACAACGGCCTGCTCATGGGCTTCCTCGGCCTGTGCTCGATCATCACCCAGGGTTTTATCGTGCGACGCCTACTGCTGAAAGTCCCCGAGACCCGCTTACTGGCCAGTGGTTTACTCATCTCCACGGTGGGCCTGCTGTGCATCGGCTTCGCGCCGGTGCCCTTCTGGCTTTACACCGGCGTCGGCCTGTTGGCGCTGGGGTCCGGCTTGGTTAACCCCTCGACCACGGGACTCATTTCCTTGTACGCCGGAGCCGACGAACAGGGCCGGGTGCTGGGGATTTTCCGCTCGCTCGGCTCGCTCTCGCGGGCGATTACGCCGATCAGCGCCGGCATCGTGTTTTGGACACTGGGCGCGAAGGCCGTCTTCATCGGTGCGGCGGTGATGGCGATCGGTGCGTGGATCGCCAGCACCCGCCTGCCGCAGCCGGTGAAGTGAGTGGTACGGACGCCGCATAAACTACGCCTCGTGGCCTTGAGCGTGAGCTCAAGGTGTTTGCCCTTCGCGAACACACTCCTCGGGGCCTCGAGCGTGAGCTCAAGGTGTTTGCCCTTCGCGAACACACTCCTCGGGGCCTTGAGCGTGAGCTCAAGGTGTTTCCCCTTCGCGAACACACTCCTCGTGGCCTTGAGCGTGAGCTCAAGGTGTTTGCCCTTCGCGAACACACTCCTCGTGGCCTCGAGCGTGAGCTCAAGGTGTTTGCCCTTCGCGAACACACTCCTCGTGGCCTTGAGCGTGAGCTCAAGGTGTTTGCTAAAACGCCAGCGGCATCTGCGCCGGAGCTGCGGCGGCGGGAGCGCCGGCCGAAGCGGGTGACGCCGGCTTGGGCCGATACGGGGCGAGCGCCCGGGCCAGGGGGCAAGTGGCGACTTCGATCGGCTGACCTTGGCGGTAGCGGGCGAGCAGTTGCACCGAGCGCTGGGCGAGCATTCGGCGGACCTCGCGGCGGCGGCCTTTGACCAAGGGAATCACCATGGTGTCATAGCCGGTGGTTTGATGGCGCATCCAGGCGATGGTGGCCGCCTCGGCGCGCTCCTCGATGGGAATGCGCTCCGTGCGCGCCACCGTGCCACTGCCCACCGGCACGGCGTGATCGGCAATGAGTTTCGCCATCAACTGCGCCTCACCGCGAAAAGCGGGATGGAAGTTAAGAAACGCCTGCACGGCCGCACGGAAATCCTCGGCGTAGACGACCTGTTCGGCGGCACGGCGGTTGCGCCCGGCGGCGAGTTGGCGCTGGTAGGCTGGGTCCTGGAGCTCGGCGGCGCGTTCAGTCTGAAGCGCGGCGATGCGTGTAGCCGGCGCCCAAATACCACGCGAAAAGCGTTTATTGCCCTTCATCTCAACCACCGTCCAAGTCGGCCCGTCCTGCTTGATGCGCTTGCTCAGGGCGGCGTCGCCGGGCGGTAGCAGGGCCCAACCGGCCGGTATCGCCAGCACCCGGGTATCAGCAGCGAGGACGTGGCCGGGCTTGGAAAACGGACGGACTTCACGGGTTTCGGTAGGCATGAAGTCGAAGCAAAGCGGGCGCCTCGCGGGCGTCGAACCATTCTGTTTTTTAGAGGAAACACCTGAGGCGGACCGTTCGTGGGCAGGCCCGACGGGTTAAACTCCCGCGTAAACGCCATTGTGTTAGCCACGCGCCGTGGAAACGATCCGGCTATGACAACTCCCTCCTGGCAAGTCCGCTTCGAACTCAAGACCTGCACCGCCGCAAAAATCACCACCGCCATTCCCGCCAAGGCGATCGGTGTCGCCGTGGTTTACGCGGTGGGCGAAGCCGGCGAAACCATTTACCTGGTACTCGAATCGCGCGCGGGCAGCCTGCGTGATTTCTGCGTGAAACGCCTCGCCACCGCCAAAATCCCGGCCGGCACCGCGCTGACCGTATCCTTTAAAGCCATGCCTTTGGCCGACACCACGCCCGAAGCCGTCAGCGCCGCCTGCCGCGAGCAGGTCATCGTCGCGGGTGCCCTGCGCCGCGAACTGCGCCCGGCGATGCGCTGAGTTTCGGTAACAAGCAAAGTGTCGGATCAAACCAGCGCAGTTTGGCCGCGAAAGAACGCAGAGAGCGCAAAGAAAAACCCATGTATTTCTATGCGTTCTCTGCGTTCTTTCGCGGCTAAACGGATCGAAGTGTTTTTGTTTTTCAGGGCGGCAGAATGCGACAACTCGGATGTTACTGCCTACGCCGCCAGCAGACCGATCAAGCCGCTGGCGGCGATCACCGCCACCACGTTCGCCCGAAAGCGGTGTAACGCCACAAACGCCCCCACGACCAGGCCGACGGCCAGCCAATCCACGCTCGCCCAACTTCCGCCCGGCACCAGCACCTGCCAACCAAACCACACCGCGAGGTTTAAAATCACGCCCGCCACACTCGCCGTCACCGCGCTCAGCGCCCCCGCCAGCTGATTATTTCCGCGCAACTGCTCGATGTGAGGCGCACCGAGAAAAATCCACAGGAAACAGGGCACAAAGGTCACCCACGTGGTGATGGCTGCCCCCAAGCTTGCCGAGGCGAGCGGGCTCAACGCTCCCGGCTGATTCCAGCCGCCAAGGAAGCCCACAAACTGCAGCACCATGATGAGCGGCCCGGGGGTGGTTTCGGCAAAAGCCAACCCGTCGAGCATCTGCGGGGCGGCCAGCCAGCCGTGGGTTTCCACCGCGTGCTGGGCCACGTAAGGCAACACCGCGTAGGCGCCGCCAAAAGTCACCATCGCCGCCTTGCTGAAAAACACTGCCTGGTTCACCCACACCGAGTGCCACCCCAGCAGCACGCCAATCACCCCCACCGGCGCGAACCAGAGCACCACGCAAACCGTCACCACGCGCACCGCCCGCCGCATCGTGGGCAACACGCCGCAATGCCACGCCGCATCAGCAATCACCGCCCGCTCGGTGACGCGTTCGGTAATATCAGCAGGTGATGAAGCCCCTGCCCTCACCCCGAGGCCGCCGCCCATTGGCGCAAACACCTCCGGCGCCAGC
The DNA here is from genome assembly GCA_024998815.1 of Opitutus sp. Classification (NCBI taxonomy): domain Bacteria; kingdom Pseudomonadati; phylum Verrucomicrobiota; class Opitutia; order Opitutales; family Opitutaceae; genus Opitutus; species Opitutus sp. The sequence continues at coordinate 1,495,727 of JACEUQ010000002.1, forward strand.
CGCGCTCCGATCCACCCCACCAGCAACGCCCCCACGACGATGAGCGGGAACGGCGTTTTAAGAAAAAACACCAGGGCGAAGGCCGTTATGGCAATCGCCCACAGCGGCGCGTTGTGCAGCGACTTTTTTCCGATGCGCAACACGGCTGCGACCACGATGGCCACCACCGCCGGTTTCAGCCCGTGAAAAACGGCAGCCAGCCACCCGATGTGCCCATAAAACACATACACCACGCTTAGCGCCCAAAGCAGGAACGCCGATGGCAACACGAACAAGACGCCGGCGACGATGCCGCCCCACGTACGATGCAGTAACCAGCCGCAATAGATGGCCAGTTGTTGAGCTTCGGGGCCGGGAAGCAGCATGCAAAAATTCAGCGCATGCAGAAAGCGCTGCTGGCCGATCCACTTTTTGCGCTCCACGAGTTCCTGTTGCATGAGGGCGATCTGCCCGGCCGGCCCACCGAAGCTGATAAAGCCTAGCTTGAGCCAGAACCGGAACGCCTCACGAAAAGTAGGATGACCCGCCATGGTTGCCGAACGTGCGCAACGCCTCACCCGAGGCGAGCCTAGTTGTGCAAAGCAAACCAGCGAAGGAATCCGGCAGCTTGGGTGTGCCTGCGCAGAGGGCGCATATTCAGGTTATTCGTGTCGTTTCGTGTTTTTCGTGGGCTACAACCCGAAAAACGTCCGCGCCGTCTGGGTCGTCGCCTCCGCCAACTTTTCCACGCTCACCCCGAAAACCCCGGCGGCGTAGTCGGCGGTGTGGCGCATAAACGCCGGCTCGTTGGGTTTGCCCCGATGCGGCACCGGCGTGAGGTACGGCGCGTCGGTCTCCAGCATCAGCCGGTCGAGACCCTGGGCGAGGGCCGACGCCCGCACGTTCTCCGCATTCTTATACGTGAGTACACCGGTGAACGACCCGAAGGCCCCGCGTTTCACCAACTCGGCCATCTCCTCGGGCCCTTCGCTAAAGCAGTGAAACACCACGCGGGTCCAGTCGACGCCGCTCGCGTCGATCATCGCCACGGTCTCGGTAAACGCCCCCCGGGAATGAACCACCACGGGGCAGCCCAGGCGCTGGACGATTTTCAACTGGAGGGCGAAGGCGGCCTGTTGCCAGGCGAAGATTTGTTCGGCCCGAGCCGCGTCGTCCTTGGGCAAATGAAACCGATCCAACCCGCATTCGCCGAGGGCGACGGGCTTTTTTCCGTCCGCCCAAAAACCCTCAATTTGAGCGACCTCGTCAGCCCAGTTTTCCCGCACCGAACACGGGTGGAGCCCGACCGTAAAGTGAACGACGCCGGGATGCGCGACGGCGAGATCGCGGATCAGCGCCCAATCCTCGCTATCAGTACCAATGGAAATCATCGAAGTGACGCCGGCCGCGCGGGCGCGGTCGAGCACCGCGGGCAGCTCGCCGCGCCGGGCAAAGCCATCAAGGTGGGTGTGGGTATCGATCAGGTGCATCGCACCATGACGGCATGGCCCGCCCGCAGTGCGCGAGGCAAAACCAAACCCACGGCGACCGATGGGGCGGTTATACTCGGGTTGGGTAGCAACGATAACTCCAACCACCCTGAGCTCACGCTCAAGGCCACACGCTTCGTGAGCACACTCCTCCTCACCCCACTCTCCGCTGCCTCAAACCGCCCCGATGCGTTGGTTAAAGCGTCACCCTTTTCCCGTCAGGTACAGCGGTGCGTAACGCTCCTGCAGATAACGCAAAAGGTACTTCGGGCTTAGCTCGTCACCGGTCACCCGCCGGACCAACTCCAGCGCTTCGTAGCGCCGTCCCTGCTCGTGGATCTGCGTGCGCAGCCAGCCCAGCAGGCGAGTGAAATCCCCTTTCTCAAAATCGGCGTCCAGCTCGGGGTACACCTTGCGCACGGTAAACCAGAGCTGGGCGGCGATCATGTTACCCAAACAATAGCTCGGGAAATACCCGAACGCCCCACCCGACCAGTGCACGTCTTGCAACACCCCGACGCGGTCGCTGGTCGGTGTAAGGCCGAGTAACTTTTCCGAGAGCGCGTTCCATGCCGACGGCAGGTCGGCCACCGAGAGTTCGCCGGCAAACAGCCGCCGCTCCAGCTCGAAGCGTAGGAGAATATGGAGGTTGTAATGCACCTCGTCAGAATCGACGCGGATGAGTGTCGGTGCGACTTCGTTGACCGCCAAGTACAGGTCGGCGGACGATACATCGGCGAGTTGCGCGGGAAATTTTTCACGGAAACACGGCTCGAAAAAACTCCAGAAGGCGCGGCTACGCGAGACCTGGTTTTCCCACAGGCGGCTCTGCGATTCGTGTACACCCATGCCGGCGTTCTGGCCGAGCGGCGTGCCCTGAGCTGCGAGTGGGAGGCCCTGCTCGTAGAGCCCGTGGCCGGTCTCGTGGATGGCCGAAAACAGCGAATCGAGCGGGTTGTCGGCGTCGAAGCGCGTGGTCATGCGGATATCGGCTCCTGAGCCCTCGCAGAAAGGGTGGAGCGAAACGTCGATGCGGCCGCGACGGTAGTTGAATCCGAGTTTTTCGGTGACCTCGCGCAGGAAGTCGCGCTGGGACTCGACGGGGAAGTTTTTGAAAATGCCTGGCTTGGGGCGCACGGGAGAAGCGGCGATGGCGCGCACGAGCGGCACGAGGCCGGCCTGCAGTTCGGCGAACAGCTCGGTCAGTTTCGCGGCGGTCAGGCCGGGATCGTGTTTGTCGATGGCGTAGTCGTAGGGCCGGTCGCCCCAGCCGAGGAAGACGGCCTCCTGGCGGGCGAGGTCGAGGTGTTTTTGGAGAAACGGGGCGAACGCCGCAAAATCAGAATGCTCCTTGGCGGCGGCCCAGGCGTGGTAGGCGGCGCTGGAGTGGCGGGCCTTCTCGGCCACAAACGCAGCAGGCAATTTGACCACCCGCTCATAGTCGCGGCGCGCCTCTCTCACCACCACCGCCTGATCCGCCCCTCCCGCCACACCGCCCCCGGCCAAAGTGTCACCTATTAGGTGACACTTTGGATTGGCGAAGGTGGTGGACTCCAGATCGCGGAGGAGTTCACCGATTTCGGGATCGGATGCGGCGGCGTGCTGGAGTTCGGCGAGCAGGGTGAGTTGTTCGGCGCGCTGGTCGGCGCTGTCGGCGGGCAAATTAACCTGTTCATCCCAGCCAAGCAGGCCGGCCACGGTACCCAGATAATGGGCACGGTTGAGTTTGGCGACGAGGCGCTCGTAGGCGGTGGCAGTCATGGCACCATGCAAGCACAGCCAACAAAGATCGCGAAGCGAAGAATCGCCGCAGACGGACGTACGAATCAAAACGGGCTATCCGCCTTCATGCGCCACGGGAGCCTGGACTCGAACTCATTGCCGCAGGTTGAGCCGGCAAGTTCGCGGTAAACCAACTCACGTACAAGGTGAGCTTAACTACAGGGGCTCTTGGGTGCGCGGATGCTTTGCAGAAAACACCCTGTGCTCACGCTCAAGGCCACGAGGAGTGGGGTGACGCGGAGTGGGCTCACGAAGCGTGTGGTCTTGAGCGTGAGCACAAGGATGTCGTAACCCCTTACTTGAACGCTAACCCGTATCACCGCCCACCTGACCTGCGCGCTTAATTCCTCAGACAGACTGGAAGTCTGCGCTACTTTTCAGAAAGGATTACGTCTTCTGACCGTTGTTGCACACGTAGTGAGCCAACGAACGGTTCATGTTGTAGGCTTTGAGCGAGGCGTCGGCGGCAACGTTGTTGCTCTCAACGAGGAACCGGGGGGAACGCTGCAATGCGACCTGCTCCTGTTCGGCGGCAGTGACGATGAGCACCATCAGCTCGGCTTTATCGGGCAGGCGATAGGCAGGGAAATTCGCATGCGCGGCAAGCCAGCTGACGGTTTTTTGAAAAGGACTGGTTTCGGGAGCTCTCACGGCGGCACAGTGCAGGAAGAATCCGGCGCGAGTCAACGGGCGGAATGAGCCGACGCGCAGATTAGGGTGAAAACGGGTAGCATGGAGCCGTGCGTTTACGCTGAAAACACCCGCCCTTGAGGGGAAATTGGCGCTACCTACGCACGCAGCCGGCGAAGACGCCCGACCACGTGGGTTCGTCGAAACCCACCAGACCCACCCCGGCCAACGCACCATTGGCACCGGTTGAATCACCCGATCCGATGACGAAGGGGCGTTTCACCAGGCTGCCGTTTCCGGCCAACAGCGTGAGGGCTTCGGCCTCCGATAAGGTGGGCAGCAGTTCGCCGACTTTGAGCTTACGGTACTCCACCCCCGAGGTGTTGAAGAGCTTGCGCAGCGCAACCCGGCCTCCGAGGCGGCGGAGCATCGCGCGCAACTCGGCGGGCGATGGCGGGGTTTCGCGGATCGGCTTTTCGTCAAAATCGATGCCGTGTGCGTCCAGCCATTTTACCGCGCGGCGGCAGGTATCACAGTTGGCGTAAGTATAAAGCGTGAGCGTGGACATCGGTGTTTGGTTTAAGGGCAAAAAGTGGCGCAGACTTCCAGTCTGCTCCGGTTGGTTCTTGTAGCGGTCGCAAAGCAGACTGGAAGTCTGCGCTACTTTTATCGGAGCAGACCGGAAGACTGCGTCACTTGGCCAGTCATTATCCGCCTCATTTCACCCAGTCGGTCGATTTCACCAAAAACTGCCAGGTGCCTTTGAACGTGCCCAGTTCGCCGTAAAAAGTGAGGTTCCCCTCTTGGTTTCGGCGTTGGGCGTAGAGGCGTTCGCGGATCTCTTTGCGCGGGCCGTAGACGTCGTAGATTTGACCGCGCACCTCGATGCGGAGCAGACGATCGTCGAGCGCCTGAGCTTTGACGCGAAAGAATTTACCCGTCCACGTGCCGTCGCGCAGATTCGCTTCTGCAGGGAGCTGGGCGAGCTCCACAGCGGCGGAGAAATCCGTCTTGGCCAAATCCACCTTGCGCGCGGCCGCATCGCCGTCGTCCTCGCGGCCGGCCGCTTCTCGGGTGAGCGGGGTAAATTTACCGGGCTGCCCATCGGTGACGGTCTGGAATCGTGCGGTCAGCGGGAAATGATCGGAGTAGCCGCGCCCCCCCGCGCCTTCCGCGCTCCAGCGCACGGGCAGCAAGTCGGCGGCGTCGGCGTTGAGCCCGGCGAAGCGGGCGACGGCGAAGGAGTTGTCCACATAACGCACGCCGGTCTGATCGTAGAGGCCGCGGGTGATCAGCAGGTGCATCAACGTCCCCCATTCACCCGCGTAGACGTCGCTGCCGCGTTCGGCCTCGGCCAACTCGAACCACAGGTTGTAGAGGTCGCGGGTCGAGCCGCGGATCGCCAGCTCGTTGCCCTGCGAACCGAGCACCTCGTTGATCCCGGTGGAGGGGAATTTACGGTAACGCCGCTTCTGGTTGTAGTGGGAATTCAGGTCACCCCCGATGACGATGTCGGCATGAGGATCGGCCTTCAAAAGTTCGTCGAGACGGCGGCGCAACACGGCGGCATTTTCGAGACGAATGAGCTCCATTTTAGCGTCGCTGGCGCCGGCTTTCCAGTGGTTGTTGAACACCGTCAGCAGATAACCGTCCACGTCGAGTTGCACCTCAAGCAGGTTGCGGGCGCTGCTCATCGCGAAGGTGCGCACCGTTTTTATCGGGAGCCGGGTGAACACCACGTTCTTGATCGCAGGGCGAGCGCGCAGGTCGACCACCTCGTCCGCGTTGGGCCCAGCGCCTTCGGCTGCAGCGTCGCCATCACCGCCGCTGACTACGGAGTAGCCAACCATTCCTCGATCGACAAAGGCCTTAAGCAAAAGCGCCTCGGCGGGCAGGTCGGCGATCTCGGGCGTGAAGTCAGGGCCGAGCATCCGCTCGATGGTCGTACCGGCGTAACGCTTGAGCAGTGCCGGATAATCCGGCGGGCGTTTCCCCGGCGTGTGGTCGATCTCGATTTCCTGAAACAAAATGACTTCGGGCGGGTTGCCGACGGAACCCGCGCGGGCAACGACGGCGGCGATATTCTGCAGCTTGGTCAACGCATGGGCAGGCGTGTAACGCGCCGGTTGGTAATCGTCGTAAACCGCCACACCGTCGGCGTCGTGAAGATTTTCCACGTTATAAACCATGACCGTGAACGGCCGCGCCAGCAACGAGGACGGTGCCAGAGCCAGCAGCAGGAAAACCCATGGGCGGGACGCCCATGCCACACCGAACCGAGTCCACGCAGAATGGGCGTTCCGCCCATGCATGGCCTCAGAGTGGCACTGGCGTCCCGCCCGTGGGATTGGCTCGATCATGGACACGCGGTTACACTACCTCTCATTCGCCTTATTTACGAAACAGCGCATCGAGCGAACCAAAGCTCTTGAGCGGGGCTTTGGGCTTGGTCGTCGTCACCGGCAACGGGGTAGATTCACGCGGTTTAACCGGTTCGACAACCGGCGCGGGAGCGGACGCCGCACCGAGCTTGGGCACGGCAGATCCGAGCTTGGCGCTTGTCACTCCCGCCTTCGCCGACTGGCTCTGCTTGAGTTCGGCGAGGGTGCGTTCGAGTTTTTGCACCGAGACCGGTTCGGCCGTGCCCAACTCCTGGGCAAACAAACTCACCCGCAACTCCTCCACCTGCCAGCGCAGCGCCGCCACTCCGAGGAAGGGCGCGAGTTGTTTGGCCCGCTCGGTGTCTTTGACCTGGGCCTGTTTCCAGCGGTCGGCGCGCAGCTTCATCGCCTTTAGATAACGCGGGAAATGCGCCAGTTGCGGGTAAGGCGTCACCCGCAAAAAGTCCGCTGGCACCAGCGCGGTCAGCTCGGGGCCTTGCCCGCGATAAGGATGCGCATGCACCAACAGCGCCTGGCGCAGCGTGAGGATTTCCCGGAGCAAATCGACCAGGCGCGGCACCAACCCGAGCAGGTCGGCTTTGGTCTTCATGACCGCGGCGGCGAAGGCGGCGGCGGTGAGGGTTTTAACGCGCGAAGCGGCGCAGGCCCAGTGCCGGAGCGCCTCGTAGGCGTGTTCGCGCAACGTCTCGGTGGTGCCGAGGGTCGCGAGCAGCGCGCCCAGCTCGCGCAGTTGTTTCAAATCTTTGTGCAGGCAGGCCAGCGGGTGCGCGAGTTGCCACTCCATGAGCCGTCCCAGCGCCGGGGCAGTCGCCACAGCCGCCTCTTCAGGGGTTTTAAATAGTCGCAGCGCCACACCGCCGCCCGGACCGTTTTTGAGTCCAGGAAACGCATACACCTCCACGCCGGATTGGTCACACACGTGGACGCGCTCGGGCACGTCGCCAAACTTCCACTCCGTCTGCTCGCCCAGTTCGTGTTTGGCGCGGGCGCGGCGCCAGGCGTCGGGGTCTTCTCGCGAAACACTCGCGCTGGCCTCGCGCTGGTGCGCGGCGATGGCGAGGGCGATCTCCGGCAACTCGCGGCTGGCGCAGATTTCGTGGCCTTCGTCATCGACGACCCGCACGCGTACGCGCAGGTGGTCGGGCAGCGGGCGCTCTTCGGCAAACACGCTGGCGTTGATCTTCAACTTGAGCCGTTCGCCGATCAAAATCGCGAGCGCCTCGGGCAAGGTGTGGCGCTGGGCGGTGAGGCGCGTGTGTTGGGCGGCGGTTTTGGCCAACTGCCGCGCGGCGTCACCGAGCGGCACAAAGTCGCGGCGCAGCTCCTTGGGCAGCGCGCGTAGGTAATGTTCCACCTTGGCCGCGAGGTGGCCGGGCACCGCCCAGTCGAGCGCGGCGGGCGTGAGATCGGCGGCGACGCGCACCGGCACATCGAGGGTAACGCCGTCGTCGGTCTGGCCGGGTTTGTAGGCGTAGTTCAGCGGCAGCGCGGCTTGCTGGAGCGGCATTGCCTCGGGGTAGGCCTCGGTGTCGGCCTGCAGTTCTTCGGGGTCGCGCAGGTCGTCGGGCGCAAACATGAGGAAACGCGGCTCGGCGCCTTTGCGCTCGCGGACGAGGTCGACCAACTCGGCGACGGAGGAGACGCCCGCAAACGGGGGATTGGAAGCAGCCTCCAAAGTGGCATGGGCGTCCCGCCCATGATTGCGATCAGTCGATCCCACGGGCGGGACGCCCGTGCCACGTCGATCCGCTCCGGCGTGGCATGGGCGTCCCCGCCCATGGGTTTGCGTGTCTGACGTGGCATGGGCGTCCCCGCCCATGTCGGGGCTCGCCGTCGATCCCACGGGCGGGACGCCCGTGCCACTTCCGGCACCTTTGCCGCTTTCAGGAATCAGCCGAGCGGCGTAGAACCGGTAAATCCCCTCGTCGAGGTTAAGGTAGCCGCTGTCGCGGGTGCGGGTGAGCAGGTTTTCGACCTCTTCGCGCACGCCCCGGTTGTGGGCGATAAAATCCAGCGGCCACGTCACCTGGTCGTTAACTAGCGCCTCGCGGATAAATATCTCCGTGGCGTGCACCGGGTTCACCTTGCCGTAACTGACGGCGCGCGATTCCAGCTCCAGCCCGTAGAGGCGGGTGCGTTGTTTAACCATCACGCGGCCGGCGTCCTGATTCCAGAACGGCTCGCTGTGGGCAACCTTCACCACGTGCGAGCCTAGATCGAGCGCCCAAAGCGGATCCATCCGCGCGGAGGTGCGGGCAAACAGCCTCGTGGTTTCCATGATCTCCGCCGACATGATCCACCGCGGACTCTTGTTGTTTTTTGAATCGTTTTTTTGACGCGGGTCTTCACCCCGCTTGGAGTGCGATTTCTTCTCGTCGCGCACGAACAAGACTGAGCCGGGAAACAGCGCGACGCGGCGGTCGTGAGTCGCCTTGTAGCCACCGTTGTCGTCGTCGCGGGTCGCGATGTTGCCCAACAAACCGGCGAGGATGCTGCGGTGAATGGCGCGGTAGCCGGGCGAGGCGAAGGCGGTTTTGTCCGCGTTGATTTTGTCCGCCGGGATGCCATCGAAAATCGAGGTGAATTGAAAATCCTTCCGCTGCTCCATCACGTCGAGCAGTTGCGAATGCACGTCGCGCCACTCGCGCATGCGCGTGTAACTCAAAAAGTGGTCTTTGCAGAAGCGGCGCAGGCGGGCCTGGGACAGGCGGTCGAACTGCTCGTGGTAGGCGTCCCAGATGTTGAGCAACGCCAGGTAATCGGAGTCCGGGTGGTTAAAGCGACGGTGGGCCAAGTCGGCTTTTTCGCGCGCCTCCATCGGGCGCTCGCGCGGATCCTGAATGCTCAAGCCCGAGGCAATCACCAAGACTTCGCGCACCGCCTTCTCGGTACGGGCCTGCAAAATCATGCGGCCCACGGTTGGGTCCACCGGCAGGCGGGCCAGTTCACGTCCCACGGGCGTGAGTTGGCGCGCGGCTTCGGTGGCGTTGGAATCGAGCGCGCCGATTTCCTCCAGCAGCGCATAGCCGGCGCGAATGGACTTGGCCGCCGGCATGTTGATGAAAGGGAATCGCTCGATGTCGCCCAAGCCGAAGGCCTTCATGCGCAAGATCACGTCGGCCAGGTTGGCGCGCTGGATCTCGGGCTGGGTGAAGCGCGGGCGCTCGTTAAAATCGGCTTCCGAATACAGGCGGATGCAGACGCCGTCGGCGACGCGGCCGGCGCGGCCCTTGCGCTGGTCGGCGCTGGACTGGGCGACCGCCTCGATCGGCAGGCGGCGGGTGCGGGCCTGCGGCGAGTAGCGGCTGATGCGCGCCAGGCCGGTGTCCACGACGTAGCGGATGCCGGGGATGGTGAGGGAGGTTTCCGCGATGTTGGTCGCGAGGATCAGTTTGCGCCGCTGCGATGAGGCGAACACGCGCTGCTGCTCGGAGTTGGAGAGCCGGCCGAAGAGCGGGACAATTTCGGTATTCGGCAAACGGCGACCTTCGAGCAGCTCGGTGGTTTCGCGGATGTCGCGCTCGGCCGGGAGGAAAACCAAAATGTCGCCCGAGGCGCTGTCGCGCAAGATGCGCTCGACGGCCTCGGCCGCGCCGTCGATGTAGTGCAGCGCCTCGGAGCGCGAGGAACGTTCGTCACCCTCGGCCGCGTCGCTGCCGAGGGAATCGAGCGGGGCGTAGATGACCTCGACCGGGTAGGTGCGGCCGGAGACTTGGACGATGGGCGCGCCGTCGAACGCCTTGGAAAACGCTTCGGTGTCGATGGTCGCCGAGGTGACGATGATTTTAAGCTCGGGGCGCTGATGGCGGAGGTTGCGAAGGTGGCCGAGGAGGAAGTCGATGTTGAGAGAGCGCTCGTGGGCCTCGTCGAGGATGACGGTGTCGTAGGCGCGCAGCATCGGGTCGTTCTGCACCTCGGCGAGCAGCATGCCATCGGTCATGAACTTGATGACGGTGTCGCGGGTGGTGCGGTCATCGAAGCGGATCTTGCAGCCGACCGGGCCGCCCCAGGGGACGTTGAGCTCCTCGGCGACGCGGCGGGAAACGGACAAGGCGGCGACGCGGCGCGGCTGGGTGCAGGCGATGACCCCGCGCACGCCCCGACCGGCGGCGAGACACATTTTGGGGATCTGGGTGGTTTTGCCCGAACCGGTTTCGCCGGCGAGGATGATGACCTGGTGGGCCGCGATCAGGTCCACGATCTCGGAGGCACGCGAACTGATGGGCAGTTCGGGAGGGAAATCGATGCGGAAAGCAGGCGGAGAACGGTCGTCGGAGCGGGCCACGTTTTTTTAAAGGAAGCGCACCGTGGCACTGAAGTGCGGCACCCGCGAGGGGTTTTTTGCACCAAGTCTGGCTGAGGCGGCCGGCTGGCTTGGAACGTGCTTTTAAGGTGACTCCTACTTACGCCCACCTTTCCCATGACGATCCTTCTAGATAGCCGTAAGCTGCTCGCGTTTACCACCCTAGCCCGCGTGGGCAGCTTCACTTTGGCTGCGCACGAGTTGAACCTCACGCAGTCGGCGATCAGCCACGCGATCAAGGCTTTGGAGGATGATTTATCGTGTCGGCTGTTCGATCGGCTGGGGCGGCGGGTGACGTTAACCGCGCCCGGCAAACACCTGCTCGATCATGCGCACAAAATCATAGCCGAGATGCAACGCGCCCGCACCGAGCTGGCCACGTGGAGTAAATAACCCAACGGGCCACGAGGCCCGCCGAAGAAAAAAGTAGCGCAGACTTCCAGTCTGCTTGGTGTGGGAGATGGCGAAAGAGAGAGAGTGCGTGTGAACGTAGTTAGGCGGATTTTATTTTGGCAGTAACCACGAGGCAGAAGCAGACTGGAAGTCTGCGCTACTTTCGCAAAACAGGCGCGCTTTCCGCAAAATCTATGCCTCGCCAAGGGATCGGTGCATTTTATGTTTGCCTAGGGCGTCCGAGGCCCGTGTGGTTTGCCTCCCTTCCCTGCCCGGGTGGTGGAATTGGTAGACACGCAGGTCTCAGAAGCCTGTGCCGAAAGGTGTAACGGTTCGAGTCCGTTCCCGGGCACCATTTTTGTAAGTGACTATTTACGAGGGAGAAAGAAAAGTGAGGGTTGACCAAAACAGGCCAACTTACAACGCCACTTACAACACGTCCAGCTTTGTGCTGTTTCGTTTCGTGATGTGTTTGGGCACTAAAAAACCGCTCCCTTTTGAGGAACGGTCGATGGCTTAGGTGATGCCGAGGGGTGCTAATTTGGGTTTTCGGGTGCCGAAACAGGGAAGGAAGTCACTTTTAAAAAATCTATGTCTAGAAAAGGGTCGGCGCTGGGCAAATCCCCTCCGACATACCCCGGCTTGCGGAGTACCTACCCGAATATTTTAGGGGGGGGGCCTCAGCCGGTGCAGATGCACTCATTCCCCGTCGGCCACCTGCGCACGATCAGCCCCGATTTGCTCAGCCGACCAGCTCGGCCAGGTGTAGGTCGTGCAACCGCAGGTAGCGCCGCCGATGGTGGCAGCGATGCGACGGGACCAGCAGGACGGACACAAACCAGTTGGTGCGGGGGTCGGGCCGATGCGCTCGAGGTGGTCGCTCAGGTCTTTACATCCTGCGTCGTAAGTAAACCCGACAACCTCCCGCGCTCCACCAGCGTAAGCCTCCCGCGCCCAACCAGCAGCAGCTTCCCGGCCTGCGGCGTCGGCGTCCTGGGCGATGGTGACGATCTTTCCTTCGAGTTGATGGGCGATCTCCCCGAGCGCGCAGCCAGCGCCGGTGACGCAGATAAACCCGATCTTCGACAGGTCGCGTCCGGCCAGGCTCAGCACAACAGCGGCGGCGAGTAAATCGGGCGGACCCTCCACCACCACGATCTCGTCGTGCTCGGGGCCGACGCTGGCGATGGGGTAGCGGGCCGAGGTGCCGGGCAGGGTCTTGGCCTTGGAGTCGATGCCGACGAACACCTGGCCGTCGAGTCTCCGGGCTTGTGCGTTGCGCCGGGTGGAGTCGGTGACCACCCAACACGGCCAGGTCGTGCCGTCGTCGTAAATACCGCCGACGAACAGCAGACCGCGCTCCACCAGTACCTCGAGCCCGGCGGCCGATGGCCAGCGGCGAACGGTGGCGATTTGGCGCAGTTCCTCAGCGGTGGGTCGGCGCAGCTCAGGCAGTGGTCGGGCGGGCTTGCAAACAGGCTTTGGCGGTGCCGGCCGTGGTGCAGGGCGATAGGCACCACGATCTCGGTGATCGTCGTCCCCGACCAGCTCAGCGATGCGGCGGCGGTGCTCATGGCCAGCGGCTCCAGCGTTGGCGATGCAGCCCCATTTCCCGCTCTCGAGGATGACAAGGTGCTCACCACTGCGGTCGGTGCCGACTTCAGCGCAGGCCGGGCACCTGGCGGTGGTTTTCCCGCTCAGTACCCGGATGTGCTCGAGCTTCGATGTGTTGATGCTCATGGCCGTATAAATCAGCAGGGGGCCGCCGATAAATCTGATTTATCTGACTTATTCGCTCCATCGGGTAATAAGTCGGATTTATCAGATTTATTGCTGGGGTGCCGCAGGATTTCGCGGGGGCGGCCGGCACCAGTTGGCGCCAACTTTACCAGCTCCAGCCGACCAGGGCAGGCGGCCAGCGTTGCCTCCACCTGCTTGCGGTCGATACCGTGGTGCCTGCCGAGTTCACCCAACGCAACCGCACCACCGTGCTCTGCGACGATCTCCAGCAGGCGGGCCAATTCCTTAGCTTTGGCCTGCGACCGGCCGGCGCTCAGGATCGACAGATAGCTGTGGGCACACCAGCGGATCAACGCGCAGGCACTGGTGGCGATGTCGGAACCAACGGTGGAGGCACCTTCGAGTACGGCGAACAGTCCAGCCACCTTGATTGCATTTTCCCGCCAGCGGCTCAGCTCACCGTCGAGGTCTTGGAATTGGGTGCGGCCGAGCACCACGCTCTCGTCGTGAAACTTGGCGAACACCTCGCGGGCGTCGTCGTCGGCTTGGATCATCTCGATTTGGCCGTCGAGGCGGCGGGCGAGTACCTGGCGCAGTAGGTTGTCCCATTCCTCGGTTTCAGCGCGCAGGCTCAGCCGGTCGTCGAGTTGGCGCTCGGCTCCAGTTTCAAACACCAGACAGCGCGCAGTCAGGCCGCGCTCGATTGCCTCAGGTGAGGCGCAGAGCTCACGCACGACGCAACCCTGGGCCAACCATAGCAGCGACAGGCATGGCGCCTTTAAATCAACTGGCGGGCGGCCAGCGCGGTCGAGGCGGACAAACTCCACGCTGTACGCGTTCAACAGCAGGTCGAAGTCTCCCGAACCGCTTGTATATTTACCCAGGCAGACGCGCAGCGATGCGCCGGCCTCAGCCGAGTACGAGAACAGCGTCTCGTCGGATGCAGCGAGGGCGGCGGCCAATCCCTCGCTCGTTGAGTTTTGGACCAACAGAGTGGTGCGCTCCCCGTTGAGAGTCTCACGCTCGGCCTCGAGTAGCTGGCGGTGTTTGTGCTCCAGCTCGTTCTCGGCTTGGTCGCGCTCCAGCCCAGTTTTAGAACAGCAGACCGTCTCCAGCTTGGTGATCTCTTTCTTGAGAATACCCAACCGGCTACGGGAGAGCGCCAGTGCGCCGTCGTGCTTTAGGCGCAACAGCTCGTTGGCTTCGACGATGGGCCGAGCCAACCGCTCAGCCACGCTACCCTTGCCGCTCCCGCGCTCGCTGGAGGCAAAGACATAGATGTTGAAGTGCGTGGTCTTGTCCTTGTGGCCGCCGACCAGGGTGGTGCTTTTACCGATGGCACCACTCAGGACCGCCAGCGCGCTCATGGCGGGCAGGCAGGCCGGGACCTGGTAGGTGGAGCTCATGGACTTGGTGACGGTGCGCAGGACCGCCGGCAGGGCATTTAAGGGGAAGTTTTCCGGCCGGCCAAAGGTGAGGTCGATGGCCTCAATCGGCTTAGGATAAACAAAGGTAGAAGGCAGAACAGATGACGGTGAAACCGTATCCAGAATACCAATAATGGGATTGATTCCATGGGGTGAATTAGTCAGTTTTGACATCGGAGTTAGATGTTTATTAAAGCCGGTGGGCGCTGGTGCCTTACCGGCTTTTTGTGTTTGGATTAGACGGTGCGCAGGGCCTCAGCAGCGGCTTTGGCGCGCGCTTCGATTTGGGCGAACGATGGCCAGCCGGCGGCGGCTCGAGCTTCGCGCTGGCGGTCGATTAAGACGATCACCTGGGCTTCGCTCGCCTCAGCGGAGATTCTGGCCGCATCGCGAGCGGAGCTGTGGCCGGTGGCGGTCATCGCCAGCATCGGCGCCAGCGCTCCCCAGAGGTGGTGCTGATCGGCGCCGGCCATCTTGGTGAGGTCGGCCAGGCCGCCGAGCGCGCGCTCGAGTGCGTTCTCGAGCTGGGGCAGGTCTTGGGCGGCGTGCTCCTCCAGGATCGCGCGCATGAGCGAGTTGGAAGCTTGGGGGATGTCGTTGCGGGCCTTCTCCCATGCCGCCGACACGCGGCTGGCGACTTCCACGGCTGTGGCGAGAGCTGCCAACTTGCGCTCCAGTCCAATGTTTGCGGCCGGTGCGGTGAGTCCAGCGATCTCGGCTTCAACCCTGCGCTCGAGGTCGGCCAGGCGGTCGGCCTCGATTTGGTCGGCCAGCTGAGAAACCTCGGCTTGGGTGCGGAAGTGCGCCGTGCGGGTGGCGGCTTCGCGTTGCTTGGCTTCCACGATGGCCTGGCGTCCGGCGAAAATGGCGGCCGAGGGGGCGGTGGATTCGACGATGGGGTCGGTGTGGTCGGTGATGGTAGAGGTCATATTAGAGTTTTTTGGAGTTGGGGCCGAACAGGCCGGTGGGGGTGGTGATGTCAGTGGCAGTGGGGCGAACGTAGGAAACGCGGGTGCCCTTGGGCGGAGTGGCGAGCGCGGTGGTGGCGTCGGTGATGGCGATGGCCTTGGCCTCCAGCCTCTCGGCCGGGGTCAGGGATTTATTGCCTGCGATCTCGGCCAGGTCGGCCTCGAGCTGTGCAATGGTGAACATGCGGTGGCGGGCCAGGTGGGTGTCGGTGGTGGTGCTCATGGTATTAAGCAGCTAAACCAGCGAGGACCTGGCGGGCGGCGGCCACCGGGATGGCGACTCGGCCGCGCACGTTGCCGGGGCGGCGGAAGCGGGTCAGGCGGATGAGCCCTTGGGCCTCAATTCCGTACCACCATGAGCGGCTACGGTTAAACAGCGCGTCTCCACCCTTGGCGGGTATATTTAAAAACTCAGGACAAACGCCAACCGGCGAAGCGGCGGCGGGGGGATTAGTAAGGTATGCGGGTTGCATAAAACAACCCAACCGCGCACCTGCTAAAATGTCTTTCCGCTTAAAGTGAGGGCATTGAATGCCCGACGCCTATTTTAAGGCTCCAGCGTTTTTCCACGCCATTTTCCGTCGTGCCAGTGCGTTTGCCGATTTGCAGCCATGCGGCTTAGGGCCAATTTTGCGCTCCCCGCACAAGCGATCAAACTGCACCCAAACCTTCTCCCTGCCTTTCATGCGCTGCGCTTCTCGGTATGCCGCCACCTCAGCCGCCATTCGGATGGTGGGCGCCTCGGCTTTTTGCCGACGCTTCCCTGCGGCTCGATTAAATGCTGCGGCGATGTGCGGGCCGTTCACGATCTGGGTGTGGCGGTGTTCCACGCCCATCGTTGAATAAACCACTTCTGCGGCGCCGGGATGGTCCCGGAGGTAGGCGCGGACCTTGCGCGATTCCTGGAGCAGCATGACGGCGTGATGGCCCGGCTCGTTTATATCCAGCGCGAGCGCCTGCGGCTTGAATGTCCGGCGCCTACCGTCCCATAGGCCGAGCTTTTTTAAGAGGTCGGAGCTTAGGACCTCGGAGGTGGAGAGGTTGCCGAGTACCATCTCGAGGTACGGCGCGCTGGTCTGCGGCTTGTCGGGCGTCTGGTAGATGTGCCCGGCGGGCTTGCGATCTTTGCGGGGCATGGGGTTATTTTGTGATGTCTGGCAGCGATTCTACGGCAGCGCGCCGAGCGTCGTCGTCGGTGTGGGTATAGTTGGCGCTCATGGCGGCGGAGTCGTGACCGATAAGGTCCATGGCAACCGACTCGCTCACGCCTGCTTTTTTCAGCAGCGAGGTGGCGGAGTGGCGCAACGAGTGGAAACTGATCTCGGTTTTGGCGCGGGCACCTTTGCGGCCGACGCCGGTGGATTGCTTGTTGGCGTCCCTGGCAGTGACCAGACCAGCGACGGCCAGCAGGTCGTGGAATTGCTGAGACAGGGCCGCGCTCCCGTTGGCCTTGATGGCGTAGGGATGCAGGCCGGGAAAGATGGGCGACTTGGGATCGTCGGTAGATGGTAGTGCCTCCAGGTAGGCGAGCAGCGGGGTGGCAATCGGGATGTGTTGCCGCCTCCCCGTCTTCGAGGTGGCGAAGCTGATCTGTTTACTCACCAGGTCCACGCTCGCCCATGTAAGGCCAGCCAAGTCTTTTAACCGCTGGCCGGAATAAAGGCCGGCGAGGATCATCCCTTTCCATTGGTTATCCGCTGCGGCCAGCGCGCGCTTGATCTCCGGGATCGTCAGGGGGCGGCGAGTGGATTCCTCGGTGGCCAAAATCTTGATCTTCGCGGCGGGGTTGCCGTCTGGCAGCAGACCTTCGCACCAGGCCGCCTGGAAGAATACGCGCAGCACCTTCAACTTGTTGTTGGCCGTCCTGGGGGTGGCAGCAGAGGCACCGGCGTCCCTCCACGCTGCGACGGTGGCCGGGGTGACGTAGGCAATGGACTGATCTTTCTTGGCCTCCAGATGGCCGAGGAATGAGCCTAGCGCTCCCCGGTAGGCCGCATGAGTGACCGCGCGAGTCTCCACCTTTTTACGTGCCAGCCATTGGTCGGCGTAGGATTGGACGGTGGCCGACGATAGTGGGGTGCCGTGGATTTGCTCATGCAGCGATGACAAGACCCGGCGAGTCTGGGCCTCAGTGGCGCGACTACTGGCCACGCCTTCCCATGCGGTGACGATCTTCAGCGCGGACTTGCGGTCGGTGCACTTGGTGGACCGCTGGCAGCGCCGACCATTGGCGTCGGTGTAACAGCCGATGAAAAACTTGGTGCCGGGAAGTCTGCGGAGCGATGCCATGGACCAAAACCTTACAACCGGACTTACAACATTCAAGGATGTTTTAGGTTGTCCATACTTTGCTTTTACCTAGGCAACAGCGATTTATAAAGGAACGGAAACAAGGTAACGGTTCGAGTCCGTTCCCGGGCACCATTTTTGTAAGTACGTGAAGACCTTAGTGGTTTCACCCCTAACGCAAGAGCCTAGGTAGTAATCCAATTCGCGTTCAAGATGCGCTTAATTAACCTGGTTCCTGGAGGAAAAAACACCTTTGGATACACACCCTGAGCTCACGCTCAAGGCCACGAGGAATGTGTTCGCGAAGCGTGTGGCTTTGAGCGTGAGCTCAAGGATGCCGTAAACCTCAACTTGAACGCTAATGAGTATTAAGCGCCGGTCGAAACGCCTGTTGCGTTTACTCCCGCAGCCCCTTTACGCCGCATGCCTCATCGCGACGATGCCCGATCGAAAACAAAAGATCATCCTATGCCTAGCCCGCGCTGAGGCAGTTAAAAGAATCCCCCGGCTTGGCTGTGGTTTCAGCTGGGGGCTTCTGGCAAGGGCTGTTTCTGGAGATGCCTTCAGGTATAAATCAAAACGGCAGCGCCTCTTCTTCATCCGAAGGATGCGAGGCGGGCTCAACAAAAGCCTCGGCCGAGGAACCCGCTTTCGAGGCAGGTGCGCCGCCACCGAGCGTGCCCTTATTTTGATGCCAGAGTGTGCGGGCGGCATTGCGCAGGGTGATTTCCTGGGGACGCGCGGGATACGGGTTGCCACTGCTGTCGAGGCGCGGGGCTTGCTCTTGGGCATACCACGACAGCGAGCGCTCACCCAGTTGCGAAAGAGGCACGCCGTTGTTTTTGCCAAAATGCACCTGAACGTCACCGGGATTGGCGATGATTTCGCTCGGCTGCGGAACCACTTCGGCATCACCGGAACTCGGGCGGGATGCGCTGCTGGTGGAGGTGGTCGCACGCGCCGGTGTGCTGCGCGCGGGAGCCGCTTTGTTGCCGTCAGCGAGGAGCTGGCGGATGGCAACCAATTCTTGGTGGATAGCTTTGAGCAGATCGTCGTTCATAAGTGGATTGGCGAATCAGAGCGCTCGGACTTAACGAGGCAAGGGGCAACCCATGAAATTAAAGTACGCTCCAGCAACTCGCGAGCAGTTAACCACCCAACTTCTTAAACGGCGTCATTATCGCCAACTCATACCCATTCGCGTTCAAGATGAGCCTCATTAAGAGGGTTCAGGGGGAGCGGGTACCTTTGGGTAAACACCCTGAGCTCACGCTCAAGGCCACGATGAGTGTCTACACGAAGGCCACAAGGCGTGTGATCGCGAAGCGTGTGGCCTTGAGCGTGAGCTCAAGGATGCCGTAAACCTCAACTTGAACGCTAATGCGTATCAGCACCACTACGGCGCCCGCTTCGCCAGCTCATTTTGGCGTTTTACGCGCCACCTCCTGCGCATTGAGCTCGATTGATAGGGCCCACTTCCCTTTGGCTGCCGCTGCGTCCCGCCTGCTCCCGTGCCCGAACTTCTCCACACTCTCCACTCCAGCTTCGGTTATCCGGAATTCCGGCCGCTCCAGCGTGACATCATCGAAACCTCGCTCGCCGGCCGCGACGTCTTCGCTCTGCTCCCCACCGGCGGTGGCAAATCCCTCTGCTTTCAAATCCCCGCCCTGCACCGCACCGGGCTAACCATCGTCGTCTCCCCGCTCATCGCGCTGATGAAGGATCAGGTCGACCAGCTCCAGGCCGCCGGCGTCGCCGCCACGTTTCTCAACTCCACGCTTTCGCCCGCTGAAGCCCGCTCGCGCCTCGCCGGCCTGCACCGCAACGAATGGAAGCTGCTCTACGTCGCCCCCGAGCGCCTCATGCTCGATAATTGGCAGGCTAACTTAAAGGCCTGGAACGTCGCCGCCATCGCCATCGACGAGGCGCACTGCGTTTCCGAATGGGGCCACGACTTCCGCCCCGAGTACCGCCAGATCGCCAAACTGCGCGAGCTCCTGCCCGACGTGCCGCTGATGGCGCTCACCGCCACAGCCACTGAACGGGTACGCGCCGACATCATTAAACACCTCAAGCTGCGCGCTCCCGCGGTGTTCGTCGCCTCCTTTAACCGGCCCAACCTCACCTACAAGGTCACGCCCAAGGAAAAACCCGCCGATCAAATCATCGCCTGGGTAAAAAAGCGCGAGGACGAGAGCGGCATCGTTTACTGCGCCAGCCGCGCCGCCACCGAGCGCGTGGCCGAAGCCCTCGCCGCCAAAGGTTACAGCGCTCGCCCCTACCACGCCGGCCTGCCCGCCGACGAACGCGCCCGTAATCAGGAGCTGTTTCTGCGCGACGAGGTGCACATCATGTGCGCGACGATCGCCTTCGGCATGGGTATCAACAAACCCAACGTGCGCTGGGTCATCCACTACGACCTGCCCAAAAACATCGAGGGCTACTACCAAGAAACTGGCCGCGCGGGCCGCGACGGTCTGCCGGGCGATTGCCTGCTGTTGTTCTCCGCCGGCGACGCCGCCAAGCAGACCCACTTCATCGACGAGATGACCAACGAGCAGGAGGCGCAAGTTGCCCGCAATCAGCTCCGCCAAATCCTGCGCTACGCCGACGGCTCCAACTGCCGCCGCAGCGAACTGCTCGCCTACTTCGGCGAAAAGTTCCCCCTCGATAACTGCGGTGCCTGCGACAACTGCCAAGAGCCTCGAGACACCTACGACGGCACCATTGTTGCCCAAAAATTCCTCTCCTGCGTTTACCGCATCAACGCCGCCAGCCGCTTCGGCGTGGGCATCAACCACGTAGGCGAAGTGCTCACCGGCGCCGACACCGACAAAATCCGCCGCTGGGACCACGACCGGCTCACCACCTACGGGATTGGCAAAGACCTCTCGCGCCCCGCCTGGACCGCCATCGGCCGCGACCTGCTCCGCCTCGGCCTGCTCGCGCAAAGTCAAGGCGAATTCCCCACCCTCCAGCTCACCGCCGAGGGCCTCGACGCGCTCAAAACCCGCCGCCCCATCACGCTCACCAAGCCCATGGAAGCGCCCAAAGTCCGCAAGGTCGTGCGCCGCCAGGGCGACATTGAGTGCGACGAGATTTTGTTCAACCGCCTGCGCGACCTGCGCAAAAAGCTGGCCGACGAGCGCAAGGTCCCCGCGTACGTTATCTTTGGCGACGCCACGCTGCGCCAGATGGCCCGCGAGTATCCGCAAGGCGACGACGCCATGGCGCACATCTTCGGCATGGGTGCGAAGAAACGCGCCGAGTTCAGCGAGCTGTTCGCCCGCGAGATCTCGACTTTCCTTCAGGATAACTCGCGACAAACTTTTAACGACTGACCGCCCGCCAGCACGCCCCGCAAGCCAACACGGCCCGCCGCAAATACGGGACGCCCCTGATCTGCCCCCGCCCCCATTTTCTTCGTATCCCCTCACGCCACACCCAACGCCGCTTCATTTCTACCCCATGAACTCCCGCTGCCTCGCCCTGCTGATCACCGCCCTCCTCCCCCTCTCGACCCAGGCCGCCGTTGAAACATGGACCGGGCCCGACGGGCTGCCCATCCAGGCCGAGTTTATCCGCAGGAGCAGCGATTACATCACGTTTCAAAAATCCTCGGGCGCCCGCTACCTGCTGCCTTACAGTAAACTCTCCGAAGCCGATCGCGTCCGGATCGATGCACTCACCGGCCGCAACGCCCCCGCTGAGGCCCCCGGTGCCGTAGCCGCCACAGGGGCTGCTGCACCCGTGACCGCGTCAACGCCTGCGGCCGCAGTCGAACCCAAGGATGATTCCGCTGCACCAGCCGCATCAACTAAGGCAGGCAAAGTGATCGCACCGCTTATCGGCAAACTCGTTCACCTCAAAGGTTCGTCGCTGGCTCCCGTGCCACAGGCGCCACTAGCCGGCATCCGCTATGTGGCGTTTTATTATTCCGCGCACTGGTGCCCGCCCTGCCGCGCGTTCACGCCCCAACTCGTCTCGGCGTACAAATCGATCAAGGCCGCTCACCCCGAGTTTGAGGTGATTTTTGTCAGCAGCGACCAAGACGAGGACTCGATGAAAAGCTACATGCGCGAAAGCCTCATGCCCTGGCCAGCAGTGCGTTTCGACCAAAAGGACAACGTCCGAACCCTCCAGCGGCCGGGCAATGAAAGCGGCATCCCCAACCTCGTGTTCATGACCGCCGACGGCAAAGAACTCGCCACGACCTACACTTCCAGTGGCACCTACACCGGCCCCGGAGCCGTGCTCGCGACGATACAGAAGCATTTTAAGAAGTGATGCTAATTAGCGTTCAAACTGGGAGGCATCCCTGAGCTCACGCTCAAGGCCACACGCTTCGCGAACACATTCCTCGTGGCCTTGAGCGTGAGCTCAGGGTGTTTGCCAAAGGTATGCCCCCCGCGCAGGAACCGATTCAGTTAAGCTCATCTTGAACGCGAATGGGTATAACCGAGGTTACGCAAAAACGCTGCGGCAGGTTCCGGATAACCGAGCCGCTTGCAGCCCGACCGTGCTTCGGCACACTGACCTCTTTTCCGTGCGCTTCCGTCCCTCCACATCCTCCACTGCCGCTGACCGCGTGACGGCTTCGGCCACTGCGGCCGCAGGCAGCGACTCCGACGCCTCTGATTTGCCGACGTCGTCCTGGGTGAACCGCCACGCGCAACACCTGTGGGCGGCCGGGGTCTTCGTCGCCACGGTGGTGTTAACCGTACTGTCGTTCCCGCCCTCCCCCACCCCGGAGTTCGCCTACGCGTTTGCCGTTCCCGCCTTGTTCTGGGCCTACCTGCGCCCCTCGCTGCGGCTTTACGCGGCGACGATTCTCGGCGCCCAGGCGGTCGCGTGGACGATCCTGCTCGGCTGGTTGCACAACGTCACCGTCGGCGGGCTGCTCCTGCTCGGGCCCATTATCGGCATGTGGATCGGGGTGTGGTTCATCGCCGCGCATTGGGCGCTGCCCCGCATGCTCGGACGCGCCACGCCCGTGCGAATCGCCGCGCTCTTCGGCC
This sequence comes from Opitutus sp., assembly GCA_024998815.1. Classification (NCBI taxonomy): domain Bacteria; kingdom Pseudomonadati; phylum Verrucomicrobiota; class Opitutia; order Opitutales; family Opitutaceae; genus Opitutus; species Opitutus sp. Next base: position 1,518,148 of record JACEUQ010000002.1, read on the forward strand.
TGGCCGGACTGTGGGTGATCGGCGAATGGACGCGCACCTGGATGCTCAGCGGCTTCCCGTGGATGCCGCTCGCCGCGAGCCAGTGGCAACGCATGACCATCCTGCAAATCGCCGCGTTCACCGGCGCGGGCGGGGTGTCGTTTATCCTGATCGCCATGAACCTCGGCTTTGCCGCCTACGCGCACCGCCTCCTGCGCGAAGGCCGAGCCGGTTTGGGCAAACGCTGCCCGGAGTTTTTCGCCGCGATGTTTTTGCTGGTGATCTGCGTGGCCACCCGGCTCCAGGAAACCTTTAACCGCCACCGTTTTTCCGCGCCGCTGGGACGCGTGGCCTTTGTGCAGCCCTACATCCCACAAACCGTGAAATGGGACAACGCCCAGGGCCCTGCCATCCTCAAAGTCCTCGAAGACCTCACCCTAGCCGCCGGCGCGACCAAGCCCGATTTGATCCTGTGGCCCGAAGCGACCACCCCGTGGGCGGTGAAAGGCGACGACGCCATGCGCGGCTGGGTCGAGCAATTGGTGGCGCGCACCGGCACCCCGCTGATGCTCGGCTCCATCGCCCGCGAAGCCTCCCCAGTTAACCCGGCCGAGGACGACTGGCGCAACGGCGTGTTCACCGTCGATCCCGCCACCGGCCTGCAGCCGAAGTTTTACGCCAAACGAAAACTGGTGCCGTTTGGGGAATTCGTACCGTTGCGCCCCGTGCTCGGCTGGCTCGAAAAGTTCGTTCCCATCGGTGAGGACTTCCAGCGCGGCAACGATCCGTCGCTTTTAACGGTTAACCTCAACGGCCGTCCCGTGGCGCTGGGACCGCTGCTGTGTTACGAGGATATTTTCCCGCAAACGGTGCGAGCCAGCGTGCTCGCCGGGGCCGATGTGCTGGTGGTCCACACCAACAACGGCTGGTTCGGCGAGGGCGGCGCGGCGTACCAACACGCGTCCAATTCCGTGCTGCGCGCCGTCGAAACCCGCCGCCCGGTGCTGCGCTGCGGCAACGGCGGCTGGAGCGGCTGGATCGACGAGTTTGGCAGTATCCGCGCCGTGCTCACCCGCGATCCGGAGAGCGGAAAACTCTCCACGGCCAGCCCCAAACTCGCCCCGCACGGCTCGGTGTATTTCCGCGGCACCCAGACGGTCGCCGTGAACGTCGATGCGCGCTGGATCGGCCGCCCGAGTTTTTATGTGCAGCACGGCGATTGGCTCGTCGTGGTGAGCGCAGGCTTGGTGCTCGTCGCATTCCTGCTGCTACGCCGCCTGAAGTAGCGCAGACTTCCAGTCTGCTCATGAGAAAAGCAGGCTAGAAGCCTGCGCTACGTCGAGCCGATCTCGGCTATAATATTATTTTCGGTGCACGCTAGAGCGTTTCAACCGGAAGTGTAGCCGCAAAAGAACGCAGAGACCGCAAAGAGGAATCAGATTAAATCTTTTCTTTGCGATCCTTGCGTTCTTTTGCGGCTAAAATCCGATTCCGGTATGGCTATAGTTTCCCAGAAAACACGCTAACGCTTCGCCACCCGCCCAAAACCGGAAAAATCGCGTACCGCGCTGTTCGAGGCTTTGTTTTCTCGCCCCAACCCGATTGAAACGGGTACGCAGTCACATGAAAATTGTCGGATTGAGTTCTGAGGTAGTGCGGTGCTTTAGCCCGCAGGTTTACACCGGATTCCCTCCTGCAATTACCGATGCGGGCTAAAGCACCGCGCTACTTTCGATCCGACACCTTAATTGCTACTCACTACTCACCGCATGTCCGCGCTCAACCCCACCGCCATTCCCCCGCTTGCCGAGCACCCCGACGGCCCCCGCCCCGGCCGCTACCGCCACTACAAGGGCAACCCGTACCTCGTGCTCGGGGTCGCGCGCCACTCCGAAACGACCGAGGAACTGGTGGTTTATCGCATGCTCTACGGCGACTTCAGCCTGTGGATACGGCCCCGCGCCATGTTCATGGAAACCGTTGTGATCAACGGCCAAACTTTGCCCCGCTTTGCCTACGTCGGCCCGGAATAATGCCCCTCGGCAGGATTCCGCCTCGACCCACTCCACTCTCGGTTAAACTCTCCACCCTGCGCATGTCCGGACTCCCTCGCCCCCCCTCTGCAACGCTGCTGCTGGTATTCGCCGCCACCCTGATCGGGCTGGCCGGCTGTTCGTCGAACAAGGCACATGCTCAACCAAAGCCCCAGCGCACCCCCGCCGTCGCTGCACCGGCCAAACCCGCCGCAGCTCCCGCCCCCACCGCTGTTGCCCCTAAAGCGGCACCTGCGCCCGTGGTTGCCAAACCGGTGGTTGAATTCCCCGTCATGCTCGGGGTGGACGTGCTGGAGTCCGCCGGCTTTCGCGCCCTTGCCGGCAAACGCATCGGCCTGCTCACCCACCCCGCCGGCGTCAACCGCCGCGGCGAGAGCACCATCACGGTTTTACGCCGCGCGCCCAACGCCAAACTCACCTGCCTATTCTCCCCCGAACACAGCTTGAGCGGGGACGTGAAAGCCTCCGTCAACGTCGATGACAGCATCGATTCTGTGACCAAGCTGCCGGTCTATTCGCTGCACGGCAAAAACCGCAAGCCCACCCCCGCCCAGCTCAAAACCATCGATGCCCTGGTCATCGACCTGCAGGACATCGGAGTGCGTTCCTACACCTACAACGTGGTCATGCGCTACGCGATGGACGCGTGTTTCGAGGCGGGCGTCGAAGTGATCGTGCTCGACCGCCCCAACCCGCTGGGCGGCCTGAAGGTGGACGGCCCCAGCCTCGACCGCGAATGGTTCAGTGGCGTGGGAGCCTTTCAAATGCCCTACGTTCACGGGTTGACGATGGGCGAACTCGCGCGCTGGGCCGCCAGCGAACCCGGGGTTCTCGCCGTCGCTGAAAACATCCGCGGCAAAGGTAAACTCACGGTGATTTCCATGCGCGGCTGGAAACGCTCGATGCTCTGGCCGGAGACCGGGCTGAAGTTTATCCCGACATCCCCAATGGTGCGCGATTTCCCCACAGTCATGGGTTATGCGATGACCGGCCTTGGCTGCGAATACAGCGGCTTTAAACACGGGATCGGCTCGCAGTATCCATTCCGTGGAATCGCCTTCAAAGGGGTGACCGCCGATCGCCTCATCAAAGACCTAAAGGCACTCAAAATCGCCGGCCTCAGCTACCGCAAAATCACCGGTCCCGACCTGGACGGGAAACCCAAGGAAGGCGTTTACGTAGACGTGAGTAATTACGCCGCGTGGCGCCCCACCCAGCTGAGCTTCGAACTCATGCGCCTGGCCTGCCGCTATGATCCGCCCAACCCCTTTGTTAAAATCGACGCGAAAAGCATGCGCAGTTTCAACATTCACGTCGGCTCGACCGCCTGGTGGGAAGCGCTCAAACGCGACGGCGCGCGAGTGGACGTCAGCGGCAACCTAGCCGCGTGGAACGTCAAGGCGCTCGCCTACCAGCAGGCCACGCGCAAATACTGGCTTTACCAATAATCCACGACCAAGGGCCGCAGCGGCGGCGGCCGACTTCGGGCCGACAAAATCGACAGAATCCATCGATCCGTTTAGCCGCGAAAGATCGCAGAGAACGCATAGAAACACAGGGTCTGTTCTTTGCGATCCTTGCGTTCTTTCGCGGCTAAACTGCCTTGGCTTCATCCGCTAGGTTTCAGGTTACGACCCACTACGCGGCAGTAACACTCAAAGGAACGGATCGAAAGGAGTGCGGTGCTTTAGCCCGCATCGGCCGATTGTGAGGGAAATTCAATACAAACCTGCGGGCTAAAGCACCGCACTACCTCAGAGCGTGGCGCGGACTTGTATTATCCGTTGAAATCCCATCCGTTTCACCACCGCTGAATCGGCCGCCAGAGCCGTATAAACCGTTACCCCCTTTTTCTCCGCATGTCCGATCCCCAAACACCGTCGCCATCCGCCACCCTGCCCCTGCTGTGCGTTGTTATCCCCGTTTTTAACGAAGAGCCGGTTGTACCAGAATTGCTAGAGCGGTTGCAGCGGGTTTTGGGCAGCCTGACGACCGTGCGCTGGGAAGTGGTGTTTGTGGACGACGGGTCGCGCGACCGCACCGCCTCAATGCTGGCGGCGGCAGCCGTACTCGAACCGCGTTTTCAGCTGGTGCGCCTGTCGCGGAATTTTGGACACCAACCCGCTCTGACCGCCGGACTGGCGCAGGCCGGGCTGGCCGATGCGGTGGTGACGATGGACGCCGACCTGCAAGACCCGCCCGAGCTCATCCCCGAATTGGTAAAAGCGTGGCAAGCCGGTGCCGAAGTGGTGCTGGCGGTGCGCCGCTCGCGCCAAGACGCGGGCCTGCGTCGGGTGGGCTTCGACGTCTTTCACCGCTGGTTTCAGCGGGTGAGTGATTTCAAGATCGAAGCCAACACCGGGACCTTCGGCCTCTTGGCCCGCCCGGCGGTGGCGGCGATCAACGCGCTGGAGGAGCACCACCGCTTTTTCCCCGGGCTACGGGCGTGGGTTGGTTTTAAACAAGCCGAGGTGATCTACGACCGCCAAGAGCGGGCAGCGGGCACCCCGGGGCAAACCCTGCGCCGACTGGTGCGCTACGCGTTGGACGGGATTTTCAGTTTTTCATATTTCCCACTGCGGATGATGACCTACACGGGCATGTTCATCGCCGGCCTAGGCTTCGCGGTGGGAGCGTTTTTCGTGATGCGCCGGCTGCTCGGGCAGGAGGTGGCCTTCACGGGGTTCACGACATTGGTGACGCTGATCTTGTTTTTAGGCGGAGTGCAGCTGATCGGCATCGGCATTTTAGGCGAATACCTCGGACGCATTTATGACGAGGCGAAGCGCCGGCCGCTGTATGTGCTGAGACCGCCGGCTGAATCGTGATGAAACGCCGCCTCGGGGAAACGCTCGGCTGGATCGGTTTGCTGGGGGCGCTCGCTGGGCTCGGCTGGGTGCTGATCGCCACCTCCTTCATGGTCTACGATGACGAAGGCTATGTGCTCATGTCGGTGCGGCAGTTTTGCGACGGCAAGCCGCTGTACACCGAGGTTTTCAGCCAGTACGGGCCGGCATTTTTCCTGTTTTATCGCGGCCTGCATGCGCTCACCGGACTAGTCTACGATCATGAGGTTGGCAGGCTTCTGACGCTCGGTTACTGGCTGACGACGGCGGGGGTCATCGGCTGGTTAACGCGAAGGCTGACCGCCTCCGTGATCACCGGCTGGACGGCGACGGCGCTGGGGTTTGTTGCCCTGACCCCCAACATCAACGAGCCGTTTCACCCCGGCAGTTTACTGGTTTTATTAAGCGTGGTGGCAACCTGGGCGGGTGCGGAATGTATCCTACGAGGCTGGAGCAAGCGCATGGGGGTGGTGATGGGCGCCATCGGAGCCGCCATGCTCTTGATCAAAATCAACGTGGGCCTGTTTTTGCTCTGCGCGTGGGGCAGTTGGTGGCTCGCCCAAGAGGTGCAGTGCTCCCGCTGGCGGCATTATCTGGGATGGGCAATAAGTGTGAGCGTGATCGCGGCTCCGCTGGTGCTGATGCGGCTTCATTTAACGGAGCCTTGGGCGCTGGGTTTTGCCTGGATATTCAGCGCCGGGGCCCTCGGGTTATGGTGGCAAATCGTACGATCGCAGGGGCGCGATGAAAACGCAGCCGGCTGGGCTTGGCTGGGGGCGGTCGGGGTGGTGATCGGAACCGTCGTCGCGGGCATGGCGGCGCTCGGCACTTCACCGGCCGCGCTGCTGGAAGGCGGCTTGCTGGCACCGTTGCGCCACCCCCAAATGTACACCTTTCCGGCGCGCACCCCCTTGGTGGTCGGCGGTGTGGCCTGGGTTTCACTCCTCGCCTTTTGGTTGACGACGCGCAGTCGCCTCGGCGGCTGGCGCACATCGATCATTGTGGCGGTAAGGTTAACGGGGGTGGCGGGCTACTTTTGGCACATGAAAGCCCCGCATAATCAGTGGGGGTTATACGACTACGCCTTGGCCTGGGGGCCAGCGCTGGCCGGATGGATGCTTATTCCGTTAACCGAGCACTCCTCCCGGCAGCTGCGCGCACGCTGGTGGCTCGGGTGGATTTTTGTCTGGCAACTGTTACAGGCTTACCCGGTGGCTGGATCGCAAGTGACCTGGGGTGGGGCCTTGTGGGTGGTCATTGCCGGGGTCGGCTGCGTGGACCTAGGGCGCTGGGCCAGCGTGCGCTGGCGGTGGGCGCCCGCGGTGGGTGCGCTGGCTTGGGCCGGGGTGGCCTTAACCACGACGGGGATCGTGGTGCGCGGCGCCCACAACTGGTGGATGGACAGCACACCGCTGCAACTGCCGGGCGCCCGGTGGCTGCGACCGCCGCCCGACATTACCCGTCCGCTGCAAATCCTGCAGACGAACCTCCAGCGTGACGCCGGGGTGGTTTTTAGCCTGCCGGGTATGTTCAGCCTGAACCTATGGAGCGGCAGGCCGACCCCGACGGCGGCCAATACCACGCACTGGTTCAGCCTGCTCAATGAGCCTCAACAGACGGAGATTATAAAGGTTCTGGCGGCTGACCCAAAGGCCATGCTCGTGGTTCAGCGTGATTTATTAAGACTGCTTTACCAAAATGGCTACGGCCCCTCGGGACTGCTGGCGGATTATCTCCGTACAGCCTTTGCACCTGCGATCCGTGTAGGCGGCTACGACCTCTGCGTGAAGCGGGGGCGCCGGATTGCGGCCTATGACACGTTTCGGGTCGAAAATGACCGGTTGGTTGCAATGGTGGTGCGCCCCAGCGGTCCGGCCCCGATCCGGCTACGCGCCCCCGCCCGATCGGATTGGCTTGGCATATGCCTCACGTCAGCAACGTGGAGCCAACAGGACGCAACGACCTGGCACATTGAGGCGTCGCTACCCAACGACTGGCCGAAAGGGGTACAGCGGGAAATCGCCATCGGGGAGATCTCGGTGCAGGTGATCCCGGAGAACGCCCTGCCGGCCGACTAACAAACGACATAGGCGTTTGTGGCTTTCCCCGAAATTGTTGCCTTAAAAATTAAGCCTCTCCCGCTCCACCACCAACGGGCGCTTGGTTACCTTGGTATGAATCGCGCCAATATACTCACCCAACACGCCAATAAAAAAGAGTTGGACTGAGCCGATAAAAAAAAGCCCTACCACCACCGGTGCGGTGCCTAGGGAAAAACTGTCCCAGTTGAGTAGTTTAGAGCCTGTCCCAAATTTCCGGATTTTTAAAAAGTGCGCAGAGGTCCATTGGGATTGCGGGCGAACGAGGTGGCACGAATCACCCCAGCGACGTTAAACGGCGGCCCGAATCGATTTTTCCCGCCCCCAAGCGCGGTAGTAAGGTACGGCAAAGCCGGGGCGAGCCCCAGGGTTATTCACATTTTTGCCGGAAAATTGAATTAAGCGGCCAGCGGAAGTGTTATTTCCTCGGCAAGGATTCGTGACACCAGCCAGAGGTTGTGACCGAGTACACTCCAACCCACCGAACGGTAGCGGTTGGCAAACCCTTTACAGCGCAAGCGTCCGCCGAGGCGTTGTTTGAGGATCGCAATGCGCGCTTCGGTCGCCGAACGGCGCCGCTGCAATTGGGCGAAGCGTTTTTCGCTCAAACGCTCCTTGAGCGCGTGCGGATCACGCGGGCATACCGCATCGTAAACGTCTTGTTGCTTGAGCATTGCGGAAGTTTTTTTGGTGGCGAAGCCGCGGTCGGTGCCGACCGCGCTAATCGGCGCACTCAGGTCAAAGCGGTTCTGCCGCGCCAGGCTTTCCTCGAGTTGGCACCATTCTGCCGGAGCCGCGCCCTGGTAGAGTTGCCAGTCGGTGATTAAACCGGAGAGCGCCTCGCTCAACAGCAACGAGTTGCCAAACTCGACTTGGCTCCCTGCTTTGCCGCGAACCAGTACGTTCACATCAAGTTCATGCACGCTGAGGATCTTTTGGTCGTTGGGCACCGGGCGTCCGCCGATGATGCGCTCGTGGGCCTGCTTGATGACGGCGGGCAGTTGGCCGAGCATAGCGTCGATGCGGGTGGTTATCCGCTTGGTTTGGCGTTGGCTGTAATGGGTTTGGCTATACTTCTGCGCCAACAGGTCGCGGTGGCGGCGGGCATGTTCTCCGATCGTGCGTAACAGCGTCTTCATCTTGCGCAGGATCTGTTTACGCGCGCGCTTGGCGTCGTTGCGGCGGCCTGCGTGGGTCATTGACATGCACAACTTGTTCATCTGCTTGGCAAAGCACTCCGGCTCTTCAGGCATACGGTGGAGCAGTCCAGCGCGGCGGATTAAAATCATGGCCTTGAGCAAAGTCTTGGACACATCACGCAACAGCACCCAGTCCACCGGGAAGTGGATGTTGGTCTCCAAGCACGTGCCGTCGATGAGGCAAACATCCATGTCCAGCGGCGCGCTCAACCCGAGTTCAGTGGCGCGATCCTTCTCGCCGCACATCTCCACCAACACTTGCCCCATCCAGCGCACCTGTTCGGCGGTGAAAAACTTCGAGGCCCGCTCCAGCACACTTTTGGACGCCCCCTTGATTCCCTCAAGCGTGCGAACACCGCAAAAATCCGCCAGTAAATCACTTGAGGCAATGCTACGGGAAAGCTCGCGAAAGGATATGTTGCCCAAATGCACCCGCAACACTTCAAAGCGTAACGCTTTGAGCGCAAACTCCATACGCTGGCGTAGTTGTGCGACACTGGCTTGGCCTGCCCCCGCCTTGGCAAAGTCCATCGCCATCGTCTCCAAGTGGCTGCCACGCAACAACGCGTCGAGTCCTTCCAATTGCTGGCGAAACTCGGCGTAATCTTTATTGGCACCGACTGGCGTTAGCGCCGGACGCAACCAGCGTTGCAGGGCAATGGCCGAGGTGGCGGATACGGGTTTTGACTTCATGGCCGATTATAGCGGCTTTTTTTTGACCAAAACCAGGGAATTACCCCTCTTTAGGCATCATTAAACTTATGCTAATAGTTCACTGCTAGGTTTTTATGCTTTCGGGACAGGCTCTAGTTTATACGTAAAGTAAGCCACCCCCACTCCAAAACAAAACAGCGCCATGGAAAAACCCACCATGGAGGCCAGGCGCAGCGGAACCTTGGTGTGATTGGTAAACCCAAGCATCGCTATATCAAATAGCGTATAAAAATTATTCTTGGTAAACCCCCGCTTGCGCAATGGCTGGACGAACGGAACCCGCACCACCGGATACCCCAACTCCGAGATCTGCCCCCGCAAATAAGGATAGGGGTCTTCGGCCGCGCGCAAATGATCCACCACTTCGCGGTCATAAAGCCCGAAGCCGGTGAAATTCGTAAGCAAATCCACGTCAGCCAAGCGCGCCACCGTACGGTAGTAAGCCTTGCGGACCATAAAAAACAGGGGCGACTCCTCGCTCTGCTCCTTGATGGCAGCGACCACCTTCGTGCCCGTCTCCCATGGGGAAATGAACTTTTCGATTAACTCGGGCGGGTCCTGCAGATCCGAAGCCATAAAGATAACCGCATCGCCCCGTGCTTGGTGAATCCCGTGATTAGGCGAACGGATGTGGCCGAAATTACGGATATTAAAAATGACTTTAAGCCGCGGCTCCAGCGTGGCCGCCGCCCGCAGCCGCTCCTGGGTGCCGTCCGTCGAACAGTTATCAATCACCAGCAACTCCCAGTTATACTGAGAAAACCCGGCGGTGACCGCCCAGACGCGACGGAAGAATTCATCGAGGTTATCCGCTTCATTATAGCAGCCGGAAACGATGGTGATGGTTTTCATGGACGAGAGGAAGCAGCTGACGCTGAGGAAATAGGCAGGGCGACCCACAGATACAGCTCGGGGGCCTTGTAAACGATTTGATAATCTACGGCCCGTAGCAGTGCCTGCACCTCGTCCTCCTTTTGCAGATGCAGCAATAAAACTGGCCGCCGCTCCACCAGAAAGCGGATTCGTTGCAGCTGATCGGCTGAACTCAGCAGGCCGCCCCACGTCACATAAAAGGGCGAAGCATTTTCCGTGTTTTAAAACCAAGTGAGGTAAAGCGCATCATCGCCGTAGAGCATCCCAGGCTGGGCCGGATTGGCGGCCAGCAAAGGCTGCAGCACCTGATCCAACCGCTGAAGTGCTTGGCCCCGCTCCGGGGTGGTCCGCATACCCCGCAGCACCGAGGGGGATTCAAGGGTGATAGCCGGCAGGCCCAGAGTATACTGTCCCCAGCGAAATTTGTCGTAGCCGAGTGGCAGCAGCAACAACCCGACGAGCAGACTGCAGACCCATACCTCTGCCCGCGACCACCGCCAGCACAGGTAAACAAATAGTCCCAACCCAGGGGCAAGGGCCCAGTAGATGTGGTTGCCGCAGGGCACAGGATAGATTTGCGCCGCCGAGCCCAGCGCCACGCCCGTCATCGCCGCGAGCAAATATCCGTCCGCCCGCTCACCGGTCCGCGCAGGGTCGATGCGGACCACGACAACCCACAGCGCCTGTAGCACGATCAGGCCGATGATCAGGGCGTTCCAGCCGCCCTCGGGTAACAATAGCCAAGGACGAACCAGAGCGCGGGCAAAACCGAAGTAGGCGGCCACCCCCACCCCCAGCCAAACTAGGTCGGCCCAGCGGGGAAGACCCGACCAAGCTCGGCGAATAATGGCAGGCACAAACCCCGCACAAAACAGCCCCAGCAACCCCAACATAGGCGCGAGCGACAGGTTTCGGGGCGCAAACCATGTGAACAGAAACTTGTCCGCATGCTGGGCCCAGCGCTTGGGCCAGAGGATATTCTGCTCCCACCACGCCCCGAACGCACCATGGGTCGCAAGGTGCCCGAGGATCAGCACGGTGACGACGCCAAAGCCTGCGGCGACCCGGCCCCAGACCCTCCCGGTGGCCCCGTCCGGGATCCGCCAGCCTTTCACGTGTAAGGCGATCGCAATCACCCCCACACTCGCCGTCAGGATGATGCCCACCGGCTGTCGGCACCAGAGGGTGCAGGCGCATGCGATTCCCAGCCCCCAAGCCCAAACCGGATGCGCACGGCCGGCGACGATGCGCATGAGGGACAACACCGCCCACGACTGAAAAAACAAAGCCAGTGCCGACGACCACGGCAGCATCGGCCAGTCGGGGTGGTAAAATGGTGCGTAGACGACGAAAAATAAACAGGCGACCAAACTGAGTGAACGGGGCAGCATCGCGCGCCACGCCAAGTAAAGAAATCCGAGGCTGCCGGCATAGGCCAATACCGTAAGAATCCGCAGACTGTAGAGCGTCGGACTCACCGCCAAGGCCAGCGCCTGAAAGTAAGTGGTGAGTGGTCCGTATTGGCTAAAGGTGTCGCGAAACAGCACCTGGCCGGAGAGTACATCCATGGCCGGCTTGAGCATGATGCCGTCGTGGTGAGGATCCACGCCGATGGCCGCGAACGGGTAAAAAATCACCCCCGCCACTAGCGTGAGCAATGACGCAATCCATGCGTCTGATTTGAGCGGGTTCCAAATGAAGTTTCTTAGATCCAGCATAAACATTAATTGAAGCAGTGAAGCGGATAACTAGAGCCCACCGTCGGCGATACTGTTGCGAGGGACCATAATGCGCAGTGAAAGGGCGGGTTCTTGGTGAACCACCTCATAATCAATCGGAACATAACTTAGAGCCTGTCCCGAAAGCATAAAAACCTAGCAGTGAACTATTAGCATAAGTTTAATGATGCCTAAAGAGGGGTAATTCCCTGGTTTTGGTCAAAAAAAAGCCGCTATAATCGGCCATGAAGTCAAAACCCGTATCCGCCACCTCGGCCATTGCCCTGCAACGCTGGTTGCGTCCGGCGCTAACGCCAGTCGGTGCCAATAAAGATTACGCCGAGTTTCGCCAGCAATTGGAAGGACTCGACGCGTTGTTGCGTGGCAGCCACTTGGAGACGATGGCGATGGACTTTGCCAAGGCGGGGGCAGGCCAAGCCAGTGTCGCACAACTACGCCAGCGTATGGAGTTTGCGCTCAAAGCGTTACGCTTTGAAGTGTTGCGGGTGCATTTGGGCAACATATCCTTTCGCGAGCTTTCCCGTAGCATTGCCTCAAGTGATTTACTGGCGGATTTTTGCGGTGTTCGCACGCTTGAGGGAATCAAGGGGGCGTCCAAAAGTGTGCTGGAGCGGGCCTCGAAGTTTTTCACCGCCGAACAGGTGCGCTGGATGGGGCAAGTGTTGGTGGAGATGTGCGGCGAGAAGGATCGCGCCACTGAACTCGGGTTGAGCGCGCCGCTGGACATGGATGTTTGCCTCATCGACGGCACGTGCTTGGAGACCAACATCCACTTCCCGGTGGACTGGGTGCTGTTGCGTGATGTGTCCAAGACTTTGCTCAAGGCCATGATTTTAATCCGCCGCGCTGGACTGCTCCACCGTATGCCTGAAGAGCCGGAGTGCTTTGCCAAGCAGATGAACAAGTTGTGCATGTCAATGACCCACGCAGGCCGCCGCAACGACGCCAAGCGCGCGCGTAAACAGATCCTGCGCAAGATGAAGACGCTGTTACGCACGATCGGAGAACATGCCCGCCGCCACCGCGACCTGTTGGCGCAGAAGTATAGCCAAACCCATTACAGCCAACGCCAAACCAAGCGGATAACCACCCGCATCGACGCTATGCTCGGCCAACTGCCCGCCGTCATCAAGCAGGCCCACGAGCGCATCATCGGCGGACGCCCGGTGCCCAACGACCAAAAGATCCTCAGCGTGCATGAACTTGATGTGAACGTACTGGTTCGCGGCAAAGCAGGGAGCCAAGTCGAGTTTGGCAACTCGTTGCTGTTGAGCGAGGCGCTCTCCGGTTTAATCACCGACTGGCAACTCTACCAGGGCGCGGCTCCGGCAGAATGGTGCCAACTCGAGGAAAGCCTGGCGCGGCAGAACCGCTTTGACCTGAGTGCGCCGATTAGCGCGGTCGGCACCGACCGCGGCTTCGCCACCAAAAAAACTTCCGCAATGCTCAAGCAACAAGACGTTTACGATGCGGTATGCCCGCGTGATCCGCACGCGCTCAAGGAGCGTTTGAGCGAAAAACGCTTCGCCCAATTGCAGCGGCGCCGTTCGGCGACCGAAGCGCGCATTGCGATCCTCAAACAACGCCTCGGCGGACGCTTGCGCTGTAAAGGGTTTGCCAACCGCTACCGTTCGGTGGGTTGGAGTGTACTCGGTCACAACCTCTGGCTGGTGTCACGAATCCTTGCCGAGGAAATAACACTTCCGCTGGCCGCTTAATTCAATTTTCCGGCAAAAATGTGAATAACCCTGGGGCTCGCCCCGGCTTTGCCGTACCTTACTACCGCGCTTGGGGGCGGGAAAAATCGATTCGGGCCGCCGTTTAACGTCGCTGGGGTGATTCGTGCCACCTCGTTCGCCCGCAATCCCAATGGACCTCTGCGCACTTTTTAAAAATCCGGAAATTTGGGACAGGCTCTAACTTAAGGCCTCTGAAGCCGACTCAGCGAGGAGTAATACAGGTCGCGTCCCCATCAAATACGCAGTTCTTTTATGCTGCTCTGCTTCGGGAACCAAACGATCCCACGTAACAAAATAGGGCGACGGATTAAACCGATTATCAAACCACTCCAGGCAAAGCGGACTGTTCCCATACAACACAACCGGTCGATTCTGATGCCGCGCAAGCAGCCCCCGCACAACCGTGTCCGTGCGCATGATCGCCCCGGCGAAGTCTGAATCAACACGCATCCCCACTAAAACCGAAGGACTGGACAACGCCACAGTGGGCCGCGTAAAATTATACAAGCCCCACCTAAACTTGTCATATATTGCCGGAGCAAGGAGGAGCAACAGCCCCAAACAGCAATACAGCGAAGGCAACCGCAGGCATCTGTAGACAAAATAGACAAAAACCCCAAACCCTGGAGCGAGCGCCCAATAAACGTGATCAACGCAGGCCACTGGATAAATCTGGGCCGCACTGCCGATGGCCAATCCACTCAGCACCGACACCCGGTAAAACTCATTGCCGTGAGACTCCCCCCATTTTTTTATGAACGCACAAATGATAACCAGCAGCACTTGCAGTCCAGTGAGAGCAAGTACGAGGACGCCCCACCCGCCGGTATAAATCAGTAGGTAAGGCCGCACCGTCGGACCCGCAACTGTGCAATATAAAACCACCAGGAACATCCACCAGGAGAGATCAACGAAGAGGGGCAGCCGAGTGAAAACGAGCCGTAATAAAGCGGGCGAAAATGCGACCAACAGGATGCTGGGAAAGATCAGCGTGTTGTTGGGTGTGAGGTAAAAACAAAATGATACGATCGTGCCCGACTTAGCCCATTTCCATGGCCATAAGACGGTCTGCTCCCACCAAGGTGCGACTGCACCATTCATCATCAGGTAACCCAGGACCAAGATCGTGACGCACACAAATCCAACGGCTGCTCGCACCCATACGCGGCTCACTTCACCGGGGGCCAATCGCCACCCTGTGAGGTGTAGTGCCACTGCGATCACTCCTACACTCGCAGTTAAGATAATGCCTACCGGCTGGCGGCACCAGAGGGTCGAGGCGCAGGCCAAGCCCAACACCCACGCCCAAACCGCGGGCCGGTCACCGGCAACGATCCGCACCAATGCGAGGATGGCTATGGATTGAAACCCCAGCGCCATGACGGACGACCATGGGTGCATCGGCCAATTTGGGTGAAAAAACGGGGCGTAGCCGACAAACACAAGGGAAGCGATCAGACTGAGCGAACGCGGCAGCAGCGCGCGCCAGGCCAAGTAGAGAAATCCGAGGCTTCCGGCATAGGCCAATACAGTAAGAATCCGCAGACTGTGGAGCGTCGGACTCACGGCCAAAGCCAGCGCCTGAAAGTAAGTGGTGAGTGGTCCGTATTGGCTAAAGGTGTCGCGAAACAGCACCTGGCCGGAGAGTACATCCATGGCCGGCTTGAGCATGATGCCGTCGTGGTGAGAATCCACCCCGATGGCAGCGAAGGGGTAAAAAATTAGCCCAGCCACGAGGGCGATTAGCGCGGCGATAAAAACATCAAATTTAGTCATGCTCGGGGCGAATCAGCGGCGGCGGGCAACCAGGAGTAAACTGACGCCAAACGGAAAGGGGATGCGGCAAAACGCCAGCCCGACAAACAGTCGATGCAACAGGCGATTCAACCACGGGGCGGGCTGGCGGTCTTCAGCCCGGGGAGCGTCGGCGCGGGCCGGGAACCAGCGGCGCCACTTCCTCAACAGCCAGACCGCCGGGAAGGCCGGCACGTTGGTGTAATTAACATAAACCGTCTCCCACTCGCCGTTGGGGAAAAGCGCCTGCAGCTGCCCCCGTGAATAGCGCCGGTAATGATGCAGCCCGACGTCCCAATCGCTCCACAGAGCCATACTGGCCGGCACCGTGATCACCGCCAACCCACCCGGGCGCAGCAGGCGGCGAAACCCCTTCACCACCGCGGTGTCATCGGGGGTGTGTTCAAGCACGTCGAGGGCCGTGAGGTAATCGAGCGAAGCGTCGGGTAACGGCACGCTGCCGTCAGCTCCGAGGCTGAGCACGCACTCGGCCGGAAAGCGCTGGCGCAGCAGGCGCAGTGACTCCTCGTGGTCGTCGAGCACGAAGACTCGGCAGTGGGGAGCCATTTCTAGGCCAAAGCGCCCGGTGCCGGCACCGCAGTCGAGCAGGGTGTCGTCGGGTTGGGGCGGGCGAACGCGCTGAATCCAACGCCGAACGAGTTCACGTTTACCGGCATAGTACCAATGGGATTGCTCCACGCGGTCGAGATTGGCGTATTCTTCAGGATTCATGCCGGAAAGTTCTGCACGTCACCCGATAACCCCCGCCCCGTCCATGCAAATGCGGCGGCGCTCGGGCTGGCTAGTCGCGCTGTTAATCGCAGCCCATGCGGTGATGGCGTGGAGCGTCTCACCCCAGGTCGGAATGACGGCGGACGAACCGGTGCACATCGTCTCCGGGCTGTATTACTGGCAGACGGGCGACTTCCGCTTTCAGCCGGAAAACGGCAACTTCCCGCAACGCTGGGTGGCACTGCCCTGGGTGCTGGCGGGTGTCGAGGTGCCTGCCAAATCGGGAGCCGCATGGGAACACGCCGACATCTGGGCCCTCGGCCACCAGTTGCTGGATACGGCGGGCCCGCGACGCACGGCGTTGCTGGCGGCCAGCCGAGCCATGACCGTGCTGCTCGGCTGCGGGTTGCTGCTGGTGATCTACGCCTGGTCAGCCGGGCTGTGGGGACGGCGGGGCGGCTTGGTGTCGGTGGCGGCGGCGGCGTTTTGCTCGAATCTTTTGGCTCACGCCGGACTGGCCACCTCCGACACGGCGGGAGCACTGGGATTTCTGGCCGCCGTATTGGCAGGCTGGCGACTGTGCCACCGGATCACCCTCGGACGCGTGGCGATGGCCGGGCTGGCGGCAGGATTTTTGGCGATCGCGAAGTTTTCCGCAGTGCTACTGCCGGCGGTCATAGCCGGGCTACTGGTGGTGCGCGTCGTCCGGCCTGCGCCGTTACCGTGGTCGCTGCCGGGACTGGGCGCAGGCCGACTCCGCCACCGCAGCGGCCGGATTTGGGCGCTGGGCGGGGCCTGGTTGGCGGCGATCCTGGTGGCGTGGGTCATCGTCTGGTCCGCCTATGGGTTTCGGTTCGCCGCAGCGCCGGCAGGCGGCACCTGGATGAAGAACTGGGACACGATCCTGATCACCCAACCGCAAAAGGTAGGGCTACCGCAATTGTGCGAGCCGGCGGAGGCCCACCAAGTTCAATTACAGGCCGGGGCCTTGCAACAGGGTCTGCGCTGGGCCCGGGATCACCGCTTACTGCCGGAGGCATGGCTTTATGGGATGGGATTCGTGGCCTACCACTCGCACTCGCGGTTGGCGTTTTTCGCCGGCGAACATGGCACCACCGGATGGTGGCTGTATTTCCCCTTGGCGTGGTGGTGGAAGAGCACGCTCGCAGGAATCCTGCTGCTGGTGGTGGCTGTGGCCACGGTCGCACTGGGGAGGGAGCGCGGACGGCACGCTTATCGCCTGGCGCCCTTGATCGCGCTGGGGGCGGTTTACGGAGGCGTTTCCATCGCGGGCAACCTGAACATCGGCTTGCGCCATGAACTACCCTTGATCGCCGCAGGGTGGGTGCTGACCGGAGCGGTGGCCACCCTCGGCACGACCAAATTCCGGAGGGCACGGCGCTGGGCGGTGGAAGGCGCGGTGGTGGCACTGCTCGCTGCGCACGCTTGGGCCAGTATCGCGGCCCGGCCCCATTACCTGGCCTATTTCAACCTCCTGGCCGGCCCCGCCGAACAACACCACCGCCTGCTGGTGGATAGCAATCTGGACTGGGGGCAGGGCTTGCCGGAGCTGGCCACCTGGTTGCAAGAAAACCAGCAGGGGCGGAGTGTTTATCTCAGTTATTTTGGCTCCGATGACCCGGCGTTTTACCCCGAGCTGAGCGACGTGGTGCGCTGGGGCGACCTGCCCTTCAGCCGAAAACCCCGCGCCCTGCCGACGTCCTTGGGTCCCGGTCTATATGTGTTCGGCTCAACCCAGTTTGAGCGGGTCTACAGCTATGTGCGCGGGCCCTGGACTGCGGAGCGGGAACGGCTGTATCTGGATCTGAACGCCTGGCTACCGGCGCAAGGAGCCCGGCGGCCAGGAGCGACGATCACCGGCCCGACAGGCCGGTTGTTAACCCCCGAAGAAGCCGACCTGGCGCGGGCCGATTACGATGCGCTGACGTTGGGACGAGTCACCCACCAGTTACACAGGCGAAAACCGTTGGCCGTGCTCGCCGGCGGTGCGCTGCTGGTGTTCGAACTGCAAGCCGCAGATTGCCCACCGACTTCAGGTATTAAGTGACACTGGCGCTACCGACCGCCGAGGGGGGAACCAGCGAGCGAAGTCGGCGCCACCCCCAACCCAGTAATAACCAAGCAACCAAGCCGGTGGTCAGCAGAACACTGTTCTGCGTGGCCCCCAGCACGAACAGCCAAAGCGACTCATACTTGCCCGGATGCGGTTCGACCAAGGTGTGGTAACACTGCCATTGAATCCACCAGAGCCACAAAAAACACAGCAGGCAACCGATCAGCGCCCGGCAGGCGGCAGGTCGCATCGCTCCGGTCGCCGCCACCCAAGCCAGCAGCGGCAGCACCCACACAGAACGATAAGGATAGCTCGGGTTCGCCAGCAAACATCCCACCCAGATGGACGCGGAACTAACGGTAAAAAACGCCCACGGCCCCGTCAAAGGCAGCCCATGCCAGTAGTCACGCCAGTACCGCCAGACCATTGCGGTAAACCCCACTGCGACGAGCAGCGCCCCCGCCCACGCCCAGCCGCGGCCGCCCGCCCCCCCGACTGAAATCCAAAAAGCATAGCGCAGGTCATAGGAAAAAACCGACTGCTCAACGGGGACATTTTTGAGCAACCGCAAGTAGTCGAAGGCGTAGAGCGCAAACCCGGTCACGGTCAGCAAACCCCATAAAATTAGCCGTTCGACCGCCAAGCGGAAACCACCCGGCAAGGTGAGTAACGCAAGACCGGCAACCAGCGGGTAAATCTTAAGCCATGCGGCGCTGGCCAAGAGCAGGGTAACCCCCAGCGTTGAGAGCCTCTCATCACGTCGGCTGAGCAGTGCCGCAAACGAGATCAACGTCAGAATAAAGAGGTCGTTGTTGGCGCGCTCCAAACCGAGCAAAATCGATGGAGCCAGCATCACTGCGAGTGCACCGGCAGCCATCCGCGCATTGTGTGGGCGGAACCAGTAAGCCAATCCCCCCAAAAAAACCATGAGCAATAGCACGCCAAACTCAGCGATATGCGCCACGGTAAAGCCAAACAGACCAGTGAGTAACCAAGCAGGACCGTAAATATGCGGGCGGCCAAACGAATCGAAGTGATTGGGCGTGAGGTAGGGGTCATGTCCCGCAACCCAGGCCTCACCCGCCGCCAGCAGCGCCTCCATGTCGGAAAAGGCGGGGGGCGAGGCCCCCACCCCTAGAACCCGCCAAAGTACTGGATAAAGAATGCCGCCGCTGATGAGCCCAAAAATCGTCGCGCCGACGAATAACGACCAGCGCCAACGCATCCAAAGGAGATTGAAGGAAAACATCCGGGAAAGAGGTCAATGGGAGCTAAGCCGATCCTGCAGCTGCAACCGAGTTAAAACCGGGCGACTGCCAGCGGGTAATTGAAAATAGAGGCGCCGAGGCAGCATCGCCGCCGATAACTGCAGGGTGAAACCATGCCCCGCAACCGAGTTCTCCTGCCAGCTCAAGGTGAGGGGCTGATCGTGGCCCGTGATTTCGTCTTTCCACCCCACCCGCAATTGCTCACGCGGGGCCCCCAATAGAGTGCAACGCAACTCGCCGCCACTGGGCAGCGGTGGCAGCACAATCGCAGCCGTGTCCTCCGTAAAAATACAGGCCGGTAAAATTGGCCCGGCAGGGGTTTGCACGTGCGCCAACTGCAGCCCGCTAGCGAGTCGCCAACCAGCGAAAGTGGGCAGGACGTCCAACCCGCCCCGTGCGACCACTTGGGCGAGCGGCAAATAAACGCCTCCACTGGATAATCCCACTCCCACCAGGCGCCAATCGGTGCGGCCGGCGTACTCGCGCCAAAGCGGCTGCACCTGACCGCATTCCATCAGCACCAGTGCTTCAGCCGAAAGCGCCGGAGCCCCTCGACGAGGCACCTCCGCGAAAACGATTTCAGGATTAGCCACCCGCAAGGCACGCATGAGCGGATAGGCCACATCATGCACATTCGGAATGATCACGCTGCGGGCGCCGCTGACGATGACCGTACGCGCCAATCCATCCACTCGCTTCACCACCCCGTCTACTCGACTAAAATAGTTGGCATCACGGCTCTCTGAAAAAAGTGAATGAGCACCCCAAAGCCGACGCCCGTCGGTCTCTCGCCCCGGCCACCAGGCGCCCACCAGTCCAACGAGCACGATGCCCAAGGCAACGCGCGCCCACCCCTTAGCCATCAGGGGCTGCCAGGAAGCGGCAACAGCAGCGATACCGGCAAAAAACAAACCTTGATGTAATCGCGCCAACCAAGGCTGCCATTTGAGGACCAACACCAATCCGAATGCGCCGATAATGACAGCAACCGCACACCAGCGCGCGCGCCGTCGCCCCGGCAAGACTGCTGCCAGTATAAGCAAGGGAACGCCCACCCCGAAGTGGCCTGGAGCGCCAGCCTGAGACTCCCAATCCGGGTGATAGACCGGATCAAACGACAGCGTCCAGAGCGTGGTCCGTCGGTCCTCCGCATCGACACCGAGGATACGGTGGGCGTCACGTACGCCCGCCAGCAACGTCTCGTTCCATGCCGGCCAGGGCAGCAGCAGGTGGACGGTGGCATGACGCAGCAAATTGGAGGTACCCAGCGCTGGGGAGCAGGCGGCGTTGGCTTGGGCACCGCCATCCTCGGCCCGGTGCAGGCCGAGCGGAGTGCCGTAGTAGGCGATGTTGCGCAAATGAAACGGCGCGACGCAGAGCAGGAGCACGCCGATGGCCAAAAGTGCGGGAACGAACAACCGGCGAAAGGCCGCGCGGGCCGGCCACACGAGAGCCACCCCGGCGCACAACACGAGCACCGGAGCGATGACCATCGTGGTACTCTTGGTCAACCAAGCGGCACTCAACGCCAACGCTGGCCACAGCCCATCGCGAGGCCTTAGGCGAGTCAGGCCGCGACGAACCAGCCAAGCCAGTTCCACAGCGAAACAAAGCATCCAGAACCCGGCGAGGAGGTCGTTTTTACCACTGGAAGCCTCGTGATGACTCATCGGTACCAGCAGCACCGCCACCCCAGCGGCAGCGGCCAACAACCGACGCGCCCCGAGCAGACGCGCCAGTATACCGACAGCCCACGCGGAGCCCAGATAAGCGGCCCACTCGACTAGATTAGCCCAACGATCATCGCCGGTGATTGCCAAAAACTGCAGGCCAAGCACCTCGGCCAAGGGCGGCATCATATTTTCCCGGTCGTTGATTGTTGGATAAAAATCCAACGAGCCTTGCTGCAACCAAAGCAACTGGCGCGGCAGGTGGTAGCTGAGTACATCCACGGTGTTCGGCGGCGAAACGAAAGCGCGCACCAAGGCTAGTCCCAGCAAAGGCACCGCCAGTCCGAAGAGCCAACGCACCCCTGGTTCACGCGGCAGCCAACCGCCGTCGATGCCGTTAGCCGGACGCTCAGCGCGCTGATTCCAGCCGTAGAAAGCAACGCCAGCGAACGCGGCGACCCAAGCCAGTCGCAGAGGCCCAGGCGCCAGCGCGTGCCCCAAGCCTAGCAGCTGGCTCACGCCCCAAATCCCGATGCCCCAGCCGACGACACACCGCGCCAGCGCGAGCGGGCCTGCCCGGCGGCGGTGGCTTTGCCAGATCAACAGCCCCAACACCGACCAGGGAATCACCCCCCAAAGAAAAGCTCCGATTTCAGCCATAAAACCACGCGACGCTTAAACCACAGAAACGGTGCGCGCCGGATCGCTCGCGCAGGACGCCACTCGCATCGAATAACAGCGCAGGTGGCGCAGACCAAACCAGGTCATGCGCAGCAAAATCCAGCCGTGGCGGAAGCGGGAAATGTTGGTCTCGCCGTAAGTGCGGTCCTTGTAGCGCACCGGCACGTCGCGGATTTTCAGGTCGAGCAACGAAGACCCAAACAGTAGATTAAAATCCCCAAACGGGTCGAAGTCGCCAAAGGGCGCGATGCGTTGCAGCAGGCGCTCGTAGTCGGAGCGCAGCAGCATTTTCGTGCCGCACAGGCTGTCCTTGACCGGCTGGCCGAGCACGAAGGACAGGGCCAAGGCGAAAAACTTATTGCCCAGCAAATTCAAGAAGCGCATGGCCCGGCTTTCCATCGGGTAAACCAGGCGGCTGCCGTTGGCGAACTCGGCCGCCCCCGAGGCGATCACACGGAAAAACTTGGGCAAATCCTCAGGCGGAGCGGTGAGGTCGGCGTCCTGAATCACCAACACGTCGCCGGTGGCCACGGCGAAACCGGCGTGGACTGCGTCCCACTTGCCCTTGCCGGGCTGGCGCAGGCAGCGCACCCGATGCGGCCCGGTGTAGGCGGCGACTTCGCGCTCGATCACCTCCCAGGTGTCGTCACGGCTGTGGCCCTCGACAAAGATCACCTCGGTGCCCGCTCCGAGCACGGGGATGCGCTCCAGCGCGGGGCGGATGTTACCGGACTCATTGCGGGCGGGTACGATCACCGAGCAGGTCAGTCGCCGAGCGGCGTCGGGTAACGGCGGAGTGCGCAGACGGGCGGTGAAAGCCAGGGTAATCCCGAGGTGGCGCAGCCCGGGCAGGCGGACGAGAAAGCGGTTGCACAGGGCGGCCAGACCGGGAATGGCCCAGGGGCAAAGTTGGAGGCGCTCAAAGCGGACGACCTCCCAGCCGGAGAGCTCCAACAAGTTAAGCAGATCACTGTCGGCCAGCCAGGCGCTGGGCGGCTGAGGCATCACCCGGCCAGTGGCGGAGGCCAACCGCAGGGCGGGCGTCCACAGGGTGTTGAGCGAAGTCAGGTGCAGCCGGGTGCGGGGATGGGCGCAGGCCCGGAGGCGTTCGAGCACCGCCTGAATGTCGTCGAGGTAACCGGTGATGTAATCGAGGATGATGTGGTCGAAGGTTTCGCCCTCGGGCACCTGCGCTGCGTCGGCGACACGGAATTCCAAGGTGGGGCTGCCGACGTGGCGAACGCGGGCCTTGGCAATCATGGCGGGGCTGAAGTCCAATCCGAGGCCGCGCACCGGTTGGAGAGCGGCGAGCAAGTCGCCCGTGCCGCAGCCGAGTTCGAGCACCCGGCTGCCGGCGGGAATGTGGTGGCGGAAGTGAGCCAGCAACTGGGCGTGGAAACCGCGCTGGGCGCGGCGGGCGCGGGCGTCGTGCATGGCGACCCAGTCGAAGTGGGTGACCAGGGAGGCAGAGGATGGGTCAATTTCCGGCGATGGCATGAGTAAGGGAGGTGGTGGCTGCGGTGGGCGGACTGGGCTTGGCGGACGGGGCGGCGGGCACGGGCGGCGGCGGGGTTATGGCCACGACCCGACTGATCCGTTGTAACTTCACCCCGAAGCGGCGTTCCGCCAGGGGATCCAAGGTGATGCCCGCCGGAATGCGCGAGTCGGGCTCAGGCGCCCACCCTCCCTCAGCTCCGAGCGGAGCAAAGCGCTGAATGACGATGATCTCCTGAAACGAATGGGCCCGCCAATGGTAAGCGATTCCCTCCGCACACAGAACCGACCGGAAACAAGACGTCGCGCCCATTCCCTGCGCGAACCAAAACAAGGCACTTTTATCCGTAAGCACCAGACGCGTAGCTGGGGGGAGCCGCTCGATCACAGAAAGCTCCCAGCGCTGAGCGGTTTCCACCTGGTTACCATCCGGCTGGTTTTGGGTTACGCGCGCGCCCCACACGCCGTAGCAAACCAGCGCACCAATCATCACAGGACCCGCCAATCGCCAAGAGCGATGCGCCTCGAGTGTCCCCACAGCACCGCCAATCGCCAGGGCGAGCAAGGCATGCAAGGGCAACGACAACCGTGACACAATCGGGTCGCTCAAATCCCCCCAATAATAGGCAAGAAGCAGGACGAGATTAACCGTAACGCCAACGGCGAGCGCCACACAGGCTTGGCTGGCTGGCGACAAATCCCCCCAGCGTAAGTGGCGCCGAAATGCCACGCTCGCCAGCCCAATAAGTGCGGCTCCGCCGGCCCCCGTAAGCCAAGGCGAGTTGGCAATGTTCGGCCCAACGTTAAGAAAGAAATCGTAGGCAAAATCGATATTAGCCGCGAGGTAATCGACTGAAAAGCGATGCTGCAGGCCCTCGCGCAGCTCCCAGAGGATGGGCGTGGCCGTGAGGTAGCGGTTGTGCAAGGCGTAGGGGATGAGCAACAGCGGCCCTGCCAGGGCTCCCCACGACAACAGGGGCCGACCTGCGCGGGCCCAGCCAGCCACCACGATCAATGCGGTCGAGCCGACGTAGATACTCGACTCATAGCGCGTGCTGGCCAACAGGACACTGGTAAGCACCAGAAGATCGAGCCGTTGAGTATCTGGTCGCGCCAAGTACGCTCCCCCGCTCACAACCAAACCCAAAAACAGGGCGAGATTGAGCATCTCTAGGCCTGCCCCGGTGGCATTGAGCAGGACCAAAGAAAAGGATCCCAGCGAAACGAGTGCGACCAGCCCCGCGCGAGTGCCCGCCAACGCCCGCCCTCCCGCATAAGTCAGCACAAGGACCACCGGCAGCAGGGCGGTGTTGAGGATAAAGGCATTGGCTTCCCGCCAACCGATCAGGTCGTGCAGCAGCGAAACCAAAAAAGGAAAAAAATAGGGACGCTTGTCGAGGTACGGCTGGAGAATCTGCAGCGCCCCCTCATAATTGTAGGCGCGACCGATCGCCCCCACTTCGCGCTGCCAGTGCATGGTAGTTGCCGTGCTTTGGATCACCACTTCGTCGTAGAGGACCCTGTAAAGGTAGGGCGCGGAGACCAACGCGAGCAGCGTAAATCCCGCCGCTGCGGCCAACACCCAACGACCTTCACCAACCACCCACCCACGAATCTCGGCCCGCGCCGGGCGCAGGCGCCAGAGAGCTGCCAGCCAAAGACCAAAGGTGAGCGCGATTACCGGATACCCCCAGTAGCGTAAAATCCACGCATCTTGCGCTGGCGTGAACGTAGCAAAACCGATCTGAACAGCCGCCAGGGATGTCAGTATAAGTAGCACCAACCGCCGACGCGTGTCGGGCTCAGCAGGCCGCAGCCAGGCGGGGATCACGGGAATCATGCGGGTCAGGGCAACTGCTTGATCCAATTATCCATATAGGCTCGCCGAGCGGCCTCCGTTTGCTCGGCAGGCAGGTTAACCGCCGGACGCGTAGGGGTCGGCCAGGTGGGTTGCGCCACCACCTTGTCTCCCTCGCGAATCGCCGTTACCCGACTGATCCGAGCCATATGCCCAATCGTCAACCGGAGCTGAGCCACGGGCGTGAGCTCAAAAGCCGGGCTCAGGCTATCCTCGGGGTAAACCGCCTCAATCCCAGTTGCCTCGTCATACTTGAAACACTGAAACACGAAAATATCCGCAAAGCTGCGGTTGCGCAGGTGGAAGGCGATACCCTCCTTGCGCACCTCGGCTTGGGCTACTGGGGTGGCCGCGATCTTTTGGGTAATCCAAAATTGGGTGTCACGATCAATCACCAACACCTGCCGCTCGGCGATTTGGTGGAGGAACTGCTCGCGCCAGGCATAGGCGAGGCCGGGAGTATAAGTGTGCCCGTACGCATTTTTTGCCATCACCGGCAGACTCCATCCCAGCAAGGTGGCGATGGCGACCAACGCCGCCGCTTTCCACAGCCATTGACGATAGGGAACCATCCGACCAAGAACCACGAGCAGCGCCACCAACATAAGCAATTGCGTGGGCAAGCTGAGGCGATGGATCACGGGGTGATCGAATTGACCCCAAAAATACAGCATCAACAGTGCCGATCCGCCCCACAACCCAAGGCAAGACCAAGCAAGGGCGAGATCCGCCGGCGCAGCTTGACGCGGCGCTCGCCACACGCGTAACGACCAAAGAAGAAAAAGCGGCAACGCCAGTAACCCCAAGACACCAAAAACCAATGAGTTAGGCTGATAACCATCGGTGGCAAGAAAGTGCGCCGCCGCGTGCCCCAAATTATCAGGAACATAGGAAAGCGAAAAAACCGAATCAGCCCCCTTGGAGGCCATCTCCCAGCGGCCTGCATCGACATCAAAGGTGGCATGGAGCCAGAGCGAAGGCAGCAACAACACCGGTGCTAGCACCGTCGCGGGCGTAATCAAAATCGTCCGACTGCGCCGCCAGGCAAAGCCAACCAGCAGTGCAGTCGGAACCAGATAAAGGAGCGACTCATAACGGGTACAGGCCAACAACACCGCAGTGAGCACAAAGGCGTCTTGGCGCACGCCATCAACGTCCTCCAAGTATGTAATTCCCTGCCACAACCAAGCCGTTAGCAGAGTGAGGTTCAGCAACTCGAACCCACCGCCGGAGGCCTGCTGCGCCAACAATGGAATTCCCCCGGCAATCAGCACGGCGACATGGCCCGCCGAGCGATGGCGACCGATCTTAGCCCCAAGCCCATGCAGCAACACCAAGAAGCCCACACCGATGCCGGCATTGAGCCAAAAGGCATTGGCCGGCCGGTAACCCGTCCAGTCGTGCAGGACAGACACCAAAAAGGGATACAGCAGCGGGCGCTTATCGAGCACGCATTGAAGCAACTCAAATGGCCCGCGCACATCGGTGGCGCGAATACCATAACCGACATCACGGCCGAGATGCATGTTTTGCGAGGTCCCCAACATCACAATCTCGTCGCTGAGGACCTTAAAGCCGAACCGCTCCTGAGCGTGCCAACAGGCGCTCACCGCCAAAATCACTACCACCGTTAGCCCCGTGGGGCGGTTAACAACCGCACACTGCTGGAAGAGTCGCCAAAAAGACACACCGGCAAGGATGACCGCCGCCAGCGTCCACCAATACCCGAGCGAAATCACCGCATTCAGCGCCAGTCCGGGTGGCAATAGCCACCGCCCCAAGGCCAGCACCAGCAAGCACAGCACAATAAGAAGCAATAAGGCTCGATTTGCGGATAACGAACGAATCATAAGGCAATAAGATGCAGTAACTAGATTAGGGGCACAGCGAAATCGAGTAAGGAATCCGATACGTGCCCATTCCAGCGGAATGGGCACAAAAAAGCCGCTCCCGTTACTGGGAGCGGCGAAAGACAGCCAAGCGAACGCAGTGTCGCTTAGTTATTATACGTGACGGTACGAGCACCACCCACGCCCGTAGCGGTGAGGGCAATACCCTGCGTCAAGTTGACCGGATAGGTCTCGTTGGCCACGGTAGCCAGCACTTTGATGTACTGGGAGGAGTTGGTACCAATCAGATCAGCGGCAAGGACGGTGGAAACACCGGCTTCCAGGAAGTACTGGTCAGCGGCAGCCGAGAGCTGGCGAAGGTTGTTCGTCACGGCCTTGTCTTGCGAGGCGGAGCGCACCTTTTGGAAGGCGGGGATGGCCATGGCGGCGAGCAGGCCGATGATGACCACGACAATCATGATTTCGACGAGGGTGAAGCCCTTGCTGGAACGGAGGTTTTTCATAGCAGTTTTACGTTTGGATTTAAGAAAGGCTCAAAGGTGAGCAGTTGCCAAAACTTGGCCATGCACCCGAGCCTCTTGCAATGCTTATTTCAGGCAGGAACACCCCGTATCCATTAGGGGGAATCCCCTAGGGCTGATACCCATTCGCGTTCAAGATGAGCTTAACTCAATCGATTCTTGATGACGGAGGCCTTTGGGCGGCATCCCTTATTCCAAAGCTGATTGGTGTAACCGCTTCGGTTCCTCGACGTTTCCGGTGGGTTGCGAGGTAGAAAATCAGACCGCCGGAGTGTATCACAGAGCCGAGCCGGAGCGCCGACACAGAGTTTGAAGACAGGAAGACCGCATAGACTCCGTTGGTTCAGAAGCATTCGAACTCCCTTCCGTCTGGGTTCCTTACTCCTTCCGAGTATTGAGATTAACGATTTCCCCGCTGCTGCGGATCGAACTCTGTGCTCTCTGTGTCGGCGCTCTGGCTTGGCTCTGTGACACCCATCCGTTTCCTCGTTCGTTGTTTGGCTTTCCACCCACTGAAACTGTCGAAGAACCACCGCTTCGCTGGGGCAATGAAGCGTGCCACGGGCGCGGGCGGCAGGCCTTCGCTCCCCCCGCACGCCCTACCACCGCCGCGCGTTACGCTTCACGCGCCACGCGCCTACCGCCGGCCCCAGCCCTACTCACTTGCTCCGCTTCTTCGCCACGACCTTCTTCACGGCTGCCTTCTTCACGACTGCTTTTTTAACAACTTTCTTGGCGACGACCGCTTTCTTCGCGACGGCAACCTTCTTGACGGCGACGGGCTTCTTTACGGCGACGGCCTTCACGACCTTCTTAACCGCGGTTTTCTTCGCGACCGCCTTAACCGCTTTCTTCACCACCGCTTTTTTAGCCACAGGCTTGGCTGCGACGACAACTTCGACCGCCGGCGTGGCCACGGACTTAACCGCCTTCGGCTCTTCGATCAGCTTAGAAATATTGATCGACTCCGCATCTTTCCACAGGCGCTCCAACGCGTAATTGCCGCGCTGCTCCGGGGTGAAAATGTGCGCCATGATCTGGTAGGCGTCGACCACCGTCCAGCCGCTGCCGTAGCCGCCCACTTCCATGCCGCAGATGGGGTGCTTCACCTCATCCAACACCCGCTCCACCTCGATGCGCAGCGCGCGCAGATGCGGATCCGAGTTACCGGTGGCCAGCACGAGATAATCGGTGATCGTGGACTTTCCACTCACTTTGAGCACGCGCAGATCCTCGGCTTTTTTATCGGCGAGGGCGCGGACCATCTGCTGAACTAACGTGAAAATGGGATCGGGTGTAGGCGTGTTCGACATGTTATTTTTGGCGATAGAGGGAGTTTTCCCGGATATACTCAACCGTCTTGTGCGGAATCATGTAATCTATCGGCAAGCCCCGTGCCACGCGTTGCCGCACCTCGGTGGAACTGAGCTCCACTTGGTGCCCCTCACACCACTGAAGCCGTACCCCCAGCCCGGCAATCCCCGCGTCATGGCTCCCGCTCCAGCCTGGACGGGCCAAGGCGATGAACTCAACCTTCTGCGCCAATGCGCCGATCTCGCTCCACTTGTTGAGTTGCGCGACTTGATCAGCCCCGATCACCCAGCACAGCTCGGCCCCCGGATACTGCGTCTCTAGATAACGCACCGTATCGATCGTGTAGTTAACCCCTCCCCGGCGCACCTCGTAATCGCACACGGCGAACCGCTCGTCACCCTCCACCGCCGCGCGCACCATCGCCAGCCGCGACTCGGCCGAAGCTTGCGGCGTATCCGGTTTTAGCGGCGCTTGTGCGGCCGGAACCCAAACCAGCCGGTCGAGCCCCGCCTGCTCGTAGGCGTCCTGCGCCGCCAACAGGTGACCAAAGTGCACGGGATCAAAACTCCCGCCCATAAAACCAATCTTCATGCCGCAAAACAAAACGCGCCCACCGCGCCCCGCAAGGCCGCGTTTGACTCCCCCAAAAACCAGCCTCAAGCGCAGCCCCGTAGGCTCATCTTCAAAACAAGCGATCGCAGAGGGCAGGAAGCCAAGCCATGTTCAGCAAGCCTCCGACTCCAAAGACGGCGGGTGGCCGCAAAGAGGCTCAAGGGGGGCAAAAAATCGGAGTGCTTCCGGAGGTGGTTTCCTTTTGCGACTCCTGCGCTTTTTTGCGGCTCAATCATCCGATATTTATCCCCGAAGCAATGGCCGTGGATGGGGCTTTTTGTGTCATTTGGTGTTTTTTGTGGCCAATGGATGAGTGTGCTATCCACCGAAAACGTCGAGGAACCCTGCCTTTGCGACCCTCGCGGTCCTAGGAGCCCTTTGCGTTAAAAAAATTCAACGAATGGCCTTTATTCAAAAACGGAGACGCCCCCGTTTTGAGGTTTGCCCGCCGCCCCGCCTCTGTCCGTCTTAGCGACAATCATGAGCTTCGACTTCGACACCGTCCCGCAGCGCCTCGGCACCGACTCGCAAAAATGGCAAAAATACGCCGGCCGCGACATCCTCCCACTCTGGGTCGCCGACATGGATTTCCGCTCCTCGCCCGCCATCATCGCCGCCCTTCATGAGCGCGTGGAGCACGGCATTTTTGGCTACGCCCGCCCGACCGCCGCCACCGTGTCCGCCGTCACTGACGCCCTCACCGCGCGCTACGGCTGGACCATCGATCCGACCTGGATCGTCTGGCTACCGGGACTGGTCTGCGGGCTCAACGTCACCGCCCAAGCCTTCGCGCAACCCGGCGAAGAGGTGCTGACCCTCACCCCCGTTTACCCGCCCTTCATGACCGCGCCAAAAAACAGTGGCCGCGTCTCGGTAACGGTGCCCTTCGTCCTCGACGCCACCAGCCAACCCAGCCGCTGGACGATCGACTGGGACGCCCTGGAAAAAGCCGTCACGCCCCAGACCAAACTCTTCTTTCTCTGTAACCCCCACAACCCGCTCGCCCGGGTGTGGCGTCGCGAAGAACTGGAGAAACTCGGCGAGTTCTGCACCCGCCACGACCTCGTACTCTGCTCCGACGAAATCCACTGCGACCTCATCCTCGATCCCGCGCTGCCGCACATCCCCGCCGCCACGCTTTCACCGGCCTTGGCCGAGCGCACCGTGACGCTCATGGCGCCGAGCAAAACCTACAACGTCCCCGGGCTTGGCACCTCCTTTGCGATCATCCCCTCCCCCACCCTGCGCGCACGCTTTGTCCGTGCGACCACCGGCATCGTCGCCGAGGTCACCACGCTGGGCTTCGCCGCCTGCGAGGCCGCCTACCGCGACAGCGAAGGCTGGCGCCAGGACCTACTCGCCTACCTGCGCGGCAACCGCGACTTCCTGCTCGATTTTCTCGCCCGCGAATTACCCGGCCTACGAATCGACGCCCCCATGGAGGCCACCTACCTGGCGTGGATCAACATTGAGACGCTGAACCTCACCGACCCGATCGCCCACTTTGAAAGCCACGGCGTCGGCCTGAGCGAGTGCGCCTTCTTTGGGGCCAAACGCGGCAGTCACGTGCGCATCAATATCGGCTGCCCCCGCGCCACCCTCGCCGAGGCCCTGCGCCGCCTCAAACTCGCCGTCGGCGCGCTCGGTTAATCCAAAATCCGCCGCGCCCAATCCGGATTGGGCAGCGGCTTCGGCTCCGAGTGCCCAAAAATCCGATACCGCAGGCGGGCCACCAGCCGATAGCCCGCGTCAAGCCACACCACCGGCACCACGGCCAACAGCCGCCCCAGTAACCGCCACCCGCCGCCCAGTTCCCTCAATGCGGCTAAAACCCCGGCCGTTCGCTGGTAAAAAGCCGCGTCCGTCCGCGCCAGATTCACAGCGAATACCAGACTATCGAAGTCGGTCGTGTTTAACCCATGACTGCGCAAAAAAACCTGTGCCGTTTTCCCCTGAAGCGGGGCGAAACACAACACGCCGCGTCGATCGACTCGGAGCATCAGACGTACAAGGGACTGGCATAACCCGCATTCGCCATCGTAAAGGAGCACCGGCGTGCGAAGTGTTGCCATGGATTCAACTAGGAAGCCCAAACGCGCACGGGCCAACGCCATTTTTAGAACTGTCGGATCTTCCTCCTCTGTAAAATCAACGCCAAACATCGATCCTTTTAGCCGCGAAAGAACGCAGCGAACACATAGAAATACAGGCTTGTTCTTTGCGCTCCTTGCGTTCTTTTGCGGCTAAACGGCCTTGGTTTAACCCGACAAGATCATGCTACTGCCTGCTAGCGTCGAAATCGCGGCGAAGGACAAAGACCACCCGACGCACGGGCAGGCACGGCAACAGCGCCGGAATACTTGCGCAACGCCCCGCATGCGTTTTGCCTGACGCCCCATGATCGCCCCTGCCCCCACGCCCGCCTCAGCCGCCCGCCCGTGGGACCTCGGCCGCTGGATTGCAGTGGGCGTGCTCGTGTGCAGCGGCGTGGCTTTTTGGCCCATCACCCGCTGGCTGGCGCAGGAGGTCACCGGAAGCGCCCAGATCCGCCAGTCCTTCGTGCTACTCGGCGCGGCCACCGGCTTGGTGATCTGGCAGCACCTGCGCGAATGGCGGCTGGTGCTGGAGGTGAGTAACCGCGCGCTGCTCCTGCTGATTGCCGCCTACCTGTGCGTGGTCGCTGCGTGGTGGTTAAACCAACCGCTGCTCGCGCTGCCTGCCTTCGTGTTGGGTTTGGCCGGATGCCTGCACGTGGTCGCAGGCGCGGATGCCTCGCGGTTTCTCCGCCCGTTGTTCACCGGCTTCATCGGCTGCCTCGGGGTCATTCTCCTCTTCCCGGTGCTCGACTGGCCCTTGCGGCAGATGGCCGGATTGAACGCCGCGCGCCTGCTCCAAGGCATCGGTTTTACGCCGCAACTGGCGGTCATCCTGCAACCCGCGCCCAAGCTCATGCTCAACACCGGGCGTAACATTTTCGAGGTCGCCACCGAGTGCAACGGCTTCGGCCTGATCACCAGCGGGGCGGTGCTCGCAGTGCTGGCAGCGGGCATCGCCGGACGGCGGGCGGGCGCGCTGCTCTGGTTGGTGCCGTTGGCTCTGGCGCTCGGCTTCGGCTTCAATCTCCTGCGCATCCTGATCATCTGCGTGCTGGCCCCCTTTTTCCCGCAACACTACTACGCGCTGCATGAGACCGCCGGCGTGCTCATGCTGTGGACCGGGCTCGGACTGGTCGGCTGGCTCGCGTGGCGTCCGCCGGTGGCGGCCCACGCGGACTCGGCGAAACCGGAAACTCAACCCCATCCCTCTGAGTTTTTAACCCCTAATGAACACTAATCCGCACTAAGTTTCGGATATTCAGATTAGTGACCATGAGTGACGTAGCGCAGGCTTCCAGCCTGCATTTCCCCATCGGGCAGACTGGAAGTCTGCGCTACTTTTTAATCCCACAGCCCCCCACCATTTCATGTCGCCCCAGCGCCCCTCGCTCCCGCCCGTCCTGCGCCGCTTCAGCCGCACCAGTTTGCTCGGCTTGCTGCTGCTCAGCGCCTGCGCCCAGCCGCCGCCTTACGGGCCGCCGGAGCGCACCGGCACGTTGCCCAAAATCCTCATTGAATCGAGCGGGCTAGCCGCCTCTCACCGCGACTCCAAACTGCTTTGGGCCCACAACGACAGCGGCGGCCAACCCGTGCTTTATGCGCTCGATCCCAACGGCACCCGCCGGGGCGATCTGCGTATTCAGGGCGTGGCTAACCGCGACTGGGAAGACATCGCCTCCTTCGAGCTCGACGGGCGCGCCTGGCTGTTGGTCGCCGACACCGGCGACAACGACAGCCACCGCACCGATTGCGCGCTTTACGTGGTCGCCGAACCTGATCCGGCGGAGCTCTCGACCGACCGCGAAACCACGGGGAAAGTCGCCTGGAAAATCCCGGTGCGTTACCTCGACGGCCCGCGCGACTGCGAAGCGGTGGCCGTGGACGCGCGCGCCGGCCTGGTTTACCTGCTAGCCAAACGCACCTCGCCGCACGGGCTGTACACGTTGCCGCTGCGCCTGCCGGCCGATGGCGTTCTGCCTGCGGCGATGCCGGTGGCGCAACTGCCCGAAAGCCACTTCCCGCAGCCCTCCGGCACCCAGCACCTGTTGCCAATCCCGACCGGGCGTTATCGGGCGCAACCCACCGGCATGGATTTCGCCGCCGATGGCACGGCGGCAGTGGTGGTAACCTACGGCGACGTGTTATTGTTTAACCGCAAGCCGGCCGAGCGCTGGGCTGATGCGCTGAGACGCGCGCCGGAGGTGCTGGCGCCGCACGGTTTGGTGCAGGCCGAGGCGGTGGCGTTCGGCGCCGACGGCAAAACGATCTACGTGACCTCGGAACGCGAAGGCAGCGCGATCGTGCGCTACCGGGCGACCGCACCCTGAGCTCACGCTCAAGGCCACGCGGCGTGTATTCGTGAAGCAGCGGAGTGGGTTCGCGAAGCGTGTGGCCTTGAGCGTGAGCTCAAGGATGCCGCAGAACGCCAAACCGCCGCGCTACCCGCGCTGACGCACCGCTTCGAATAACGTAATAATCGTAGCCATCGCCACGTTGAGCGAATCCGCCTGGCCCGCCATGGGGATCACCACCCGCGCATCGGCCTCTTTTAACCAGTAATCGCTCAGCCCGTATTGCTCGCTGCCCATCACGATCGCCAGCGGGCCGCGCAGATCGGTGTCCGTGTAAAAATCGGTCGCCGAGGGCGTCGTCGCCACCGAGCGAATCTGGTTTGCACGCAGCCATTCGCGTACCTCCGCGCTGCTGGCGATCACCACCGGCACGGAAAACAACACACCGGTGGAGGCGCGCACCACGTTGGGATTAAACAGATCCGTCACCGGGTCGCAGACGATGAGCGCGTCCACGCCCGCCGCGTCCGCACTGCGCAAAATGGTGCCGAGGTTACCCGGTTTTTCGATCGCCTCGACGACCAGTAAAAAGGGCGCTTTGCCCGCCGCCGGAGCCGGGATGTCGGCCAGCCCGCGCCGCCATTGCGGGGCCACGGCCAGCAGGCCGTCGGGGCGTTCACGATAGGCGACCTTGGCGAACGCCTCCTTGGACAACTCGAACACCTGCGCCCCGGCAGCCTGCGCCTGGGCGATGAGCGCTGGCTCGTTTCCCCCCAAATACCACTCCGGCGAAATGTAGAGCTCGGTGAGCGTGATTTTTTTCTCCAGCGCGCGGCGGATCTGGCGGTAACCCTCGACGAGGAAAACCCCGGCTTCGTCGCGCGGACGGCGGTCGCGCAGTTTGACGAGCTGCTTGATGCGCGGATTCTGGAGGCTGGATATTTTTTCGGTTGGTGTGCCCACGGACCACACGGAACACACAGAAAACCGGCAAAAGACAAAATTCTTTTCCGCGCCGTGCTTTTCCTCGCCGTGGGCGTTTCCGTGTATTCCGTGGGAAGCGTGGGTAGAAATAACAAAAAGTTCAACGACCGTCCTTTCGGCTATCACCAAGAAATCGAGCTGGAGATTGCCACGCTGACCAACCTGGGCGTGGGCCTGGGCCGCGTGCCGCATCCGCAAGATCCCGCAGGCAAGTGGGTGGTCATGGTGCCGTTCACCCTGCCCGGCGAACGGGTGCGCGTGCGCGTGTTCCGCAACCACAAGAATTTCTCAGAGGCCGACATCGTCACCATCCTGACCCCGTCGCCCAAACGCATCGCCCCGCCCTGCCCCGCCTTCGGCACCTGCGGCGGTTGCCAATACCAGAACCTCGCCTACGACGAGCAGCTCCTGTGGAAGCGCCGTCAGGTCGAGGAGTTGCTCAAGTACATGGCCGACACCGTATTCCCGGTGTCACCCGTGATCGGTTCGCCGGTCGAGTACGGTTACCGCTCGAAAATCACGCCGCATTTCAACGCCCCGCGCGGCGACGGCAAACCGTTGCCCATCGGCTTCCTGCGGCAGGGCACGCGCTTCGACATCATCGACGTGCCGCGCTGCGTCATCGCCACCGACGCGATCAACGCCCGCCTGGCCGAGGCCCGCGCAACAGTGCGCACCAAGGCTGAAAACGGCGACTATGCGCGTGGTGGCACCCTGTTGTTGCGCGACGCGTCCGGCGTAGTGACGACCAACTACGACGACATCGTCACCGAGACGGTCGGCGACCTGAAATTAAAGTTCCTCGCTCGCGATTTTTTCCAAAACAACCCGTTTATCCTACCGGCTTTTACCGGTTACGCGCGCGACCAAGCCGCCGCCAGCGGGGCGCGCTTCATGGTGGACGCCTACTGTGGCAGCGGCCTGTTTGCGCTCACGGCGGCACCGGCGTTTGAGCAGGTGGCCGGCATCGAGATCAGCGACAGCAGCATCGTTTTCGCCAAACAAAACGCGGCGGCCAACGGGTTAACCAACGTGACGTTCCAAGCGGGTGACGCGGCGGCGATTTTCGCCGGGCTAACGTTCCCGGCGGACGACACGGTGGTCTTGATCGATCCGCCGCGCAAAGGCTGCGACGAGTCGTTCCTGACGCAGTTGTTTAACTATGGACCGCGGGCGGTGGTGTACGTGAGTTGCGACCCGGCCACGCAGATGCGCGATTTGAAAGCGTTCCTCGCAGCCGGCTACGAACTGACCGCGGTGCAGCCCTTCGACCTATTCCCGCAAACGCGCCACCTGGAGTGCGTGATCACGCTGCGGAAGAAGTGAGTAGCGCAGACTTCCTGTCTGCTTCGGGTGCAAGGCCTGTGCGGCCGACTTGAGGCGCCGAGCAGACTGGAAGTCTGCGCTACTTTGCGGCGCTCGGCACGGACGACACGGAGGTCGTCCCTCCGACATTCGCTTAACCCGCCTCACACATACCGGCTGGGTTCGGGCTCGGCGTCGTGTTTGCCCTCGTAGGCGTGGACACTCGCGGCCGAGTCGCTCCAGAGCGGCAGGTTGTGGTGCCGCCACTGGCTGGTTTCGCTGATGTCTTTCTCCACCTCGGGATCGCGGGCATTGAGCATCAATCGGTTGAGGGCGGCGTAGGCGACGTCCTCGGCTTTAACATTGAGCGACTTGGCGTAACGCTCGACGGCGTCGATTTCGGCCATTTCCAGGTGAATTTTGATAGCAGACATAGGGCCTCCGTGGGGTTGGGAGTTTGCGGTTGCGCGGACGAACGCAGCCTAGGCGCGTTTGCCTCAATCGGCAAGGGACGCAGGTGAACAAGTAGGCCGTAATATGAAAGGCGTCGGATCAACCCAGGGCAGTTTAGCCGCGAAAGAACGCAAGGAGCGCAAAGAACAATCCCTGTATTTTTATGCGTTCTCTGCGTTCTTTCGCGGCTAAAAGGATCGAAGTATTTCGTCGATTTTGCAGTACCGGCACATCCGTTAATTCGGAGGGTACGGCCTATTAGGCGCGTGTCTCTCGAAGCTCCGCCGGCGCTACTTTCGATTGCCGCCGCGCTTTCCTCGTTCAACTTCGCCCCGGTCCATGATTCCCAATGTCCTTAGTATCGCCGGCGTCGACCCTTCGGGGGGCGCGGGGCTTTTCGCCGATTTAAAAACCTTCGCCGCCCTCGGCGCCTACGGCACCGGTGTCGTCGCCGCCCTCACCGCGCAAAACACCCAGGGCGTCACTGGCGTTTTCCCCGTACCTGTCGCATTCATCGCCCAGCAAATCGACACCCTGTTGGCCGACGTGCGCATCGACGCGGTCAAACTCGGCATGTTGGGCAACGCCGAGGTCGTCACCACCGTGGCCGCCGCCGTACGCCGCCACGCATTTCGACACCTGGTTCTCGACCCCGTGATGGTTTCCACCAGCGGACACCGCCTGATCGAACCCGACGCGGTCGACGCCCTGCGCCGCGAACTGGTGCCGCTCGCCGAAATCATCACGCCCAACCTGCCCGAAGCCGAGGTGCTGCTCAATTGCCCGCCCCTGCGCACCCTCGCCGACATGCGTGTCGCCGCGCGGGCGTTGCACCAACTCGGCCCGCGCCTCGTCGTGCTCAAAGGCGGCCACCTCGACGGCGAAACCAGCGTCGACGTGGTGGATGACGGCGTGACCCAGGTGGAACTGCCTGCGGTGCGAATTATTACAAAAAACACACACGGCACCGGTTGCACGCTCTCGGCGGCCATCGCGGCGCTATTGCCGCGTCACGACCAGCCGCTCGACGCGATCCGCGCCGCCAAAGCCTACCTCACCGCCGCGCTGGCCGCCGCCGACCAATTAAATATCGGGAAAGGTCACGG
Source organism: Opitutus sp. (assembly GCA_024998815.1). Taxonomy (NCBI): domain Bacteria; kingdom Pseudomonadati; phylum Verrucomicrobiota; class Opitutia; order Opitutales; family Opitutaceae; genus Opitutus; species Opitutus sp. The sequence continues at coordinate 1,555,493 of JACEUQ010000002.1, forward strand.
ACCGGTTCATCATTTTCATCATTTGTGGCGATAAGTAGCCTGCCCGGCATCGCGCCTGAGCACTTGCCAAGCCCCTTCACACCTACACATTCCACCACCTATGCATTTCGATAACCTCCAGCCCGGTCTGAGCGCTCCCCTGCCCCGCCTCGATGACGACGAGGATGAAGACGAAAATGACGACAAGGCGTGCGATAAAGCCGCCAAGAAGTCCTCCGCCCCCGTTGCCATGCTCATCCAGAAAAAGTTTCTCGATGATCGTAAACTTTTTCTCTGGGGCGCGGTGACCGACGAAACCGCCAAGGACATCACCGAAAAGCTCCTCTACCTCGACGCCATCGGCCCGGGTAAAGAGATCTATTTTTACATCAACACTCCCGGCGGTTCCATCACCGCGGGCATGGCGGTGTACGACACCATGCAGATGATTTCCTCGCCGATCACGGTCATCGTGACCGGCATGGCGGCCTCCATGGGCTCGATTTTGCTCTCCGGCGCGCCCAAAGGCCGTCGCCTGCTGTTCCCGCACTCGCGCGTGCTCATCCACCAACCGCTCATCTCGGGTCGCATGGTCGGCCCTGCAACCGACATCAACATTCAGGCCAAAGAGATGGAAAAACTCCGCTTTGAACTGAACGAGATTTTGGCCAAGGCTTCGGGCCAGCCGATCGAAGTGATCAACCGCGACACGGACCGCGATTTCTACCTCAACGCCCAAGAGGCGATCGCCTACGGTTTGGCCGACAAGATCGTCGACAAACTGTAAGGGTGAAGCGTGCGGCATCCTTGAGCTCACGCTCAAGGCCACACGCTTCGCGAGCACACTCATGGCATCCTTGAGCTCACGCTCAAGGCCACACGCTACTCGAGGACACTCCGCGTGGCCTTGAGCGTGAGCTCAAGGTGTTTGCCCTGGGGTAGCCGCTGCCCCACGAACCGATTTCATTAAGCTCATAAGTTGAGGCGTGCGGCATCCTTGAGCTCACGCTCAAGGCCACACGCTTCGCGAGCACACTCATGGCATCCTTGAGCTCACGCTCAAGGCCACACGCTACTCGAGGACACTCCGCGTGGCCTTGAGCGTGAGCTCAAGGTGTTTGCCCTGGGGTAGCCGCTGTCCCACGAACCGATTTCATTAAGCTCATAAGTTGAGGCGTGCGGCATCCTTGAGCTCACGCTCAAGGCCACACGCTTCGCGAGCACACTCATGGCAGACTTGAGCTCACGCTCAAGGCCACACCCGTGGTGAACACACGCCCCGTATATTACGGGGTGTTAACCAGACCGGTGCACAAGCTCTTGAGGGTGATTACGTCCTGTTCGGCGAGGGTCACGTGAAGGGCGCTCTTCACTTGGGCATGCACCACACCGGGATTGTTTTGCAGGTAGTCTTGCGCGGCCAAGGTGACCTTGGGGCTGAGCACAATGCTGTGCGCCACCGTGCCTAGCGGGGGCAGGCCAATCGGCTCCTCGTCATCAATGGTGCCCATGGATTTTTCGCCCAACATGAGCTTGTGGGTGGAACTGCTCGCCACCAGCGGCACCGGGTTCGGGTTGGTAAAACACAGCCAGAGCACTCCGCATTCGCCGGTCATACCCAAGCCCTCAATGCGCGCAGTCGGGGGCACAATTTCGGCCTCCCGCGCGGTTTGGCAGCCAGCCAAACTCAACGCCGACGACAACCCAACGAGAAGAATCCCGGTGCGCATGGGACGCAATCAACGCGTCCTTCCCACGAGCGCAAACGAGGCACTAGATTTTCCTAAAAGAAAGCCAGCGCTCTGGCGCTTTCCAGCGCCACCCAACCCGCACCCAACGCAGCCGTCAGCACGACCACGACGCGGGTGAGCTTTTGCAGGCGCAAGCGCCGATCGTAGCGGTCGGAATTGCGACTGTGGCTGCCCTGCAGCGCCATAAAACTGGCGAATTTACCGTTGTGCACGGGCGTGTTCCAGTCGCGCTCATCCCGCCCCAAGCCGCGAACAAAGGTCGGCAGGCGGAGATAACGCAGGAGTTGGAGCAAGGCACGAATCACGATGCACTCAACATCAGCGCGTCTTGCGCAATCTCAAGTGGGAACTCGGCGACGTGCTCATTTTAACCGTTAATTCGCAGGCCCGCCGCGACCCGTCCACACGGCGGTCCACTTCATACCCTGTCGCACGCAAAGACATAAAAACGAACCGGTTTACCGCTAATGGCCGCTAATGAAAAACAGTGATCCAGTGCTTCTGAATTAGCGTATCTTAGCGTTCATTAGCGGTTAAAAATTCCGTTGCTCGATGGTTGTAGGCTTGGTTGCTGATGCGGTGAGCCTGAATTGTTGCCCAGTTTTTATGCGTAAGAATGAAAAAGGCATAAGTCCTCGACGTGCTGAAAATTTGAGTGGTTTTCCCGCAGCAGACTCGGCAATTTCGCCCGCTTTAACGACTGCCATGCACCACTTCCACTACACCGCCTCCAACCTTCACTGTGAATCCGTCGATCTCGCCGAGATCGTCCACCTTTACGGTACGCCGACCTACGTCTACAGCGCCGCAACCATGGCGGATAACTACAACCGCCTAGCCAAGAGCATGGCCGGTCTGGATTTGCAGATCTGCTACGCGATGAAGGCCAACTCCAACATCGCCCTGCTGCGGCATTTTTCCAACCTCGGCGCGGGCTTCGATTTGGTGAGCGGCGGCGAGATCCAGCGCGTGCTGGCGGCGGGCGCCAACGTGAAGACCAGCGTGTTCGCCGGCATCGGCAAAACCGAGGCGGAGATCCAGCTCGCCCTCGAAAACGGGATTTTCTCGTTCCACGTTGAGAGCGAGCCGGAGCTGGCGCGCATCAACCACGTCGCCGGCAAACTGGGTGTTAAGGCGCCGATCGCCATCCGGGTGAACCCCGACGTGGACGCCAAAACCCACGCCAAAATCACCACCGGCAAGAGTGACAACAAGTTTGGCATCCCGCTGCAAAACGCCGCCGCCGCCTACGCCGCCGCCGCCCAGTATCCGCACATCACCATCAAGGGCGTTCAGATGCACATCGGCTCCCAGCTCACCTCGGTCGCCCCGTTCGTCGAGGCGGTGAAGAAGATCACGCCGTTCGTCGAGCAGCTCAAGGCCACCTACGGCATCACCTATTTCTCGATCGGCGGGGGCATGGGTATCGTTTACAAGGACGCCCTCGCCAGCGGCCAGCAGGCGTGGTGGGACGCTCAGCCCGTCGAGCAGCGCCCGCTCACCCCGGAAACCTACGGTGAGGCGCTGGTGCCGTTGCTGCAGCCGCTGGGCCTTAAAATCGTGCTCGAGCACGGTCGCTTCATGGTGGGCAACGCCGGCGCGCTGATCGCCGAGGTCGAGCACCTCAAGCAGGGCGCGAGCAAAAACTTCCTCATCGTCGACGCCGCCATGAACGACCTGGTGCGCCCGGCGATGTACGACAGTTTCCACGAGATCGTGCCCTTGCAGCGCGACACCACCCGCCGCGCCCTGGTGGCCGACGTGGTCGGCCCGATCTGCGAAAGCGGCGACTGTTTTGCCAAGGACCGCCAGTTGCAGGCTGTCGGCGAGGGTGAACACATCGCCTTCCTGAGTGCCGGCGCCTACGGTTTCACCATGGCCAGCCGCTACAACACCCGCTCCATGGCTGCCGAGGTGCTCGTCCAGGGCGCAACCTTCGAGCTGATCAACGCCCGCGAAACCTTCGCCCAACAAATCGCCAACGAGACGATTCCGGCGTTCCTCAAGCGCTGAGTTAGGTGCCCACGGAACACACGGACTAGACGGAAGAATCGGAGCGGTGCGCTGCGGTAGGCCGAAAGGCACGACGCTGCATTTAGCTCCGAAAAGTAGCGCAGACTTCCAGTCTGCAGTCGCGTTCGGAGCAGACTGGAAGTCTGCGCTACTTTTTATGGCCGCGATGGCCCCCGTTGTTTTTTCCGTGTGTTCGGCGAGTTACGCGGGCTAATTCTTTGCCCATGAATTTTGCCATCATCGGTGCCGGAGCCTGGGGTACGGCGGTTGCCATCCATCTGACGCGTCTTAACCACACGGTCACCTTGGTGCCGCGCCGCTTCGAACAGGCGCTCGCCCTCGCCTCCACCCGCGAAAACTCCGACTACCTGCCAGGCATCGCTTTGCCGCTCAGCCTGCAACTCGGCCACGAGCTCACGCCCGTCCTTATGGAGGCGGACGTCATCCTGCTCGCCTGCCCTTCCCAGGCGTTGCGCGAAACCTGCGAACGGGTCCGCCAAAACCTCGGCCTCGCCACCCAGCTCAAGCTGGTCGTGTCGTTGGTCAAAGGCCTGGAATTGGGCACCCACTTGCGGCCCAGCGAGGTCATCGCGGCCGTGCTGCCGCAGGTCGCCGTCGGCGTGCTCAGCGGCCCCACCAACGCCGCCGAAGTCGCCCGCGGTCGCCCCGCCGCCATGGTGCTCGCCGCGAAGAAGACCGATGCGTTTCTCGCCGAGGTGCAGGCCGCGTTGAGCGGGCCGACGTTGCGCGTCTACACCAGCGACGACGTGGCCGGAGTGGAGTTCGGCGGCTGCCTTAAAAACGTCTATGCGATCGCCGCCGGCTGCTGCGACGGGCTGAAGCTCGGCGACAACGCCAGGGCCGCACTGCTCACCCGCGCGTTGGCCGAAATGGTACGAGTCGGCTTGGCGTTGGGCGCAAAGGCGGAGACCTTTTACGGGCTGGGCGGGTTCGGGGATTTGGTGGCCACGTGCACGGGCGCGTGGAGCCGCAACCGCACATTTGGACAACGCCTCGGCGAGGGCGCCAAAGCGGTCGATTTGTTGGCCGGCAGCAAGGCGGTCGTCGAGGGCTACCGCACCACCGCGTCGTTTTACGGACTTTGCCGGGAACGCGGCATCGACGCGCCGATTTTGAAGGAAGGCTACCGCATCCTTTACGAGGGCAAACCGCCGGCCGAAGCGCTCATGGCCCTCATGAGCCGCGAACTGCGCCGGGAGTGAGGCTAGTGCCGGCGGAAAAGCCTGGGGCCGAGCCATTAGACGGACTTGCGCTCTGATACCATTTCGCGATCAAAGAAATACAAACGAACCATTTTAACCACTAATGAACACGAATTTCCACTAATAAAAACAAGGGATTCGTCGCTTCTTGATTAGTGTATCTTAGTGTTCATTAGTGGTTAAAAATCCGGTTGTTTTAAGGTTGGATGATGGGTCGCTACTGACGTGATCACGGTAGTGGTCGGGTTTTAATGCGTTTGAATGCAAAAGGGTATGAGGTCGAAATAGTAGTTGGTCGCCGCATTCGCCGGCTGCCCCACGGCCAAAGCCAGAGCGGTAGCCACCTTCAGCCCAAAAGGGCATACCCTCCAAAACCACTGGTTTTGCCTCACACCTCAACCGCCTTCCATTTTTTCAAAAAAACCTAATCCATAAGCCTTTACAAAAAAATAATGCAACAAAACCAATGGAAACATTAATCGCCTGAAGCCTAATTGATTGCCGTAATTTTCCGCAAAAAAAGCGTGACTGAGCAGGTTCGCAGCGGTCCTCCGCATCAAAATCCAAAACGGCCTAAATCAGGACACCCGCGAGGCATCCCGGCGTGATGCGTTGCGCGTTCAGGTTAAAACGGGATTTCAGCCCATCCCAGATGACAAGGTGAACGTTGTGATTAACGTCGGCGCGCTCCGCTTCCGTTGGCTCCCCGCACCGCACGCACATTTAAAAATCTTCATGCGCTCCCTCGTTCTGGTTCTTGGCGACCAACTCAACGCCGACTCCTCGGCCTTCGACGGCTTTGATCCCGCGTTCGATGCGGTCTGGATGGCGGAGGTCGCCGAGGAATCCGAGCACGTGCCCTCAACCCAGCCGCGCATCGCGATCTTCCTGGCCGCCATGCGCCACCACCGCGAGTCACTGCTGGCGCGCGGGGTTACCGTCCACTACACCCCGCTCGACCACCCCGCCAACACCCAGACGCTCGCCGGCGAAATCGGCCGCGCCGCCCGCCACCTTGCGCCCGCGCGGCTCATCCTGACCGAGCCCGGCGAACACCGGGTTCGCCTTGCAATCGAAACGGCCGCCGCGTCCATCGGGCTCCCGCTGGAAATCCGCCCCGACCGCCATTTCCTGTGCTCGCTGGAGCGCTTTCGCCAACACGCGGCGGAGCGCAAACTGCTGCGCATGGAGTTTTTTTATCGCGACATGCGCCGTCTGCACGGCGTGTTGCTCACCGCTGAGGACGAACCTGAGGGAGGCCAATGGAATTTCGACCACGACAACCGGGGCAGTTTCCCCAAAAGCGGGCCGGAGCCGTTGCCCGCTCCCGTCGCGTTTCCACCCGACCCGATCACCGCTGAGGTGCTCACGCTGGTCGGCACGCGATTCGCCCGCCACGCGGGCAGCCTTGCGAGTTTCGACTGGCCGCTCACCCCGGCTCAGGCACAGCTCGCACTGGCGGATTTCATCGCCCATCGGCTCGCGTTGTTTGGCCAGTATCAGGACGCGATTTGGACCGGCGAACCCTGGCTTTACCACTCGCGCCTGTCGGCGGCCCTGAACCTCAAACTGCTCGATCCGCGCGACGTGATCCGAGCGGCCGAAACCGCCTACCGCGAGGGCCGCGTCAGCCTGGCCAGCGCCGAGGGATTTATCCGCCAAATCCTCGGCTGGCGCGAGTATGTGCGCGGGATTTATTGGCTGAAAATGCCTACGTACGGCGAACTCAACGCGCTCGGGGCCGACCAGCCGTTGCCGGGGTTTTATTGGACGGGCAAAACCGAAATGGCCTGCCTGCGCGACGCCATCGGTCAGACCCTCCAGCACGGTTATGCGCACCACATCCAGCGGCTGATGGTGACCGGGCTTTACTCGCTGCTGCTGGGGGTGCGGCCGAAGGAAATCTGCGCGTGGTACCTCGGGGTGTATGTCGATGCGGTCGAGTGGGTGGAGTTGCCCAACACCCTCGGCATGTCGCAATACGCCGACGGCGGGCTGATGGCCTCGAAACCCTATGTGGCCACGGGCAATTACATCGACCGCATGAGTAACGCCTGCGCCGGCTGCCGCTTCGACCCGGCCCTGCGCGTGGGCGAAACGGCGTGCCCCGTAACCACGTTGTACTGGGACTTTTTGCTTCGCCACGAACGCCTGCTTGCGGGCAACCCACGCATGAGTTTGCAGGTTAAAAATCTCGCCCGCCTGAGCCCCGCCGAAGTGGGCGCTATCCAAACGCGCGCCGCCGAAATCCGCGCGCTTGGCGGCGCGCCGCAACCCGCCCAGCCCGCCCTGGGCGAGCCGGGCGATTGGTTTAGCCGGTGATTTCAGCCGATCCGCCGATGCCCAAAATGCGCCAAAAATCCGATCTGCCAGTGAAAACGTGTGCCGTATGCGCACGCCCGTTTAGTTGGCGCAAGAAATGGGAAAAGGTCTGGGACGAGGTGAAATACTGTTCCGACGGCTGCCGAAAACGAAGTCGAGGGGCTAAAAACGTCCAGCCCATCAGGCATCCTTGAGCTCACGCTCAAGGCCACGTCCAGCAGCGCATGTACGCGTCAACCGAAACGACGCCCGCCACGCACTTCATGCCCTACGTGCCCCAAAAACCAGCCCCCACCCACCCCCGCCCCCGCGTTTTGATAAAACAAAAAAGCCCGTAAATCCTTCGATTTACGGGCTTTTAGAAACTGGCGTCCCCACGGGGATTCGAACCACTCCCAAGTAAATAGCGAAAAGCCTTCGTTTAGTGTGCTTTATATTGGTATTTAGTGGTTTGAGACAGGAAGGAAACTAACCCTAACTGCGCCTAAGTGAAGCCAGAAACACCTTTGCTGGCAAATCGCTGACAAATAATTTCGGGGGCATAAGAGGGAGGGCTGCGATTCAGGGGACGCAATCAGCGGGCAACCCTCCGTGCCTAAACAATCGACAAAATACGGGCTGGGTCGCGATCCGGACGACCTTCCCTTCACCCTCTTTGGGCATGAATTCATCACGCAAAAAAAACTACTCGTCAGCCCCAGTGCGCCGCGTGCGGTACACCGTTTATTCCTGAGCCGCGTGCGGCCGGTCGGCAAAAATACTGCACCCGGCCCGCGTGCCAAAAAGTCAGCCATCAGCTGAGTCAAAAGCGTTGGCTCAAAAACAAGAAGGGCCAAGACTACCACGCCGGTTCCGCCGCTCTCAACCGCGTTCAGGAATGGCGGAAAAACAATCCGAAATACTGGCAACGGCACCTTCCGCATGCTGACACCTCCACGGATCAATCCCCTGATTTACGCTCCTTGCTGGCAGCGTTCTTTCCGCGAGATTCCTGCGCTGTGTTACAAGATTCCTGGCCACCACAAGTCGTTGCTCTCGTTGGGATCATCGGGTGGCTCCGGGGCCATGCGTTACAAGATGTCATCGCCGCCGACTTGAACGAAATCATGGTGCGCGGAAATGCGATCCTGCACCCCAGCCCTGCCTCGACTTCTCAACGCAAAACCCGGTCCACTCGGGCTCCTGGCTAAAACCCTCCTCCTGTCTTAATCATGGGCGGGCCTACGCAACTCCCGCTCCCTTCGACGGGCGCCGCCGCGATCCCCGCGGCGGCCTACGTCCGCATGTCCACCGAGCATCAGCAGTACTCCACCGAGAACCAGCTCGACCGTATCAAAGAATACGCCGCCCGCCGGGGCATGGAGATCGTCCGCGTGTTCGAGGACGCGGGTAAAAGCGGCCTCAACGTGCGCGGGCGCGAGAGCCTGCGCCGGATGATCGACGAGGTCGAAAAGGGCATGGCAGACTTCAAATGCATTCTCGCCTACGACGTCAGCCGGTGGGGCCGGTTTCAAGATGCCGACGAGAGCGGCTATTACGAATACATCTGCAAGCGCGCCGGCATCACCGTCCACTACTGCGCCGAGCAGTTCGAGAACGACGGCTCCCCCACTTCGAACATCATCAAAAGCGTCAAACGCTCGATGGCCGGCGAATACAGCCGCGAGCTTTCGACCAAGGTTTTCCAGGGGGCCTGCCGGTTGATTCAGCTCGGTTATAAGCAGGGCGGCACGGCGGGCTATGGGCTGCGCCGAATGCTGGTCGATCAGGCAGGGCAGCCCAAGGGAGTCTTGGCCGTGGGTGAACATAAAAGCCTGCAAACCGACCGCGTCGTTCTGGCGTTGGGGCCGGATGAAGAGGTCGCGGTGGTGCGCGGGGTGTATCGTGCCTTTTTGGACGAAAGCGTGGCGGAGCAGGAAATCGCCGACCGGCTCAATGGTCGCGGACTGAAAACCGACCTTGGACGACCGTGGACGCGGGGCACCGTGCATCAACTCCTCACCAACGAAAAATACCTAGGCAACAACGTCTATCACCGGACTTCGTTTAAGCTGAAACGGAAACATGTGCAAAACCCGCCGGACATGTGGATCCGCGTTCAGGGGGCGTTTCCGGCCATCGTGTCGGCCGAGGATTTCACCCGGGTGCAGGAGGTGATTATCGCCCGGGCGAAGCGCTTCAGCGACGATGAGATGTTGGACAAACTCAGGGATGTGCTGCGCCAACACGGGCACATTTCAGGGGTGATCATCGACGAGCGGGAGGACTTGCCGTCGAGTGCGGCTTTTAGAAACCGCTTTGGCAGCTTGGTGAGGGCCTATCAACTGATTGGTTACGTGCCGGAAACGGATTTTAGCTTTATCGAGGTCAATCGATTCCTGCGGCAAAAACATCCGGAAGTGGTGCAAGAGGTGATCACGGAATTGGCGAAGATCGGGGTGCGGGTTCAGCGTGACCCGGAGACGGAATTATTGGTGCTGGATCAGGAGCTGGTCGTGTCGCTGGTGTTGTCCCGGTGCCTGCGCACGGAGGCGGGGTCGACGCGCTGGCTGGTGCGCTTCGAGGCAAGTAACCGGCCGGATATCACGGTTGTGGCCCGGATGGATGAAACGAATCAGGCAATTAAAGATTACTACCTGTTCCCAGCGCTCGATCAGCTGGCGTTGCGGCTACGGTTGGCCGAGTGCAACGACGCCCTGCTCGATGCCTACCGGTTCGATGACTTGGCTTTCTTTTACGAGATGACGGAGCGGATATCAATTGAGGAGGTAGCATGAAGCCCGGCGACGAAAAGGAAGTCGTGATGGTGCCGGTGAAGGCGGTGCGGGTGGGTAATCCGCGTGTCCGGGACCCACGCAAGTTTGAGCTGATTGTGCAGAACATCGGTGCGGTGGGCCTCAAGAGGCCGATCACCGTGACAGAGGGGCCGACGGATGAGGCGGGGCAACCGACCTATGAGCTGGTGTGTGGTCAGGGACGGCTGGAGGCGTTCATCGCGCTGGGGCAGACGGAAATCCCCGCCTTGATAAGGACGATGACGAAAACGGACAGCTTGGTTGCGAGTCTGGTGGAGAATATCGCCCGGCGGCGCATCCGCGCAGTGGACCAAATTCGCATGATTCAGTGGATGCAGGGTCAGGGTAATTCGGTCGCGGACATCGCGCGCAAGACCGGCCTCGCCGAGGGATATCTGAGTGGCATCATCAAACTCCTGGAAAGTGGCGAGGAGCGGGTGCTGGATGCGGTGCTACAGGGGCGCCTGCCGATCACCATTGCGGTGCCGATCGCCGGTGCCGATGACGAGGAGAGCCAACGCGTTTTGCTTGAAGCCTATGAACGCAAGGAGATGAACCAGAAAACCTTGCTCACTTTTAAGCGGTTAATGGATCAACGGAAGAGTTTTGGCCGTAGTTTTACACGAGACTCACGACAGAGAGTCCGCACTCGCACCAGTGCCGACGGACTGATTCTTGCCTATAAAAAAGAAACCCAGCGGCAACGCTTGCTGGTACGAAAGGCGCAGATCGTCGAGACGCGCCTGCTCTCGCTGACGGCGGCGTTCAAGGCGCTGCTGGCGGACGAGAATTTCTCAACTCTGTTGCGCGCGGAGGCGCTCCAGACGCTGCCTAAATTTATGGTGGAGCGGGTTCGTCAATCATGAAGAGTACCGCAAAGAAAATCCTGATCGGGTTTGAAAAGCAGGCCATTGAACTGCCGTTAAGTGCGATCCTGCCGATTCGGCAAGTGAAGCCGATGGACGCCGGTTTTGGGAAATACCGCACGCTGCTCGCGTCCATTAAGGCGATTGGACTGGTTGAGCCGTTGGTGGTGTTCCCGAACCGTGCCGCGCGAGGGACTTATTTGCTGCTCGATGGGCATATGCGGCTGAAGGCGCTGCAAGAAATTGGCAAGGAAAGCGGGCTCTGCCTCGTGTCGACGACTGACGATGCATTCACCTATAACGACAAGATAAGCCGCATCGCGATCATCCAAGAGCATCGGATGATCTTGCATGCGCTCAAAGAGGGCGTGACGGAGGCGGAAATCGCCAAGGCGCTGGACATTGATGAGAGGACGGTGGGTCTGCGCAAACGGCTGCTGGTGGGCATCCACCCCGAGGTGGTGCAGATATTAAAGGACAAACCGATCACGCAGAACGCACTCACGCTGTTTAAAAAAGTGAAGCCGCTGAGGCAAATCGAGATGGCCCAGCTGATGGCCAGCGGGAACAACTACACGTATGCCTATGTGCAGGCGCTGCTGGTGGGGACGAGTCGTGACCAAATGACGCAGCCGAACGTGCCGAAAAAAGTACGAGGCCTAGCGGCGGAAGATTTGGCACGGATGGAGCGGGAAATGGAATCGCTGGGACGCGATTACCGACTTTTCGAGGATCGTTATGGGGAAAACACGCTGCACCTCGGGGCGGCCCAGCGCTATGTGCGCAGGCTTTTGGAAAACGCCAAGGTGAAGCGCTTTTTAAATCAGCGACACCCGGAGATTTTGGAGGAGCTCCAAGAACTCGCGGCCCTCGACGCGTTATAACACTTTCACCCGAACCACTGCGACCTGAACCGAGTTTAGCGGGCTGGCACCCGAACGCCGCAACGACCAAAGCCGCGAGGCGAATAGGGGCATGAGGCTGCAAGGCCTGGTGAAACATTGTTCTTTTGTGGTCGGGTGATTACCTCTTCTGAAACGAAAAGGCGCCGGCCGAGCGCTACGGCACGCAGGCGCGTACTCAACCCGGCTGGCCGGATTCGACGTCGTAGAGCATGCGCCAGATGCGGCGCTCCACCACTTGCAGAGGCGTGGAGCCGTCAAAGGCGGGATTGGGGTGCGTCAACCAGCGGCCGACCTGCGCCGGTTCGATCACCCGGGCAGACCCGAGACTGAACTGCCGATGAATCCATGTAACGACGCGACCCCATTTCTCGGGAGCGCCTTAATGTGTGTGAAATAAACGGTGTTCGCGCTTGTAGTGCGGTTTAAGTAAACCTAAATCCCTGCGCCGTGAACGCTCTTGGTGATAGCATCCGTCTCCTAATGGCCCGCCGGCAATTGACCGGCGTGCAATTGGCTGTGGACATTGGCCTGAGCGAAACCTCGTTGAGTCGTATCGTTACCGGTCACGCCAAACCCAAGCAGGTCACTCTCACTCGCTTGATGAAGCGGCTTTGCACCTCGACACACGAGGAGCAGATGATCCTGCGTGCGTTCACCGGTCCCCTGGCTGAGGTATTGGGCGAAGAAGCTTTAAGTGCTGATGCTCGTAACCCAGGCGAGGAGCGCGAACGCGTCGAGCGGTGGCTGGAAGCTCGCACCCAGGCGATCACCTTCAAAAACGCAGTCGGCCGCGAACTCGACAAAGTCGGCGTTACCTATCGGCGCGACGCCTGCGAGGGGATCGCTTCGGTGGACTTCCTCATTGAGGCAAAGGGCAAGCGCGTCGGCATTGAGTGTAAATTTAATGTCGGCCGGGATTTCGAGAAAACCGTCGGCATCGCCCGACGACTGCGGGAACTCTTGCGGTGTGATTTAGTGATCATCGCGGTGCCGTTTGAGGGAGAATTTGCGGCCGTTGCCGATGTCGAAGCTCCGGCGATTCGCGTGTTCACGGCGGCGGAAGCGGCTCGGCTCGTGCTGGAGGTCATTTCATGAGAACGAAAGGCCCCACTCGCACGCTGATTGCCCAGTGCGTCGTGAATTACGACGTAGACACGTGGCCATGTGCAGTATCCCGATTATCCACAAACGCTTTGCCTAATTTTTTACGCCTGTGATACAAAAAGCCTCATCAGAAGAACAGCTGTTCCTCGAAGAACTCGACAAGAAGCTCTGGAATGCCGCCGACCGCCTTCGCTCGAATCTCGACGCTGCCGTTTATAAGCATGCGGTTTTGGGGCTGATCTTCCTCAAATACGTCTCCGACGCGTTCGATATGCGACGCGGTGAGCTGCGCGCCGCGTTCGCCGATCCTCAATGCGATTACTATCTCGACCGCGCCGATTATAATTCTGAGGCCGAATACGAGGCCGCGATCAATGCCGAGTTGGAGGATCGGGACTACTTTACGGAGAAGAACGTCTTTTGGGTGCCCGCTCTCGCACGATGGAAAACGATTCAGGACCATGCCGCCCTACCAGCCGGCACGGAGATAACGGTTAGCAACGGCAAGGAGGCGAAATACACGATCCGCTCCGTGGCCCGCCTGATTGATGATGCGCTCGAAGAGGTGGAGAAGGAGAATCCCCGACTGAAGGGCATCATCGAGAAAAACCGGTACAGCCAACTTCAGATCGAGCCGAGCAAGTTGGTGGGCCTCATCAGCGAGGTCATATCGTCCATCCCGTTCAATCACGCCAGTCTCAACGCAAAGGACATTCTTGGCCACGTTTACGAATATTTCCTCGGTCAGTTCGCCTTGGCTGAGGGCAAAAAAGGCGGGCAATACTACACTCCGAAGAGCATCGTCTCGGTGATCGTTGAGATGCTGGAGCCATATCAGGGCAAGGTTTATGACCCGGCGATGGGCTCAGGCGGCTTCTTCGTGCAGAGCGAGGCGTTCATCGAAAAGTATGGCGGCAAGATCGGCCAGATTTCCGTTTACGGACAGGAGTCCAACCCCACCACCTGGCGCCTTGCCGCGATGAACATGGCAATCCGCGGCATCGACTTTAACTTCGGTAAGCAGCCCGCCGACACGTTGCTCAGCGACCAGCACCCCGACCTGCGAGCCGATTTCGTGATGGCGAATCCGCCGTTTAACATCAGCGAATGGTGGGACGGGAAACTCGAAGGCGACCCGCGCTGGGTTTACGGCGTCCCGCCCAAGGGCAATGCCAACTTCGGCTGGGTCCAGCACATGCTTTATCACCTCGCACCCCACGGCTCGATGGCCCTACTGCTCGCCAACGGCTCCATGTCCTCCAACACCAAGGGCGAGGGCGAAATCCGAAAAGCGCTCGTCGAGGCCGATCTAGTGGAGTGCATGCTATCACTCCCCGGCCAGCTTTTCACCAACACGCAAATCCCTGCCTGTGTTTGGTTTCTCACCAAGAGCAAAAAGGCACGCGGGCAGAATCGCGACCGCACTGGCGAAATCCTTTTTATCGACGCCCGACAGCTCGGTTTCATGAAGGATCGAGTACTGCGCGACTTTGCCGCCGCAGATCTCGAAAAGATCATCGGCATCTTCCGTGCATGGAAACGAGGCAAAGGCTATGCGGACGAGGCAGGGTTTTGTAAATCCACCCTCATCGCCACGGTCGCCTCACATGATTACGTGCTCACGCCGGGGCGTTACGTAGGCGCCGAGGAAGCGGAGGCGGAGACAGAGCCGTTTGAGGAAAAGATGGCGCGGCTGGTCGTTCAACTGCGCACACAGTTCAAGGAGTCCGCAAAGTATGAACAGTTGATCGAAGCGCGGCTGAAAGGACTCGGTTATGGAGATTGATACCGAGCAACACGCCGAGGAGCGGAGCTGGCTTTATCAGCCGAGTTTCCCAGAGGGCTGGACACACGCGCCGCTCTATTCGTTGGCCAACTGGGTCAACGGCTTGGCGTTTCGCGACCTTCAGTTTTCCAAATCGGGAATGCCGGTGATCAAGATTGCCGAAATCAAGGGAGGTATCACGGGGCAGACTAAATTTACAACACAGACTTTTGACGAAAAGGTGCGGGTGCGCTCCGGCGACATGCTTTTTTCGTGGTCGGGCCAGCCGGAAACGTCGATTGACGTCTTCCGCTGGGATGGACCGGAGGGCTGGCTCAATCAGCATGTGTTCCGGGTCACGGCGAAGGATGAGGTGCTGCCGGAATTTCTATTCTATCTCCTGCGTTACCTTAAACCTAGCTTCATCGGGATAGCTAAGAACAAACAGACCACCGGGCTCGGCCATGTGACCAAGCGCGACCTTGAGCGCATGATCGCGGCCTATCCATCGAAAAATGAGCAACGGGAGATCGCCGCCACGCTGGGTGCCATTGACGGGCGCATCGATTCGCTTCGACGTATTAACGCGACGTTGGAGGAGATGGCACGGGTGCTCTTCCAGAGCTGGTTTGTGGATTTTGATCCAGTGCACGCGAAGGTAGCAGGCCAAAAACTTGTGGGTCTTGATGATGCAACATCGGTTCTTTTTCCCTCAAACTTTGACAACAAGAGCGATGCCGTTGTTCCGACAGGGTGGAGAGCAACAACGCTCAAGGATGTGATTGAAATCTTTGACTCAAAAAGGATTCCACTATCAGGGAGGGAACGTGAAGCGAGGAAAGGGACTTATCCATACCACGGCGCAGCCTCAGTCATGGACCACGTCGATGACTACCTTTTCGACGGCATCTACGTGCTTATGGGTGAGGACGGCTCCGTTATCAACGTGGACGGAACAGCTGTGCTTCAATACGTCTGGGGCAAGTTTTGGGTAAACAACCATGCACATGTCCTCAGGGGGAAGAATAGTATCAGCACAGAACATCTTCTTCTGCATCTCAAAAGCTGTAACATCGCGGCTTTCGTGAACGGCGCTGTCCAGCTCAAGCTGAATCAAGGCAACTTAAATCGCATTCCGTTCATGCTCCCTTCACCGGAAATAGGTGAAGCCTTCGCAAAGAGTATAGAACCTCTGTTCGCCAAGATCCGCGCCAACACTGACCAATCTCGCACGCTCGCCACGCTTCGTGACACCCTACTGCCCAAACTCTTTAACGGCGAGTTAAGCGTCATGCAGTTTGCCGAGGAGGCCGAACCCGCATGAGCAAGATAGCCCTCAGCCCGACGCTCGAAGACGAGCAACTCCCAGCCTATTTCAACAAGGGTCCATTATGGGCAAAGGAGTTACCGAATAATCGTTTTGAGGTGTTTGCCGATGCGACGAGTGGCCGAATACCCGCAACACGCATAGAAAACTGGCGAGAATTCACCAGCCTGATCGAAGATCCGTTTTTCAATCGATCCGGTGTGCACCTCGTATATAGGGGACAGCGCCGTTATGATTGGGGGCTCACGCCGACACTCGGTCGCCTCATGGAAAATGGTATCGTCACAAAAGAACTGGCTGACGAGCAGCTCGCCAAATTTCGGCGAGCAATCCGTGGGCGTATCGAGGACCGCGCGCTTCTCGAACATGATGAGCAGAGCCAGTGCGACGAACTTTGGGCGGTGGGCCAGCATCACGGGTTGATGACCCCTCTTATTGATTGGACCTATTCACCCTACGTGGCGTTGTTTTTCGCGTTCGCGACGCCAGATGCGCCTGGAGAGAAGAAAAACCCTTACCGGGTGGTCTATCTACTTAATAAGACCTTCGTTGATAACGATGAGCTGTGCCCTGAAATCCGGGTTCTGGAGCCTCGGAAAGACGACCATGGCCGTTTGGTGAACCAAGCCGGATTGTTCACGTTTTCGCCCTACGACGCCACGCTTGAGAATAAGCTCGGGGATGTACTATCGGATACGGAATTCCCAGATGATGAACTTCGTACGGCCGAACGCCAGCGCGCCCCAGATGACACCGATGACTATGCTAGCGCTGAGCCGGAAATTTTCGCTAAATATATCTGTAAGATTTATATCAAAAACGAGGATCGCGACGGCTGCCTACGCCACCTACGACGGATGAACGTGCATCACGCCAGTCTCTTCCCCGACCTGATCGGGGCGGCGGAATACTGTAATACGCTGATCTCTGACCAAGCCGCAGACAACCGTTTCGCTAAAGCAGAACCCCCGGAAACCCTGGCCACAGCGGTGCCGACCGCTCCTGCACCCACGGTGCCAAATCCGATCGCCGTCAAGCTCGCGGATATGCTGCGCACACCCCAAGTAGAGCCGGCACGGCTGGTTACTCTAACAGAGGAGATTGCTGGACTGCTGGACAGACGTGCTGGGGAAACCGAGGAGCAACGTGCAGAACGGCTCCGCACAGTGCTCCCGGTGACATTGCGCCGCTACGCCTATCCGGCGGACCAGCGGGAGCCAACGGTGCGGAAGCTTCTTGAGCTTTCGCAGCCGCAGGCCGGGCCTGACGCTTTTTCTGTCAGTATTAGGGAGGCATCCAATGGCTGAAGGCACGTTTCCCAAGCCAGTCACGGAGATAATCGCGACCCTAGCCAATATTTTCAGGCATCAGGGCAAAACGGAGCTGGTTGAGGTTTGCGAGAGCTCCCATGCCCGTTTCGACGAGACGAATTACGATAACTGGGACGGGGGCACCTACACGTGGGCCTTGCGGTTGGAGGTGCCAGTTCCTCTGTGGGCGTCCCTCGACCCGCGCCTCGCAAGCATAGAGAAAGAGCTCGGAGCTAAGCTGACCGTTTTAGCGCGCCAATATCCCCGGAACATCCTAGGGGAGGTGACCATTTCGCCCATCGCCCCCGGCGAAACTTCATTAGGGCAACGGATGACACCGTCGGATGCCGAAGTTCAACGAATCTGGCCGGTGAGCCGATTCCGGCTATTTTTGAGCCATCTTGCCGTGCACAAGGTCGCGGTGTCTCGGTTGAAGCAGGAACTGGCGTGGCGAGGCGTAGCGGCGTTTGTCGCGCACGAGGACATCGAGCCGAGCCTGGAGTGGCGCAACGAGATCGAATTGGGACTGCGCTCCATGCACGCCTTGGCGACGCTGTTGACGCCCGCATTTCGTGAGAGCCCTTGGACCGATCAGGAAGTCGGATGGGCGCTAGGTCGCGGTCTGTTGGTGTTGCCGGTAAGACTGGGTATAGATCCATATGGTTTCGGCGGGAAGTATCAGGGTGTGAGTGGAACTCTGGAACAACCGGCGGTGCTCGCGTCCGCGATAGTGGACGCCTTGTTGCTAAATCCACAAACGCACGGGGAAATGCGCCGCTCATTGGTTAGTAGCTTTGAGGCAGCGACATCCTTCCAGATGGCTAAGGCATTGAGGGTCTCATTCGGCGGTATTTCTGATTTTACCGATGACGAGAAAGAGCGCCTGCGGCGCGCATGTATGGAGAACGACCAAGTTAAAAATGCGTTCGGGGTTGCCGAAGCAATTTTTCAAACTTTCGGGAAGCCGCTAGACAAAACAAAAGCCGTTACCAGCGAATCAGTTCCATTCTAATTTACGCCGGATATGATTACCGAAGACCAACTTGAACAACAGTGCCTACGCTGGTTTGAAGACACTGGCTGGAATGTCGCGTTTGGCCCCGACATCGCCCATGACGGCGGGACTCCCGAGCGCGAGAGCTATCGCGAGGTGGTTTTGGTCGGGAGATTGGCGCGAGCCCTAGCATCACTAAACCCGCAAATTCCTCCGCCGATTTTAGATGAGGCACTTCTACGATTATTGAAACTCGATCACCCGGTGGCGGAACAACGGAATCGCGATTTTCACCGGTTGCTATTGAATGGGTTGGCGGTGTCGTGGCGGCAGGGCGACGACGTGAAACATGATCACGCCCGCTTGGTTGATTTCACAAAACCGGACGCGAATGAATTTCTGGTCGTCAACCAGTTTGCGATTCGTGGCCCGCAGAAAACGAGGCGGCCGGACATCGTGGTGTTTGTAAACGGACTGCCACTTTCGATCATCGAGCTGAAAAATCCTACTGATGAAAACGCCGACGTGTGGAAGGCATATCATCAACTCCAGACCTACAAGGAGGAGGTGCCGGATATTTTTAACTATAACGAAGCACTGATCGTCAGCGACGGATTTACCGCGCGCGTCGGATCACTTACTGCCGACCAAGGGCGCTTTCTCCCTTGGAGAACGGTGAAAAACGAGGACGACAGACCGGTGGTAGAGTATGAAATCGAGAAGATCATACGTGGATTTTTTGACCGCGCCCTCTTCCTCGACTATCTCAAACACTTTATCCTGTTCGAGCAGGATGGGGATCGGTTGGTAAAGAAGATTGCGGGCTATCACCAGTTCCACGCTGTTCGCGAAGCTGTTCGGGTGACCGTCATCGCCGCGCAGGCTGCCGCATCTGATTCAGTCGAAGAGCCGCGCGCGTCTTATGGTACTGAGGTCGTGCCCGGCTCGCGCAAGGCAGGCGTGGTCTGGCACACCCAAGGTTCGGGCAAAAGCATCTCCATGGTCTGCTACGCCGGAAAACTCATCCAGCAGGCAGAGATGAAGAACCCGACCA
Organism: Opitutus sp.; assembly: GCA_024998815.1. Classification (NCBI taxonomy): domain Bacteria; kingdom Pseudomonadati; phylum Verrucomicrobiota; class Opitutia; order Opitutales; family Opitutaceae; genus Opitutus; species Opitutus sp. Next base: position 1,574,901 of record JACEUQ010000002.1, read on the forward strand.
TCGTCGTCGTGACTGACCGCAACGATCTCGACGGCCAACTTTATGAAACCTTCTGCCAGGCTCAGGAACTCCTCAAGCAGACGCCCGAGCAAGCCGACAGTCGTGAGGAATTGCGCCTGAAACTCGCCTCTCGTCAGGCCGGCGGCATTATTTTTACAACGGTCCAAAAGTTCTCCCTCGATGAGGGAGAAAACGAAAAACACCCCGTGCTCTGTGAGCGCAGTAATGTGGTGGTGATCTCCGACGAAGCACACCGTAGCCAATACGGGCTTAAAGCCCGGCTCGTGAACGTCCGGGACAAGGACACCAAACTTATCACCGGGAAAAAATATGTTTATGGCTTCGCGAAATACATGCGCGACGCACTGCCCGAGGCCTCCTTCATTGGATTTACCGGTACGCCGATCGATAAAGGCGACCACGACACGCGTGCCGTGTTCGGCGACTACGTCAGCGTTTACGATATCCAGGACGCGGTGAAAGATGGTGCCACGGTGGAGATTTTCTACGAGAGCCGTCTGGCTAAACTCGACGTCAACCGCGCAGAGATCGAAAAGCTATGCGCCGAGGTTGAAGAAGTCGTCGAGGATGAGGAAGACATGGCCCTACGCGAAAGGACTAAGGGAATCTGGTCTACACTCGAAAAGCTCGTCGGAGCCAAGGAGCGCACCGAGGAAATTGCCGCCGATCTGATAAAGCATTTCGAAGCGCGCAACGCAGTGATCACCGGCAAGGCGATGATTGTAGGCATGAGCCGCGAAATCTGCGCCCGGCTCTACGCGGCTATCATCGAGCTGCGCCCGGAATGGCATAGCGATGACATCGAAAAAGGTGTGATCAAGGTGGTGATGACCGGCACCGCGTCGGACATCGCCGCGGTACGCCCCCATGCAACGACCAAGCGGCAGAAAAAACGCCTCGAAAAGCGATTCAAGAACCCCGCTGATCCGCTACGCCTCGTAATCGTGCGCGACATGTGGCTGACCGGTTTTGACGCCCCCTGCTGCCATACGATGTATGTCGATAAGCCAATGAAAGGGCACAATCTCATGCAGGCCATTGCCCGCGTGAACCGCGTCTTCAAGGACAAACCCGGCGGTCTTGTGGTGGACTACATTGGGATCGCCAACGATTTAAAGCTGGCTCTCAAGGTCTACGCTGAATCCAAGGGGCGCGGAGATCCTTGCCAATCGAACAAGACCGGAGAGAAAGCCCTGCCGAAACTCCTTTCCAGCCTCGACGCGTGTCGCGGGCTCTTTCACGGCTTCGACTACTCGGCTTATCGCATCGACCCCATGGTGTTACTCGTGCCGGCGGCAAACCACATCCTTGACGTCCAAAAGCTGCCCGACCGCAAAAAGCGGTTTCTTGATTTAGTTGCTGAAATCACAAGCGCTTATGCCCTTTGCGGTACGCTCGACGAAGTGGCTGAGCTGAAAACTGAAATTGCATTTTTTTCAGCGGTAAAGGCAGCCATCGTGAAATATACCACAGTCGACCGGAAGCGCACAGAGGCAGAGAAAAACACCACGCTGCGCCGCATCCTCGACAACGCTATAATCTCCGAAGGCGTAGCCGACATTTTCGCACTCGCCGGCCTGAAAAAGCCAAACATCGGTCTTCTTTCGCCGGATTTCCTTCAAGACATCCGCAACATGCCGCAGAAGAACCTTGCGGTGGAGCTGCTTGAGAAACTCCTACGTGATGAGATCAAAGCCCATACGCGGACCAACGTGGTACTGCAGAAAAAGTTCGGCGACCGCCTGATGGAGGCCCTGCGCAAGTACCACAACCGAGCGATCGAAACCGCCCAGGTGATCGAGGAGCTCCTCAAGATGGCCGGTGACTTTAAGGAAGCGCTGGGCCGCAATGACGAACTGGGGCTAGGGTCGGATGAAATCGCTTTTTACGACGCCTTGGCGGAGCGTCCGGAAGTGCTGCGTACGATGGGCGATGTGACGCTTAAGCAGCTCGCGACCGAACTCACCGAGCAACTCCGTAACAGTACGTCGGTTGATTGGCAGGTTCGAGAGAGTGTGCGAGCCAAGATGCGAATTTTGATCAAACGGCTGCTGCGAAAATATAAATACCCACCGGACGGACAGGACGAAGCGGTCGCGCGCGTCATCGAGCAAGCTGAGGCGCTGGCGGATGTGTGGAGTAAATAAACCGGAGAATTTATATGACCAAACCTTTAGTTAGTTTCGACTCATTCCGTGCCGAGTGGCTTGCAGAAATCAAGGCAGGCAATCCATCGACCACTGCGAAGGGGAATCGTTTCACGCACAAGCTGATGACCGAGTGGCTCGACCTACCTGAAAACGGTCCGGAGTTGATCTATTGTGATGGAGCTGGCGACGGCGGGATTGACCTCGCCGTCTTGTTAAAGTCCGAGGATTCCAGTGACGACACCACCAGCGGAGACACGTGGTATCTCGTGCAGGGTAAATACGGCACGGCCTTTGCCGGAGAAGACACACTGATAAAAGAAGCCCGCAAAGTATTCGAAACCTTGTCGGGGGTGCGCACGCGATTATCCTCGCTCGCTGAGGGATTGGTTGAGCGCTTGCGGACTTTTATGAAGTCGGCGTCGGAGCGGGATCGGCTCGTCCTCATTTTCGCTACCGTAGAACCTCTAACGCAGGCTGAACGGGATGCATTGGATGATGTGCAAACGCTTGGTCGCAAGCGTCTGGGCGCGTTTTTCAACGTTGAGGCGGTATCAGTTGAAACAATCTTCGAAAACTTAGGTGACACGCCGACGGAGCCAGCCATTGGGCCGATTGATCTGGTCGCAGAGTTTGCAAGTTCCGGTGAGCATCTGTGGGTTGGCACGGTGCGCTTGCGCAGCATATACTCATTTCTCCAGGGCTACCGGGCGAAGTCAGGAGAGCTTGATCGAATCTACGAAAAAAATGTGAGGCGTTATCTAGGCGGACGCCGCAAGGTAAACGTTGAGATTAGGAACACTTTGGAGAAACAACCTGAGCATTTCGGTTTGTTTAATAACGGCATCACAATCGTCGCGCAGAAGGTTGATTCGGCTGCGGATAAGTTGGGGTTGACCACGCCTTACATTGTAAACGGGTGCCAAACCACGCGTACTCTTTGGGACGTGTTAGATCGACGGCTAGATGCCGGCGGCACGGGGGAGAACCCTGAATTAAAGGCTTGGATCAAGCAGCTCGATCACGGGTGTGTGGTAGTCAAAGTCGTGCAAGTCAACGAAGCGAACGGAACCTTGCTGACTGAAATCACCCGATTTACGAACAGTCAGAACTCTGTGACAGAAAAAGACTTTTTGGCGCTGACCGGCGATTTCAAGACTTGGTCACGCGAGATGGCAGAGAAGCATTGTATATTCTTGGAGATTCAACGCGGTGGGTGGGATTCGCAGAAAGCCTATCAGAAACAACATCCTGAAACGCCCCAATTCAAGTCGGAGGCCAGCGCTTTCGGATTAATGAAAGTCTATGGAGCTGGATGGCTGGAAGAGCCTGGCACAGCTTGGGGAAAAAACCCGCCGTTCTTACCTGGTGGCACGATTTATAATGCAATCGTCAATCGAACTGATGGAAGCGAACGGGCATTTGGCGTAGAGGATTTCTATGCCGCATACTTGTTGGATACAGAGGCGGATCGGCTCAAATTTGGCCGTGGTGCGCAAACGCCAACCCGCGGATCGAGCCGGTATCTATTCTGTTTCGTCGTGATTTCACTGCTCAAGGGCGTGATGTCGGCCGAGGGCATGGCAACGACTCATGAGCATATCACGAATGCAGTCATAAAAATCCTTTCCGCGAAGGATCGAGGCGCGGCGGAAGCACTATGTGACGATGCTGCTAACCTAATCGACGAATACCTTACGCAGGGCCAGCCCGACTCCACAAACACCGTAGAGAAAGAACCTGGTTTCGGTGGTGATCTAAATCAGTTCCTGAAATCGGATAAACTAGCCAAGCCCACAGGCTCGTCCCCCAAATTGCTTACCCTCATAGCCGAATTCCGCAGAACTATGTCGCGGGCCTCGAATGGGCAACCGTCGCCTCGCTCTATAATTAAGAGCATTATAACCGCCGAATAGTCGTACGGGATTGTAAAACCATCGATGAAAACCATTTACAACCTCTACTGTGACGAGAGCTGCCACCTCGAACACGATCACCAGAAGGCGATGGTATTGGGGGTTGTTTGGTGCCCGGAGGACAAGGCGCGTGCGATTGCCGAGCGATTGCGTGAAATCAAACGTGCGCACGGATTATCGGCCACATTCGAGGCTAAGTGGACGAAGGTCTCGCCGGCGAAAGTAGATTATTACTTGGCGGTCATCGACTATTTCTTCGACGCCGACGATTTGCATTATCGGGCGTTGGTGGTGCCGGATAAGTCGAAGCTTACCCATGACAAGTTCGGGCAGGATCACGACACCTGGTACTACAAAATGTATTTCCAGCTTCTCAGTGTGCTGTTTAACCCGGATTCCCACTACCGTATATACTTAGACATCAAGGACACGGTTGGCAGTGCGAAGGTGACGAAGCTCCATGATGTGCTTTGCAAGAGTCAGTATGATTTTGACCGGCAGATTATCGAACGGGTGCAGACCGTGCGGAGCCATGAGATCGAGCAACTCCAGGTGTGTGATCTACTCTCCGGGGCCTTGGCCTACGTGCATCGCGGGCTCGCGGGGAGTGCCGCTAAACAACAGTTGATTGAGCGGATTAAGCACCGGTCTGGATTGCAGCTGACCCGCAACACGCTGCTGCGGGCGCGGAAGTTCAACCTGTTTTGCTGGGAGGCCGGGCAGCCAAGCGCATGAGCGAGCTACCCGCATTGGTGGAAGTGGACGATTTTCCCGGCGAGGATTTTGTCGCGCGTTTTAGAGCCTATCTGGACGGCATCTACGGGATTTACCTGAGCGAAGTCGCATGGGGCGGGCTTACGTTTAAAGGCCAAAAGGTGAGGTGTCGGTTTGAACCCGAAACCTTCGGCAAGCATTACGCCTTTTGGCACATGATGCAGGAAGGGCGTATAGAAGACGACCGGACGCCCGATTCCGAGCGCTGCAAGCGGGTGCGGTGGATTGCTTGGGTGATCAAGGCGGCGAAAGACGGTGACCCTCGGGTGAAGGTGTTTCCAGAACAGAAACGCCACGGGAATCAGCCGTGGGCCCTCTGGTTGGAAGAGGCGAATTATTTGGTGATTCTATGGGAACGTAACGGCTCCTATTTATTGAAAACCGCGTATCCCGTCAGCTACGCAGGTACACTCAAAGCGTTAAAGCGGGACTGGCTGCTCCATAGCCAAGGCCGCTAAAAAGACTGAAACCGCCTCCTTGAGAGAGACGGCTTCGAAAATTCCTTTCACACATGGTGAATGAACAGGGTCAACATCGGCACTTTTTCAGGAAAATCAAGTTTTTCGTGTTACTCGCAACTGGGCAATGGGTTGAGTGTAATTGACCCGGTCAGGGTTTGAACGAGTCGTTGGGTTTGCCGTCGTCGGCGAGGTCGCCGAAGTGGTTCACCGCGTCTTTGAGGAGGGAGGCGGCGGCGAAGACCGTCAGGCCGATGGGGGTGGCGGAGAGGGGGCCGGCGATGGTGAGGGCGAGGCCAGCGGCTTTGCCAAGGAAGGAGAGGATGTGGAGGAGTTTGGTGGGCATACGCCTGGGGCGGCGTGTCAACTTGGCGGCGGACGGAGGCCGGATTTCGGAGTGGTGACACAGAGGCGGATGGGAGGTCGGATGAGGGCGCGGAGGACGGCGGGGGTCAGGGGGCAGAGGTCAGCGTTTAGAGGTCAGAGGTCAGCGTTTAGAGGTCAGCGATTGAAGGACAGAGGCCGGATTTCGGAGTTTGTCACAGAGGCGGCAGGAGCGCGGACACAGAGGCTCACTGAGCAAGACGGAGCGGAGGGCTGAACTGCCCTAAAAATCGGCCAAAAGTTAACACGTTGGGTTAACATGTATTAAAAATGGCGGTTTTCTTTACATGTTTTGGCGACGTGCCAAGAAAATGGGTGTTTGCTTTACATATGACTACTCCGCTCACGCCCCTTCCCTTGCCTTCAACGGTCGCATTGGAGACTCCTGCCGTGCTGCGTCAGCTCGCCCGTGCCCATCGTCAACTGGCGGAACTTAAGGGGGCCGCCGGTACCATTCCCAATGAGTCGATTTTAATCGATACCCTCGCGCTGCAGGAGGCCAAGGATTCCTCGGAAATCGAAAACATCGTGACCACGGAGGACGAACTGTTTCAGGGCGATGCCGTCGCCGCTCAGTTTCCGTCCTTGGCGACCAAGGAGGTCCACAGCTACGCGACCGCCCTCAAGCTGGGTTTCGCGCGGGTGCGCGAGCAGCGGTTTCTGCGTCTCGACGATGTGCTCGCTATCCAGGCCACCTTGCTGGAAAGCCGGATCGGGCTGCGCACGTTGCCGGGGACGGTGCTTAAAAATCAGGAGACCGGGGCGGTGATTTACACCCCGCCGCAAGACCCGGAGGAAATCACGCGGTTGATGGGCAACTTCCTCGAGTACTTCCATGCGGGGGACGATGGACTCGACCCGTTGGTGCGGATGGCGGTGCTGCACCACCAGTTCGAGAGCATTCACCCCTTTTACGATGGCAACGGCCGCACCGGGCGCATTCTCAACCTGCTGCATCTCGTGCTGCACGGTTTACTCGATCTGCCGGTGCTCTACCTGAGCCGCTACATCGTGCGGCACAAAGCCGACTATTACCACCACTTGCAGACGGTGCGCGACACGGGCAACTGGGAGGCGTGGGTGCTCTACATGCTGCGCGCGGTAGAGGAGACCTCGCGCCAGACACTCACGCAGGTTCAGGGGATTCGCGACCTGATGCAGACCACCAAGCAGCGACTGCGTGCGGAGCTGCCGCGACTCTACAGTCAGGATTTGATCAATAACCTGTTCCGCCATCCTTACACCAAAATCGAGTTCATCGAGCGCGACTTGGGCGTGTCCCGACAGACCGCGACCAAGTACCTGACGGAGCTTTGCGAGGCAGGGATTGTGCGTAAGCTCAAGCTGGGGCGGACTAATTTTTATATCAACGAGCCGCTGTTTAAGCTGTTGAGCACGTAGGCGGAGGACGGAGCTTCGGAGTGGTTACACAGAGAAGGATGGGAGGTCGGATGAGGGCACGGAGGACGGCAGGTCGGAATCAGTCTTCGGGGGCGGGCTTGGCGTTGCGGTCGCGGATCTCGCGGCGGATGCGGAGGCAGAGGTAAACGAGCGTGGCCATGCCGACCATGAGGCCGACGTAGGCGTTGAGGCGTTCAAGGGTGGTGAAGGCGAAAAAGCCTACCGCGCCGTGATACGGGACCGGGTCGCGGAGGATGGAAAGGGTGGCGGGGAACATTTTTTTGAAAAGTAGCGAGTAGCGGGTAGTGGGTAGCGAGTAGGCCGGACACAGAAACGGGCGGCGGTCGTCTTCGACCGGCCGCCCGTGGTGCGCTCTTTGTGGGTGGCGTTTAGCTGGCGGTGAGCTTGCGGGCGCAGACGGGGGACGTGACGCGGATGTCTTCGCTCCAGTCGACCGCCAGAATATCGGAGCGGGCGGCGTCGTCGCGGTAGGTGCGGACGACGTCCGCACCGCCTCGGCGCAATCGGAAGGTTTTCATGAAGCTGGGGTCATAAAGAGTGGGGCTGGCGTTGGCGTGGAAGATCACCAACTGCTGGCCGACGATGTTTACGTTGGCTTTGGTCAAGCCGAGCTTGGCCGTGTCCCGGGCCAAGATGCCGACGCGGATGTCGATGCTGGGGTTGAGGAGCAACGAGCTGAACTGGGCCATGCTCACACCGATCGAGGCCGCACCGGGGAAGCGGGCGATCACTTTGGCGTTGTTGCGTAGCTTGTTCCAGAGCGGCAGGCCGATCACGAGGCGGTTGGGCATGCGGCCGGTGTCGGTCGCAAGGGCTTCGATTTGCTCGTCGAGTTTGGCGATAGGGTCGTCGCTCGCCAGGGTGATGTTGGCCGCAGCAGCCAGCGCGGTCAGGGCGGCGAACACTTTGGCTTCGTGCGAGGTGACGGCGGAAGAAACGAGGGTCTGCGTCTTGGCCTCTTCGAGGCGAAGCGGATCGCCTTCGCCGGCTTCGTCGCGTTCGTGGTCGTCGATGGCGATTTCGAGGGCCTGCGGGAGGCAGTTGTACGTGGGATCGCTGGCGGCGAATTCGAGGCGTTTGGCGGGGCCACCGACGGCGCGCGAGGTGTCGACCACCTGAAAGGTATTTTTGTCGTCGAAGTTTTTATATTGGCCGGTGGCAGCGGGGACGACGACCTCGGGGGCGAGGAAGTTGGCGAGCGTGGCGGAGATGTCTTGCGACAAGCCGCGTGCGTAGTTGGTCAGGGTGACGTTGTATTTGGAGGAGGACATGAAGGGAAGAAGATGACAGAGGACAGATGGCAGAGGTCGGATTTCGGACCGAGAGAACGAGTAGGAGTAAGAGAACGAGAACGACTCGGAGGTTAGACGGCGGGGGTTAAGACCGGGGTGTAGAGAGCGGCTTCGATGAGTTCACCGGAAACTCCGGCTTCGAGTGCAATCCCGACGACCATCCGCGGGGCGTCGTTGCTGTAGCCTTCAACGCAGCCGGTGGCGGTGAGTTGCAGCTGCTCGCCAAAGCTGACCGGGCCGGTGATTTTCACCCGGACTGTGCCAGCGAGGCCGCCGGGAATCGCCACGGTGACGCGTTCGTAGGCTTTGCCGCCGGTAAGAAGCAGCCCAAGGGGTTTTTCGAGGGCGTAATCAACCAGGCAGATGCTTTCGTTGTTACTAAGCCGAACGAACCGGCCTTCTTGGCCGGTCAGATCGACGTCGGCCATAACCGAGATAATCGCGTTGGTGCGGGTGAGGTGCATGGGAATGAGCTAGGAGCTATGAGCTTGGAGCCGGGATTAGGTGAGGGATTGGGGGGCGATGAGGATGGCTTCGACGAGTTCGTCGGTGACGCCGGTTTCGAGGGCTTGGGCAACGAGGGTGCGGGCGCCGGTGCCGGCGTCGGTCTGAACGCGGCCGTCGGCGGTCGTTTGCAGGTACGCGCCGATGGTCGAAACGGTGGCGGCGAGTTTGACGCGGACAGTGCCAGCGAGTCCGCCAGCGCCGAGGGCGACGGTGACGCGTTCGGCGGCTTTGCCGTCACAGAGGAGGACGCCAAGGGGTTTGACGGTGGCCGAGCTCAGGAGCGCGGCTTTGCCTGCGGTGAGGACGATGAAGCGGCCAACGTAGCCGGTGAGGTCGGCGTTGGCCTCAAAGGGGAGGATGGCGTTGGTACGGGCGAGAGAGGTTTTCATGGGGAGCGAGCTGGGAGCTTAGAGCTGTGAGCTAGGAGTTGGGTTAGCGGAAGAGGTCGGGGCTTTCGGCTTTGGCCTTGGCGTAGATGGTCTGGAAATCGGCGCTGGGGTGAGCGGCGCGGATGGTGGCCAGTTTCTGTTCTTGGCGGGTGATCTGGCTGGCAGGCGTAACGGTGTCGTCGGTGCCGGTAGTCAGGCGGGCGAGCACCGGGTTGATCGTGAGGCTTTCGAGGGCTTTCACCGCTTTGGTTTCGTCGCGGAGGAGTGCATCGACCCAGAAACCACGGGTGTCGGTGTCCTTGGCAGGTAACCGGCCGGCACGGACAGCGGCGTCAACGTGGGCCTCGGCGCGGTGGCGGGCCTGCGTCGCCATGAGCAATTGGAGGCCGGCGAGTTCGCTTTTGATCGCGGTGGCGTGGCGGGTGAGCTGGGCAACGAGGTCGGCTTCGTCGGTGGCGGAGGCGTCGACGAGCGAAAGGGAACGGAGGGTGGAGATGAGGTTTTGCATGGGCATCGACTCAGCCACCGTGTCAACCGGCGCGGCGGCGAATAATGGGGCGATACGCTTGAACGCGGCGCGATTGACCAGGCCGCCCATGTTGATTTCGGAGCCGGTCACTTGGCCCGAGGCGTCGAGGTGGAAGGTCGGTGAAAAGCGGCGGAAGGTTCGGCCTTCGACGGACTTTTTGCCGGCGTCGGACCAGTCGAGGCGGGCGCGGACGCCGCCGGTCTGCGGCTCGTCACCAGCCCAATAAAATTCGGTCGGCCAAGCGGAGGCTTCGCGGTCCTCATGGTTAAAATCGAAAAAAGGGCGGTCCTCGCAGCCCTCGGCGGCGGCGGTCATTTTTGCGGCGAGGAAGGTTTGCAGGACGGCGGCGGTGGCCGCGTTCACTGCCACTTCGACGGAGACGGGTTTGCCGCCCTGGGACGCCCGGATGCGGTGGCGGCCGGGCGGCATGTATTGGATGTCGGAGGGGAGCGCTGCGCCTTCGGTCAGGGCGTTTGCGAAGGCGGCGTGTAGCGGGGCGTTTTTGTTGTTGGTGGCGAGGTCCATGCCATCGCCACGGTGTCAACGGTGGCGCGCGCTCACTTGGGCGGCTGGTAGTCGGCCTTTGGGACGCGGCTCAGGGAGCTGCGGCAGTTGTAGTGTGCGGGCGGTGGCGAAAACCAACCGTCACCCCAGCGGTGACCGTGACGACCGAGACAAACTTCGGTGGTGCGGCCGTCGAGGATCGCGTCCCAGACGAGGTAATCGCCGGCGGCCTCGGCCTGGGCGAGTTGCTGGGGGAATGCGGCCTCGGCAGCGGCTTGGCGGCCGGCGAGGGATGACGCGGATTCGCTGGCCGCGTCGATGGGCGTTCCGCAACCGCAGGTGCAGGCCGCAGAGGTCGGAGCGGACGGAGGACGGTTGCCGGAGGCCGGACTCGGCGGGGCGGGAGTGATAGGTTTGGCCGGTTGAAACAGGGCTTCGCTCGGGGCTGGCGACGGGACTTTGTGGCGTTCGTAGAGGTATTGAAGGGAGACGGGCAGGCCCATGTCCACAAACAGGGTTTTGTCGCGGGTGGCCATTTCCTGCTCACGCTCGGGGCGGGTGATTTCCACTTCAACGAAGGGCACTTCGTCGGCGGTGCCCCAATTTTGGGCGATCAACTGGGGGATGAGTTGGTCGTTAAGAATCGCGACGATGTATTCGGCGTAAGTTTCGAAGAGATCCAACTCGACCTCTCGGTGCACCTCGGTGGCGGCACGGCTGCCTTCGCCGTTGTGTTCCACGGACAGGTTTTGCCCCAAAAGCATAATGTCACAGGCGCGGTCGGCGATGCCCATGAGGCGTTCGCTCGGATCGTTGGGACCGGACACGCCGGGGGTGGTGCCCTGCATGATTTGCAGGTTAGTGCCCTGCGGGAATGCACCCCAGGAGGCCGTGCCCATGTTGCGGAGCGCTGACGTGATGGCGTCGATTTCAAGCTGGGTGGCGGTCGTTGGGTAGTTGGCCCAGCGCAGCGGTGTGCCGAAGAGTTCGGCTTTTTGCACGAGCCATTCCCAACCGAGCATGTGACCGAGCCAGAGCGGTGCCAGGGCGCGGAGTTGGGCGGCTTCACCAAGGGAGCCGGACTTCGAATGAAAAATGCCGGTGAGGAATTTGCCGGGGTGTTTAGCGAAGGGGACGAGCTTCCGATCTGAAGTGGCGATGTTGTTACCGTTTAGGCGGAGTGCGAGGGTGCCGTCGGTGTCTATGCCAAGGTAACGAGTCGGCACGCGGCGGAACCCGACCGGCACCACGTAACCCGTGGTGTCGTTGGCCCAATCGATTTCGACGACGGACAGGCCGCGGGCAACGGCGTCCATCAGTTCGTAAACGGCGGAGCCGAGCGGGGCCCGGGTCGTGTCCACGTAACCTCGTTGGAGGTGGAGCGCTGACTCGACGAAGGCGGCTTTTTCCTGGGCCGTGGCCGAGGGTTTGCCGTTCTTCGGGGTGTAAGGCTGGACGTTGAGGGGCAGCTTGCGGATCGCGTTTTTGATCTTCTGCAGGTTGGCGCGGAGACGCGGCCAGGTGTCTTCCATCAGGTTAAACAAATCGCTTTGTGCGGCGAGGTCGCCACGGGCGCCGGCGTCGAGGAGTTCACCAATGGCGTCGGGCGAGAGGCTGCTGCCGAAGAGTTGCGGTTCAAAGTCGCGGGCGGTGGGGCGGATGATGGGAGATGGGGACATGGTGGGAGGAAGATGACAGAGGTCAGGAGGCAGAGGTCGGATTTCGGAGTGGTTACACAGAGACGGACGGGAGATCGGATGAGGGCACGGAGTAAGGCAGGTTTTGGACTCAGCGGGTCCAGGCGCAGCGGTAGCGGGTGAGCGCGGGGCGGTGGCGGGCGTTCAGGCCTGTGGGCACACGCTCGGAGGCGAAGGCTCCCGTTCCGGCGGAGGGGTTGCGCTGGGCGGCGTGGATCGCGAGGGCCAGCGCGGTGGATCGGTCGGCGTGGCCGTCTGCGGTGCGGGCGGCGGCATAACGGATCGTGCCGCCGGGGCTGACGATGCGTTGCATGCTGCCGAGGTCGTCACGGATTACCGCTGCGGCCGGTAGCCCAACGGCGCGGGCTTGGAGCGCCTTTTTTAGCCGTTCGAACAGCTCACGTTTTCGGTCGCCGGTGAAGGTGACGCCTTCAAAGCGGGTTTCATCAAGGGCGGCGGCGAGGTGTTCGCTCACGGGGCCGCCGATGCCGGTGGCGTCGATCGCGGTGAAGGCCGCCGCCATTACTCGGGGAAGAAGGATTTCTTCCTGCTGCGGGAACGGGACGCGGTCGAGGACGAGGACTTCGCGGGTTATCAGTTGGCCGCCGTGCAGACGTTCGAGGGTCCAAGCTACGGTCAGATCTCGTTTTCGACCGACGTCGATGCCGATAAACAAGGCCGGTCGCGGCCGGAGGGTTCGACAATAGAGGTCCGTAAGCGGATCGAGGGTAGCTTCCTCACATTCACAGCCTCTAACGAGTTCGGCGGGGAATACCTGCGACGAGTGCTCCATGAACTGGCACTCGAACTCCTGCGCCCAGCCTTCGGGATCGGCCAAGTTGGCCCGCAGTTCGTCCACGTTAAGCGCGAGACCCTGCGCGACGGCATCGTAGACACTGGTCTTGTGGCGGGAGAAAGCCGGCGCGTGCTCCCATAAATCGAAATACTTATTATTCCGGCCCGCCGGCGTGGAGATGACGCGCAGTTTCAGCGCACCGCGCAGCGGGTTGGAGATGATCGGGTAGACCGCGCGCCAGATTTCCTCGGGGTTTTCGTGGAAGGCGAATTCGTCCAACACCAGGTTGGCGGAGTAACCACGCGCGGTGGACGGGTTGGCTGGTAGTGCAATGACCCGCGCCCCGTTGGGAAACCGTAGCTGCGATTTCTGGATCTCGGGTCGGTATTCTTGGCCGGTCGAGTAGCTGACCGCGTCACAGAAAATGCCTGCTGCGCGGTTCACCTTGTCCATGAACTCCAAGGCCTGCCGTTCACCGGCGCTCAGGATGACCCAGTCACCACCGGTCTCGATGGCGTCGGCCACCACCTCAAAGGAGGCAGCGAGAGAACCGCCAATCTGCCGAGATTTGAGCCAGATTTTGAAGCGGGCTTTGTCCTGCACCCAGGCACGTTGGTAGGGCAAGAGGAGGTCGAGCGGCGTGACCGCGAGGCGGCGGTCGGGCTTGTAGGACTTTTTCGGCGCGGCGCGGCTCATGGCGTGGGCGTCGTCACGGCGGGCAACGCAGGCGCTTCGCTGGCACCGAGGCGGGAGCGCCATTCGCGCATGATGTCTTTCTCGCGGTCGGGCGTGATGTTCACCTGCGTGGCTACCACGGTGGTGGGTTGGTCGCGGTACACGTCGGGCTTATGCGCCTTCAGGAAAAAGATTAAGCAGGCGTCGGAGTAGCGGCGGCGCTCACCGCACTGCTGGCCTTTGGCGTCGAAAACGGGCTCACTCCAGCCGTCGATACCACGGCGTTTCAGCTCGAGCTCGGCCTCTTCGATGCGGGATGAATTACGCACGCGGTCACGCTCCAGCTGGGCCGATTGCAGGACCGGCACGAGGTCGGGTTTGCGCTGCAGGTGGCGGTAAAACGTGGACTGGTCGATGCCTTCTTTCTCGATGGCGTTGAGCGACGGCGAACCGTCGCGAATGTCCTGCACGATGCGCTCAAAGAGGGCTTGGCTGAACTTGGGCGAGCGACCGAGCTTGGATGCTTTGGGGACGGCGATTGGCATTGCCGTAACGGCGGTGTCAACGCGGCGCAGGCCGGCGTCGGTGCTTGTGGACGGTCGAAACGGATGGGCGGAATATGCGCGCGCAGGCGGATTTGGCGGTGGTTCGAAAACGCGCTGGGGGATTGGGGGCTCGGGCGGTTCGGGGCTCGGGGTTCGGGGCGGGCGTAGCCCGGCCCTCGGGCGCGGAGTCGGGCCGCGGCGAGGCTGGGCGAGCACGGCACGACGGAGCCGCGTGCCAGGGGCACGCAAAGCGCGCCAAGACGCCAGCGGAGCGATGCGGCGCGGACGCGCGGGGCCACCGCGCCGGCTGGGCGGCGGGGGGAAGCTCCCCCCGTGAACGAGCTTGCGAGTGAACTTGGGGGGGCGCCTGGCGGCCGGCCGGACCAGCGATGGCTTTGTGCCACCCCGCCCAGCGACGTTACGCGTTAAAAAAGGGACGGCCCGGGCGGGGGCGGGGGGTATCCCATTCGCGCGGTAGCGCCGCTAAAAGACGTTCTACCGGCGAAGCCGAGTGATATTTCTGGGGGCGCGCGCATACTGACAACGCACCGTAGTGAGCCCCGAGGGTTCCGCGTGTAATACGACATTATGACCACATGCCGGAGGCTCGGCGGAGGGAAGGTGCCGCCCCGATGGAATGCTTGGACTGAGGGGCGGATCGTGCACCCATTGGCCATAATGTCCTATTACACGCGGAACCCGCGCAGCCGCTGTGCCAGATCAGCCCGGACGTGGGACGTGGACGGCTGGACACGACGTCGGACGTGACTCGGGGAACGCCGTCGCGTGCCTGCCGCCGTCGCCCTCGCCGGGCCTGGCACTGCGGGTGCCGGGGCTCACGGAGGTCGCCCGCGTTTTTCGCGCGCGTTCCATTGTGGGCCGTGAGTGAGCTTGCGAACGAGCCACTGTCGTTGGTTGGCCGTGGGGCGTTGTCGCCCCGCGTATCAAAGCCTTCCGGCGTATGAGGTGGGCCGTAGCGAGTCGGCGAGCGGTGGGCCAAATTTTTTCAGGCCGGGCGAGTCGGCGGCACTCGGTGAGCACCTGGCTCGGCAGGCGCGGAATCGAGGGTCGCTGTCTCGCACCGCTGACATTGGTTCGTTGAGGGGATTCGCAGCCGGACAGGCGAGCAGGCGCTGGCGGTCGGGCGACCGGAATGGAGCGGAGTGTGGGAGTGGAGACGGAGGGGCACAGGGGACGCCGGGCCGGGGGTTTGTGGCCGTCTCGGCCGTAGCCCCGTTTCGACGACGCGGTTCCTGGCTCGGCAGGATCCGTGGCGTGAGGGGCGAAGGACGTTGCGGCCCCCCGGCTGGGCGGCCCCTGGGACCCGCAGGCGGAACGCACGCACGTAGCGGAATGCAGGGCGACCGACTGCCAGCGTCTGCGGGCGGATTATCGTGCGGCTTACGCCGGAGCGCGTTAGCGGGTTCGCCAAGGGAGCGGAGCGAGCGCAGGCGTTGAGGAACACGCCCACCGGGGGCGTCGAATTCCATTGAGGCCCCCACCCGCCAGCACCGCTCACAACCTCACCACGCCCACTCGGCATTTTAGGCGGCGAGGTCGTCGTGGAGTTTTTTGAACCAGGTGAGTTCTTGCCGGAGCAGACGGCGGGCTTCGGGCGTCCACTTGGCCAACGGGGTGTCGTCGGTGCGGCGGTGATACCAGCGGCGGAATTGATCAAGCCCCTTCGTGAATTTGATCACCGGCGTATTCGCATCGGGCTGAACGGCTTCGCGGGGCGCCGGTTCGGGCAATACCCCCGTCGCGAGGTAGGCCTGGCGCAACGAGTGGGCATCATTGAAAAACGACACATGTGTCGTTTTTGATAATCGAATGTAGCGTTGGGCTGTTCGTGCCGAGATTTCGGGGCAATTCACGGCAAGCCAATCCGTCCAGGCCCCATGGGGCAGACTGCCTTTTTGTCGTTCGAGTAATCGCCCGCAGTCGATGGCCGCAACGATGGCGTGCTGGGCCTTTTCTCGGGCCGAACCGGCAAGGGTTTGGGCTGTGGTGAACGCGGCATTGATCGCCAGCGCGAGGTCGACGGGGGAAGTAGCGGGTAGCGAGCAGTGAGTAGCGGGTAGGACGGGCGAGAGGATTTCGAGTGAGACGGTTTTAGTTTTGGGCGCGGTCATGTTTCGAGGTGTGCGATGTCAATTGGGCGAGGCGGTAAATGCGACGGGCGCGCTTGGAGCGCATCCCCCGCGACGGTGGCAGGCCGAAGGTTTCGGACCACTGTACGACGAGTTTGGAAAACCCCGCGCGTGTCACCCCGTGGCGTTCGGCGAGGGCGGCTTCGCTCAGCCCTTCGATGTCCATGAGCCCCGAGGCGAAACAGGCGGCGTCGAAGGCAAGCATCGGGTTGGGATGCGACCGAATGCGGGCGCAGAACGAGGCTAGGATGGCCGACGCTGAGGCCGCGACCTGGTCGGCAGTCGTCTCGGCTGGGTTGGGGTCGTCGGCGTCTTCGGCGACTGCATCGGGTGTGGGTTCGGGTGCTGCATGACGTTCGAGCCGGGTGTCGTCGGGCTGACGCGTGTTGGTGCGGCGTGTGGCGTCGGGTTGAGCCAAGCCCCCCGCCGCGAGTTGAGCTCGTTCGGCGGGTGGCAGGCTGTCCACCCAGGCGCGATAGGCCTCCTCGTATTGGGCGTCGCGGGCTGCTTGGCGGTCGGCGCAGGTCATGGCGAGGGCGCGGGGGTTGGAGTGGCCGCAAAGGGCAAGGAATCGGGCCGATGGGGCGGAGGCAGGCTG
The DNA here is from genome assembly GCA_024998815.1 of Opitutus sp. Classification (NCBI taxonomy): domain Bacteria; kingdom Pseudomonadati; phylum Verrucomicrobiota; class Opitutia; order Opitutales; family Opitutaceae; genus Opitutus; species Opitutus sp. The sequence continues at coordinate 1,591,705 of JACEUQ010000002.1, forward strand.
GAAGCCTGCGCTACTTCGCTTGCGGCGACGTGGTCGCTTTGACGGATGAGGTTGAGCCAGTCGTCGGCGCGCATCGTCACGAGCCAGCCGGAGCGGTTACGGGTGTGGGCCACCACCGGCGTCTTGCGCGCACCGGCATCGCGGATGGACTGGTCCATCGCTCGCCAGATGTTGAGCGCCTCGACGGCCTTCACCTCGAAGTGGATGCTTGGCAGCTCGGGGCAAGCCACGTCGGGCGAGTCGGTGCCGCCTGCGTATTGCACGCCGCGATGGGCTTTGATGAAGCCGGCTTCGCGCAGCACGTCACGCCAGCGACGCTCACCCCGTTTGCCTTTTTCGCGTGAGTTCATCGGGCACCTCCGCGCGGCTTCGCCGCAGTTGAAGTGACAAGTTGAAGTGGAAGCGATCGGCGCGGCGGTTGGTCCGTCCCGTCGAAAGAAGAGAGGCGAGCGTTAGCGTAGCTCGCTCTCTTCTTCTTTAGAAGAATAGCCCCGGGTGCAGCCCCAGGCCGTAGCACCACTTGTGAAAAAGTGGGGCTTAGGTGCGGGGTGGTGCCGGACCAAAAACCAGTGGTGCCCGTGGTGGTGCGGCAGGTGGTTTTCAGGTAATCAAATAGGTTAAGCGACGGGTGCATAATGGACTCCTTTCCAGGTCTTGGAGGCGTGGCAGAATTCAATGATGCCGCGCTCCGGTTGGCGGATGTTGTGAAAAACCGAGGTGGCGCGGGATGGGTCTTTACCGGCATCGCCCAGCTTTTTGGCGATATAGGCGATCACCTCGCTGGTCTCGGGGTCTTTGCCGTTTTGCATCGGCGGCATATCCGAAAACAACGCACGGTAACTGCCGGTGAGCATGACCGGTGCCCGTGTGCCTGATGACGGCTTATGGTCCCGGCCTTGGATCGCTTTGGGGTCGGCGGCGATGCGCTGGAAGTGCTGGGCCGCCCACTGGATCACAAACTCCGGTTGGGGCGGCAAGTCGCGCAGGATCGGCGTCACGGTGAACGCATCGGGCTGATCGTGTGGCGTCATGATGAGGAGCGCATCGGGATCGCGGCCGAAGACCGACGCACCGGCGACCCGGTCGATGGCGTCTCGGCCGGTGAGGTTGCCTTTGGGAAAGTGCGCGGCGATGAGGACGGCGGCGCTGGTGTCGTGTGCCAGCTTTTCGAGCTCGTTGAGGACCTGGGCCATCTCGGTGTTCGAGTTCTCTTCCCGGTCGCCGTAGGTTTTGTAGATCGGGTCGATGATGATGAGTTCGGCACCGATGCGGGCGGCTTGCTTGCGGATGCGCGTGGCCAGTCCGGTGATTTCGTTGTCCTTGCCGCGCCGGTTCCAGACGTGAAAGCGGGCGTTGGTTGATGGGTCGTAACCTCGGGCGGTGCAGACGATGCGCAGGCGCTTGCGGTAGCTGAACCGGGCGATCTCTAAGTTAACGTAGATGACAGCGGAGGCGCGGGTTTGGAATCCGCACCACGGTTGCCCAAACGCCACCGAGAGGGCGAGGTCGGTCAGGTTCCATGTTTTGCGGCTCTTGGACGGACCGGCGATGATCATCTTGGCCCCACGGAATAAGATGCCCTCGATAATCTGCGGCGGATCCGCCTCGTTTTCGGCGCAAAAGTTGGCGAGACCGTCGATGTCGCGGGCGTCTTCATACTGGGCTTCCCAGTCGGCGAATGAGGCCGCGCCCAGGTTCACGGCGATGAGGCGTTGCACGCCGTCGTTGCGCAGGCCACCGGGACAACGGGAAAAGCGCGAAGGGTTTTTGTTGGCCTTGTCGATCTGGAAGCCGGGCAAAGACGCCCACACTTTCTCGCGGCGGGCGTGGTATTCCTCGCGGTTCTTGGCGTCGATCCGCACCCACGCGTGCACCGAGTTGCCGGCTGAGTCGATCAGGGCGGCGATGGGTAAACCGGAGGCACGGAGCTGGCGCTCCTGCTCTGGCTTCGGGATGACGTCGCTCTCAACCAGCACGTGACGCAGGGCGGTGACATCTTCGTCGGTGCCCTCGGCGCCGTGGCGCACTGGATTGATGCGGATGAAAAGGCCGTGATGCCCACTGAACACGTGGGCGATGCCACCGCGCGAGGAGGCGCGTTCGATCCACGCGTCGCGGGTGAGGATGTTAACGCCGCCGTTTTCAGGGATGGCGCGCTCGGCTTCGGGATGCATCGCGCCAGGGGCGATGGAGAGGACGTCGGCAGGCTCGAAACAGGCGCGGAGGAAGGTGCCGAAGGAGTCGGATTCGGAATGACCAATGTCCAATGACGAATGACCAATGGGCGGAGAGGAGGAATGAGTGGACATGGACGATCGGGGGGATGAGGGGCCGGAGGTGGAGCGGGCCAAGTGGCCGCGGCCTTCGGTGGGTGATGCGGCGCGGTCGGCGTCGGTCAGTTTGTGGGCGAGGTCAGGCTCGGACCACGGGGGCGAGCATCGGGCGTTGTACTCGGCAAAAAGCGGGGCGGCATCGGCCACCCCTAGGCCGAAGCCCTGCACCAAGGTGCAGGCAACGGCGAAGGTCTGGTCGTGGCCATGCTGCCCCGATACGGCGGGCGGCATTTTGGCTAGATAACGCCGGGCGCGCTCGATCAGGTCGAGCGGCCAGGCGCTGGCGGAGGGCGAGGTGTAGCGCAGGGACATTATGCAGCCCTCCGGGTTGGCTGGTTTTTGAACCGATCCGTCATCCACACACCGGCATCCGTGAACGTGACCAGGTCGGGGCGTGGATGACCGTTGCGGCGCAGGCAGGCGACTTGCTTGGGCGTAGCCAAACCAAGGTTACGCCGCGCGAGGATGCGGTCGATTATCGCCGCCGCGTGACCTTTGTCCCGGATGGCGGACGGATCGAGGCCGTTGCGCTCGAGCAAGCTGAGTTGCTTGAACGAGGGCGGCTGGTGGTGCCAGGCCATGGTCGGGGCGTATTCGGCGAGGTCGATTTCGTGCAGGGAGAGCGCGAATTCGACCGGATCGAGCTGGCGCGATGCCCGCTTGGCATTGGCGGCCAGCTCGGTGGCCAACGCGGCTTCGCGCTGGGCCTTGGCGTCGATCTCATCCTCCAACAGGTCGTGCTCCTCGTCGCCGGCCGCCTCCGCTTGGGCGATCATGGCGTCGGCAATCTCCGGGCTGGAGGCCACCAGATGAGCCGGGCGCACGATGGAATGGCGGCCGGTCATCCAGAGGAAGTCCAAGACGAGCAGGTTTTCTTTGCCGGGGTGCAGTCGGGTGCCGCGACCGATGATCTGCGCATATAAGGCACGGACCTTGGTCGGGCGCAGGCAAACCACACACTCCACCGAGGGCTCGTCGAAACCCTCGGTGAGCAGCATGGAGTTGCTGAGAATCTGGAAATCACCGGCGGCGAAACGGGCCAGCAGGTCGGCCCGATCCTCGCTCTGACCGTCGATGTGGGCGGCGGTGAAACCGGCTTCCCGGCAGAGTTCGACGAACTTTTTGGACGTGCGGATCAGCGGTAGGAAGACGAGCGTTTTGCGGTCCCCGATTGACTCGCGCATGGCAGCGACGATTTCGCGCAGGGCGGGCTCGATGACGTCACCCAGGTCGGCGTCGTTGTAGTCACCGGCCACGGTGCGCACGTCGGTGAGGTTAATCTCGACCGGCAGCGTGCGCACGGCGATGCGGGAGAGGTAACCGTCCTCGATGAGTTCGTGCAGACCGACCTCGAAGGCGATGTCCTCAAAATAGGTGCCGAGGTTTTTCTTGTCGCCGCGGTCGGGCGTGGCGGTGACACCCAGCACCTTGGCGTGACCATCAAAGTGCCCGAGCACCCGCTGGTAGCTTTCGGCGAGGGCATGGTGCGCCTCGTCGACCACGACCAAGTTAAAATGGTCGCGGGGCCAACGGCTGAGGCGCTTTTCACCCATCAGGGTTTGCACCGACGCCACCACCACCTGGGCGTCGAGGCTGGCGTGGCGAGTGCCGCATTCGGTTTCGGCGACGATACCGGTGGCGCGGGTGAGCTTGTCGGCGGCCTGACTGAGCAGTTCCTCGCGGTGGGCGAGGATCAGGGTGCGGCCGGGCGCGAACTTTTCGGCCGTGTGGGAAAAGATAACCGTTTTACCGGCGGCGGTGGGGAGAACGGCCAACAGTTTACCGTGCTGGCGAAACTTGCTGAGCACGGCCTCGACGCAGGCCGTTTGGTAGGGGCGGAGATCAAAACGGCTCATTGGCGGCTCCTTCCTTTTTAGCGGCGTTGGCGGGTGCGGTCGGAGCGGTGCGGATGAGCGGCGCGAGCCAGGCATCGATCTTGTTATTCGAGCGACCGTTGTAGTCCTCGACCTTGAGGCGGGCGCGCAGGGTGCGACCGGGCAGATCGGCGGCGTCGAGCTCGACCGGTTCGCCCGGGGCGATAGTTTGCCCGAGGGCGATACGGAAGGTATCGATCTTCCAAGCGGAGGAGGCGGAAGCCACGAGGTAGTCGAACAGCGTGGACGTGGCCCCGTCGGCGGCCTCGGCTTCGAGGGTGAGTTTGATCATGTCCGCGCCGGTGGAGCGCGAAACAGTTTCAGAGGCCTCAAGGATGGTGACCGAATAGTCACCGGCGGGGAGGTGGTAGGCTTTGGGGGCGTCGGCGGAAGAAGTGTATTTCATGGGAATTAGCGGGAGGGTTGGGTAAGGAGGCCGAGCGCGACGGCGCAGCGGCGGGTGAGGCGGAGGTCGTTGGCGAGGTAGTCGAGGGCCCCGGCCGGATCGGTCGCCCACTGGGCGGCGAAATCTGCGCCGTGGCCGGTCTTACGACCGACGCCGAGGAACTGGGCGAGGCGGTCGAGCGAGACGGAGTCCTCGCGGTTACCGCAGCGCCAGCAGTCGAGCAGGTCGCGGCACTGGGCGGGCAGAAACCGGCCGGAAACCAGTTCGGTCGGCACCGGCACGCGGAGGTGCCAGGAGCGGCGGATCAAAAACGGCAGGTCGAAGCGGTTGCTATTAAACCCGATCAGCTCGGCCTGCAGGTAGCCGGTTGGGGCGATCAGTTGCCAAAAGGCGGCGATGTCGGCCGCCTCGTTGTTGGAGGCAAAGAAGCCGATTTCGCCGGTCGCCTCGTTGGTGTAGCCGATCGCGAGCACCCGACCGGTGAGAGCGGAGAGGGCACCGGATTGGAACCACTCGGCCTCTTTTTCGGCGACGTAAGCGCGGATCTTTTCGGGATCCTTCCAGTTGGATGGGGCCTCGAAGTGCGGCACGCACGCGGCGAGTTCCGCGCGGGAGCGCGGGCCGGTTTCGATGTCGAAAATGTAGGTGCTCATCGTGCACCTCCGTTGCTGCGTGAGCCGGCTTTGGCGGCCGTCGAGGTGGACGCCTCGGCGATCTTGTTCATCTGGTCCTGCAGCTTGCCGATGAGTTTGTCGGCCTGGTCGGCGGTGAGTTCGTTCCAGTGCAGGTCGATGCTGTCGCAGCCGATCCAGGCGAAGGCTTTGGCGCGGTCCTCAGGCGTTTTCTTGAGGGTGGTCCAGTAGAGATCGAGTTTATCGACCTGCTCGCGGGTGATTAGGATCACCGGCGCGGAATGGGAGGGCTGGGCGGAAGGGGATTTATGGGACGATGGGGCGGCCGGTGCTGGGACTGGTGCCGGTGCTGGTGCGGCGTGGATGGCGGTGCGGGCGAAAAGCGGCGCGAGCGAAGTGGCGGCGCAAGGGACTTTGTCGTCGAGGCCGTAGCGGTTTTTGGCGTCCCAGGCGGCGGTATGGGTGGTGTGGATGACCCGCTCGCGGCCACCGACGGCGCGCTGCTTGCCGTCCTTTTCGGTGACCTTGGTCACAAAGTTCACAAACAAGAGGGCATCGACCCACTCCTTCACCAAGGCGGCGACCTGCTTGCTCAGTTTCAGCTCAAAGCGGTCGTAGGCGCCGACCGCGTCGGGGGCCTCGAACTTGCGGATCATCGAATGCCCGACGAGGACTACATGAATACCGCGGTCGCGGAGCTTTTCCAGCAGGGCCAAAAAGCGGGCGAACTCCTCGGCCAGGTAGACGTTGCCCTTGCCGTAGCCGAAGTCTTCCAGGCTCTCTTTGTTGGCTTTGCGGCAGACTTCCTCGATGAGGAGCTTTTCGGCCCAGTCGATGGAGTCGATCACTAGGGTTTGAAACCCATGGTCGGCGGCGAGCAGGTGGTTGATGGCGGCGAGCAGCTCGGCCCAGGCGCGGGGCCGGGGGAAACGGGCAACGTCGAGGTGGGCGGAGCCACCCTCGGTATCGAGGAACACCGGTGCGGGGAAACCGGCGGTGAGGGAGGTCTTGCCGACACCCTCGGGCCCGTAAAGGGCGAGACGGGTGGCGCTCGGGATCAGGCCGCGCGTGATGGTCACGGGGGCGGCGGGTTTACTGACGGCGGAAACGGACATGTTTTGGCAAATCGCCAGAGCGCCGGACGGGAGGCATAACCCGGAGCCTCCCATCCGGCTCCGCTGGCGGCGGAGGTTTTGCGGATGTTTTGGGTTACGAGACCACGGGGGTAATTACCCGAATTACCCCGAAAACGGCCCGCGACCGGGGCACAAAAAAGCCGCCTGCGGTGTGCAAGCGGCTTTGGTGTAGCAGGTTAATCTAAATCTGGCGGTTCGTCCGGATCGGCGGCGAGGTCGAGGACGGGGGCTGGGTAATTACCCACCGGCGGGGTAAAACGGGCCGATTGAGGCCGTAATTTGAAAAGCGGCCAGTAACCGAGTACCGGGACGCAACCTGGGGTTTCGTGAAACGGCGAAGTGGCCTTTTCGAAGCCGTAGCTGGACAAGGTCAGAACGCGTTGTAAACCGCTGGCTATTGCTTTCATACGGTAGCGGGAATCGTCATCCCGTTTGCCCGCTTTTTGGGAAATCGGGATGCAACCGTGCTGGGCGGCGAAATTGAGCGCCCGCCACGCCTCGGTTTCGGCGCCGGCCTGCGACTCGAAGCCAAGTTCGGCGCGGGTGTAGGTCCGCTGCGGCGAGCCGGTCATGTGGGCGAGGTTGATTTTGCCGTTGGTCAGCAGTGTCACCACCAGATGCGCCCAGGTGGCCCCGGTTGGCAGGGGGAGCTTTTCCACCACTCGGGCGGGTTCGCGGTCGAGATCGCGCCAGCGCTCGGCCAGTTCGAGGGTGGCGGCCAACCGGTTTTTGCGGTCAATTTCGAGGAAATCGGCCAACACCCCGAGGCGCCCGCCGGCCAGGTTGAGGGCGGTATCCACCGGCTGGAGAGCGTCGTTGGCAGTCGGCACGAAAAAGACCGGGCGCTCGTGCTTTTGGGCGGCGACCCAGGCGACATTTTGGGCGTGGCCGGCCACCGAAGTGGCGAGGGAAACGAAGACCGGGATGCGGCGTTTGGTGGCGGTGCCGAGCCGCCAGAAGGTCGGCGCCACCGCCTCGGCTGGGCCGTCGAGGGTCAGCGTCGAGGCGATGTCGGCCAGGACGGCGGGCAGGTCGATGCGCCAAACCAACCGGTCGGCGGCGGTGATTTCAAAGTGTGGGCAAACCTCGCCGGGCTGCGCGTAGGCAATCAGCCGACCGTCGCTGGATTCGTCGATCCTGTGCAGCCGCCGGCAGGAGCGTTGGGCCTGCCGACAGGGCACCCACCGCGCGGCCCGGCGGGTGTTGACGAGATAGCCGGTCGGCAGGGAAGAAAAGCAGTCCGTGCCGAGGTGGTGGTGCCACTCGGCCGGGACTGCGCAAACCCCCGCCAGCACCGGCAACCGCTCAAGCAACCTCTGCAAGAGTGCATTCGACATCAATGTAGTCGGGAGTTGGCGACGTTTCGCTGAGGATGAAGCCCGCGCTGCGCAGCCATTTTTCGACCAACATACCGTCGTTATCGCGCTTAAAACTAGCCTTGTTCGGGGTCTGCACCGTGACAAAGCGGGTGCGGCGCGAGTGACTGAAGGTCACCGCGAAACAAGCCGCCTGGATGGTGCGGCCGTGGATGACGTTGGCCTCATTCATGGCGTTGCTGGCGAACACATCGTCGGCCCGGTAAAGCACCGACTCGGCCAATTCGCCGCCGAGGTGAACATCGAGCTCGATCAAGGTGATCGATTTGAGCCCAATAATGTCGGTGCACACCAACGACTGTTCGCGGGCGGTGCGGAGTGGTTCGAGGGTGTATTTGTCGGTGTCGGGAAAGGCGTCGGCGTTGTCGAGGAACTGAGAGCCGCAGGCGTGGGTGTAGAGGTCGCAGTCGCGTTTTTTGGCGTGGATACGCACCTCGTTATTTTGCGGGTCGTAGACAATCACGTCGAAGACCTCGCGGCGGAACAGACAACTGTCGGACTCGCCCGGGGCGTCAGCTTTGACGATGCCCTCGCGGACCAACGGGCCGCCGTGGCGGACGATGAAGCGAAGGGTTTCGCTGCCGTCGTTCTCGGGAAACTGGAACACTTTAACGCTCTCCGGCGGGTAGAACGGGGCGAGCAAGGCGGCGATTGTTTCTTGGAACGCGGCCAATTCGACCGCATCGAGCCGACCGGCAGGCAGGTTCAACGAGGTGCGGTAGGAGCGGAAAGTGCGGTTTTCGCGGGCGTAGCGGCGGGCATTGGTGTTCTCGACCAGCTCGGAGTCGATCAGCCAGCGGGACATGACGAAGACGACGTTTTCCAGGTGGCGGTCACGGGTGAACGCTGGGTCGGTCTCGCGGATCGCGTCGACCAAGGCGGCCACGCCGGCCTCGTCGGACATTTCGTCGACCACGAACATGGCCTGGGCGAGACGCTTGTCCGGCATCGAGGCCAGCGGCTTCATCAACGTCGCGTGGAGGGCCCGGTGGTCGAGATTTTCCGGGCTCTCGGGCCAGGCAAACTGCAGGGATTCGAGGAATGCCCGATGCGGCAGGAAAAATCGGTGGAGCAGTGCGGCCGGAATGGAGCGCAGCAGGCCGAGGGAGGTGAACGTGCGAGGATTGTAGTTCGACATGAGGTGGAGGTGCCGCGGGGGAGCGGGCGCGCACCTCGCGATAAGCAGGGAAAACCCGCAAATCCGCGTTGCCGTTAGCCCAGACAACCCCAATGCGGGGATGGGGTGTGAAGCCTTCTCAGCTTGGATCAACCGATTACGCGTTTACGTCGGTTTTATGAACGGTCGCTAAGGGTGCGTAGTTAATTTGCAATTAACTTGGGTTTTGAGGGAACCGGACGCGGGTCTGGGTTACCGTGGTTGCCCAAAAAAGCCCGCCGGTAAGAGCGGGCTGGAGGGGGCGGCACCGGAAAGCGACGCGACGGACTTCGCCTCAGCCGCGGGCGGGGATTTTGAGTTTGGTGCGAATGTGGAGCGAAACCTCGGCGGGGTCGTAATAGACGAAGTGGCCGACGCGGTGGTGGGGGATGCGGCGGAGTTTTGACCATTCGCGCAGGGTGCGGATGGAGGGCTCGCGACCGGCGGGGAAAATTCCGCTGGTGCGCAGGCCGACAATGTCGGTGAGTTGCGCGTGGATCGGCGGTTGAATGCAGGGAGCGGAAACGGCGGGTGGGTTCATACGCTCAAGGCGGGGTGTCAACGTGGCTGCGCAAAAAAGCCCGCACCGGTGACGGTGCGGGCGGTGAACCAAAAACGACACCTGTGTCGTTTTTGGGGAGGGGGGTGGCCTGCGATGCCTACCGACTAGGCTGCAATGGGCAGGGGGCTCGTTTCGGTCGGCGTGATCGTGGCGGTAGCGGCTACGGTGACCGGTGTTGGCAAGATGCCGAAGAACTGCTCGGCCTCGGCAGGGGTTTTGAGGTCGAGGTAGTGCTTGCGGATGATGCTCTCGGAATTACCCGCCTGAATAGCCGCCTCACCGATCGAACGAAACTTGGCCACGTGCATGGAAATGTAGGTGTGGCGGAGGACATCGTGGGTGAGGCTGAACTGGTCGCGGAATTTGGCCCGACGCTTTTGGAAGTCGCCCACGACGATGGGAAATTTGCTCAAGGGATAAGCCCGCAACCAAGCGGCGAGGTTGGGCTGGATGGTGATGCGACGCGGCTCGCGCACCTTGGAGGCGTCGGCCGAGATCGAAATGATGCCGGTGTCGAGGTTCACGTCGGCGGGCCTGATTTTGGTGATTTCGCCGTTGGGCACGCCGGGGCGGATGCCAGCGAACAGGCAAAGGGCGAAATAAGGAACCCAGCGGCCACCCTCGAATTGCTCAAAGTGCGCCATCAGATCACTGGCCTGTTGGGTGGACAGCGTCACGGCCACACCGCGTTTACGGCGAATGCGGTAATGCGGGACTTTTAGGATGATATTTTCGACGATCCACCCCCGCTGAAAGCAGTATTTGAAAAAGGTGGAGACGATGCCGCGGCGGTTGTTGTAGGTCTTCATCGACGGTCGACCACGTTCGAGAAACTCAATCAGGACAGGCATGGTTAACTCGGCAACGGCCCGCTTGGGGAAATGCGCGGCGAAACCTTTCAGGTCCGAGACGATCCTGCTGAGCTGGCACGTGGAAATGTGACCCTGCTCAAACTCGTGAGCCTTCGCCAGGGTATAGTCGCTAATCGCGTCGGCGAGGGGCTTCTGGTGCTCCGGTTCGCGGTAGTTGGACAAAGCAAAATCGATATAAAAGGAAATCGGACGGGGCTTGCCTTCCATACGCCTGAAAAGCGCTTCGGCCTCGTGCAGTTGTTCGTCGGACAAGCGCGTGGCGGTGGTACGAACGCCGGTGGAGGACTGGACAGACTGGATTTCCAGCGTTTGCCGTTCAGCGGAAGCTTCAGCGCGGGACGGAAAGTTTTTTCGAATGCGCTTACCGTCAAGCCAGCCGGTAAGGCGAAAAACGATCTCCCCTGAGGGATTCGTGAACTCGGAAATGACGAACTGCGGTGCCTGGGACATGTAGGATTTGCCACGTCAACTGGCAAATCCGCTGTCTACTTTTACCTCTGAGAGGTAGAAACTGGCGTCCCCACGGGGATTCGAACCCCGGTTATCTCCGTGAAAGGGAGACGTCCTGACCGGGCTAGACGATGGGGACGTTTAGAACGGAGGCCGGACCTTAGAACCCGCTTCCGCTCTTGCAAGGGTAAACTTTCAACCTCTTTTCGCTTTCGCTCCGCCCTCCCCAGGTCTTCTGTCCTCACCTTTCGCCATGACTTCCGCCCAAATCGCCGCCGCCCTGCCCGCCCGCGCCGTCACTTCCATCGACGGCCTCCCGTTCCCGCTCCTCGCCTCGGGCAAGGTCCGCGAAATCTATGACTTGGGCGACGCCCTCCTGCTCATCGCCACCGACCGGCTTTCCGCCTTCGACGTCATCCTGCCCGACGGCATTCCCGGCAAGGGCATCATCCTCACCCAGATGAGCAACTGGTGGTTCGCCCAGACCGCCCACCTTCTGCCCAACCACCTGCTGCCCGACCAAGCTGGCGAATTCGCCCGCCGCGGCATCACCGACCGCGATCTGCAACTGCGCTCCATGATCGTGCGTAAACTCACCCCGCTCACCATCGAGTGCGTGGTGCGCGGCTACCTCGTCGGCAGCGGCTGGTCCGCCTACCAAAAAACCGGCGAGGTCTGCGGCCACCGCCTGCCCACCGGCTTGCGTCAGGCCGATAAATTGCCCCAGCCACTCTTCACCCCCACCACCAAAGCGCCCAAGGGCCAGCACGACGAGGCCATCAATGACGCCCAGGGCGCGGTAGCCGTTGGCGCTGCCCTTTACGAAAAGGTCAAAGCCACTAGCCTCGCCTTGTATCAACTCGGCCACGACCGCGCCCGCGCCGCCGGTATGATTTTGGCCGATACCAAGTTCGAATTCGGCACAGACGCCGCCGGCAACCTCATCCTCATCGACGAGGTGCTCACCCCCGACTCCTCCCGCTACTGGCCGGCCGACGGCTACCGCGTCGATTGCTCACCTCCCAGCTATGACAAGCAGTTCGTCCGCGACCACCTGCTCGCCATCAAGTGGAACCAAACACCTCCTGCCCCCACGCTTCCCGCCGAGGTGATTGCGCGCACTCAGGAAAAATACCTCGCCGCCCTAAAAAACCTGCTCGGTTAACACCCGCCACGGTTACGCCCGCCTCCTTCTTCGCCCAAGCCAACCCAACACCCCTTCCCGCCCATGCCGACAAAATCATCCCTCATTTTCATCGGTACCGACAGCGGCGCCACCACCTCAAAAACCGGTGGGGTCTGGGCCGATGGTTCACCCATATCGACCCAACTGCGCCAGAGCTCCACCAACTCGCAGGACGGCACCGCAGCAACGATTATGGGTTGGGTCGAGGGCGTGGAGGGATTCCTTGCCGACAACCAACTGAGCTGGGACCAAATCGCCGGTGTCGGCCTTGCGTTGCCCGGCCCTTACCAGAGCTACGGGATAATGGATCGGTCGGCCAATCTGCCCACCTCTTTTACCGGCTGGAATTTTTTTGCCGATTACTCCGCCGCCCTCGCCCAAAAGGCCGGGCGCACCCTTCCACTCGTCGTGGGCAACGACGGCGATCTGGGCGGCGTCGGTGAAGCCGCCCGCGCACGCGGCGACCAAAAAGCCGCCGTCGTCCTGCTCGCCCCCGGTTCGGGTCTCGGCACCGCCTACATCGACGCCCGCGGTCTGCCGCTTTCCGGCGACCACTTGGCGGGTATGGAGGCCGGCCATATGCCGGCACCGCTGCACCTGCTGGGGCCAAAACTGGCCGCCGCAGCCCCATTCCGCTGCGGCTGCGGACGCGACTGGGGCTGTATCGAAGCGTACACGACGATCTCCGGCTTGCCCCAGTACCTCGATCTACTGCTGCCCAACTCCCCTGAGCACCCGCTCGCCGCGTCCACCGACAGCCCTAAACACAAGGCGCTTTCCCTGCGTGGGCTCGCGCAAAAAGGGGATGCTCTGGCGCTGGAAATCTTCGACTTGCAGGCCCGCGCTCTAGGGCTTCACGTCGCCAATCTGGCGATGGCCCTCGACCCTGGTTTCGTCGTGATCGGCGGCGGGTTAATCGACCCCGAGAGCACCACAGCGGAATTCCGCGAGCGTTACCTCAACGGCATCAGCCGGGCCGCAGAACCCTACCTGTTTCCATCTCAGCGCCGCTGCATGAAAATCACCGCCGCCTCCCTCGGTGAGCTCTCTCAGGCAATCGGTGCAGCCTTGACCGCGCTCTATACCGCGCAGGCCGCCCAATAAAAAACACCCTGCGCTCACGCGCAAGGCCACAGGAAGCTTGAGGCATCCCGATCCGGACGTGGCCCTGAGCGTGAGCTCAGGGATGCCCGCCTCGCCGCCGGGGCTTAAAAACCCTTAATGCGAAACAGGCTGGTGACGCTCTCGTTGTTGTTAATGCGCACGATGGCGTCGGCCATGAGGCTGGCGATGCTCAGCACCCGGATGGGCAAGCCACGGGTGTCGACGGGCACCGAGTTGGTGGTGATGAGCTCGTCGATGTGACCCAGCGCCAAGCGCTCGTAGGCAATCGGGCTGAGCAGGGCGTGGCTGACAGCGGCGCGCACGCTGATGGCCCCGCTAGCGCGCATGATCTTGGCGGCATTGGCGAGGGTGCCAGCCGACTCGGTGATGTCGTCGACCAACAGCACGTCCTTACCTGCGACATCGCCGACTACATTGACCGTCTCGACGGTGGTGGCGTTGGTGCGCTTCTTCCAGACCATGCCCAGCTGCGCGCCCAAAATTCCGGCGTAGGCGGCGGCCATCTTCATGCCGCCAACATCGGGGGAAACCACCACCATGTTATCGGCCTTAAACTGTTCGAGGTACTTAAAGAAAACCGGCGAGGCGAACAGGTGGTCCACCGGGATGTCGAAGAAGCCCTGGATCTGCTGCGAGTGCAGATCCATCGTCAGGATACGGTTGGCACCGGCGGCGACGAGCAGGTTGGCCACCAGCTTGGCGGTGATCGGCACGCGGGGCTGGTCCTTACGGTCCTGGCGGGCGTAACCGTAGAACGGCATGACCGCGGTGATGCGATGGGCCGAGGCGCGCTTGGCCGCGTCGATCATGATGAGCAACTCCATCAACGACTGGTTGGTCGGGGTGCAGGTCGGCTGGATGATGTAAACATCGTGGCCGCGCACGTTCTCGTTGATCTTCACGAACGACTCGCCGTCGGGGAAACTAGTCACCGTGGCTTCGCCCAACGGCATGCCGATGTGCTTGCAAATCTCCTCGGCAAGAGGGCGATTGGAGTTACCGGAAAATACCTTAAGGCGAGGCGCGTTCATGGATGAAAAGGATCGGACTGTGTCAGGAATGTTACGATGCGGAAGACTTTTTTAAACCCGCAGCAGACTCAAGCGCATCGACTCGCTTGAACAGGTCGGGAGTCTTTTTACGGAGCACGTTGAGGCGCTGCTCCAGATTGTACGGCAGACAAGGCGAGCCCTTCACAAAACTGCCGGGAGCCAAATCCGAGTTCACGCCGGTCTGGCCGTCGACTTTGCAGCCCTTACCAATCGTCAAGTGCCCGGCGACTCCAGCCTGGCCACCCAGCACCACATAATCCTCCAGCGTACTGCTGCCGGAAATGCCGACCTGCGCGCAAATCAGGCAGTGCTTACCGATCACCACGTTGTGGCCGACCTGCACCAGGTTGTCGATTTTGCTGCCCTCGCCGACCACGGTGCGGCTGAAGCGCGCGCGGTCGAGGGTGGTGTTGGCACCGATTTCCACGTCGTTTTCGATCATCACGTAACCGACTTGAGGGACCTTTTCGTGCCGCCCCTGAACAAACTCGTACCCAAAACCTTCGGATCCGATGACGACGCCGGGATGCAGGCGTACCCGATCGTTGACGACGCACTCGGTGGCCACGGTCACCTTCGGCATCAGCCAGCAATCGTCGCCGATGCTGGCATTGCGGCCGATAAAAGCCTGCGCCTGCACGTGAGTGCGCTCACCGATCACCACGCCGGCTTCGATCACGCAAAACGGGCCGATGGTTGCCGAGGCAGCGACTTGAGCGCTGGAGTCGATGACGGCGCTCGGGTGAACACCAGCGGCTGGCTTGGGCCAGAGGAGCTGCTCGATGCGTGCGCAAATACGGGCGAGCGCGATCGACGGCTTTTCGACAAAAAGGAACTGCTGCCCGGGCTCGGGCTCGCCGGAATAATCGGGCGGCAGCAAAACGATGGAGGCGGCGGTGGCAGCGACCTCGGTCTTGTATTTGGGATTACCCAGAAACGACAGGTCGCCGGCTTGGGCTGAACCTAAGGACGCGATGCCTCGCACCGTGGCGGAGGTACTGCCTTTGCTGGAAAGGGGCTGGATGATGGCCGCGATTTCTGCGGCGCTAAAAGCGAGCTGCATACCCCAACGACCGTGGGCAACCGTCCGGACCAATGCAAGCCGACCGGACCGCGTGCACAAAAAAACCCCGCTCGGTGAGAGCGGGGTTTAAAGGCGAGCGGGCGGAGCCGCCGAAGGTTATTTCTTTGCGCTAGGGAAAGACACCGCAGGAGCCTCGGTGCTCGCGGGCTTGGCGGCGGCCGGAGCAGCAGCTGCTGCGGGTGCGGCAGGAGCGGCAGGACGGTCCTTGTTCACTTCCTTGGAGACTTCATCGGTGATGTCGTAGGAAGCGTCGAAATAGACCAAGGTGGGAACGCCGATCAGGGACGGGCCGGACTTGTCGAACAGCAGGGTGGCGCCCTTCTTCTTCGCGATTTCGATGGCGGACTTGTTGATTTCCTCGAGCAGGAACTGCTTGAAGTTATTGATGCGCTGCTGGAGCGAACGCTGAACGTTGGCGCGGAACGAATTCACCTCGGCCTGCTTGCGCTGGATCTCCTGGCCCTTTTCCTCGAGGTCTTTCTGCGCCTTGATCTTGCCGTCGGCGGAAAGCGTCGGGTTGTTGAGCTGCTCCTTGAGGTCGTTGAAGGCCTTCACCAGGACGTTGCCCTCGGTGTTGAGCTTCTGGAGGTCGTCCTCGGCCTTTTGCTGGTCGCTCTTGAGCTTGGCGTTCTGCTCTTCGGTTTTGTAGTGGCCGTCGTAAATCTTGGCCAAATCAATGACCAGGACCTTGGGTGCAGATTCCGCTTGGGCGGCGACGGCAATGAAGCCGGCGCAAAGCACGGCGAGGAGTGACTTGATGGAGGTTTTCATGGAAGGAATGATTGAGTGAGAGTGTTAAATTAGAAGCGTGTTCCAAAAGAGAAATTAAATTGTCCGCCCTTGCCGGTGGTCCCGTCCGAGGTGATCGGGATGCCGTAGTCCAAGCTCAGCGGAGCGCCCATGATGAGCAGGCGCAAGCCGAAGCCGAAGTTGTCGCTGTAGCCGGTGGGGTCGAAATCGTAAGATCCGGAGTTCACAAAACCCGCATCATAGAAGAGGGCGAAACGCAGGGGTTCGACGATGTCAGCCGAGTACTCGAAGCTGGTGAACCCATAGGTGTTACCACCGACGGGAACGCTGTCAGTGTTACCCGGTCCAGCCAGTTTCTTGGGCCCAACGTCACGGTACTTGAAGCCGCGCAGGGTGTAGGGTCCACCGAGGTAGAAACGGTCGTAGAAGGGCACTTGGGTGGTCTCGCCAAAGGAGTCCTCCACGCCGGTACGTCCCAACACCGCCAGCACTTGGTTCTGCGTCTCGGACAGGTAGAAGAACTGCGAGCCCTTGGCCTCCAGTTTGTAGTAATCCACATCGCCGCCCAAGGAACTGGAGGTGACCGCCGAGATCAGTTCCATACGATTGCCGCGGGTGGTGTTAACCAGCTTGTCGCGGGTGTCGCGCAAGAGCTGGAAGCCCACCGTGGACAGGGCCGCGCTCTCTTCGGGATAAACGGAGGTGTAGCCCGCTTCCACGTCTTTGATATCCACGATCTGGTAACCGTAGGACAGGCGGCCTTCGACCAACTCGAAGAGGCGCTTGCGCAGGTACACCTCGGCGCCGGTGCGAACCTCGCTGTAAACCGAGCTATTGAAGTCGGACGACGAGCGGAACAGCTCAAAGCCGAGGGCCAAGCGGCGCTCGAACAGCCAGGGCTCCTCGAAGGACAGGCGCGCCTCGCTGGAGCGCGAGCCGAGCTGGAGGCGGAGGCGGAACTTTTGACCGTCGCCCTGGAACATCGAGCGGCGGTTAAACAGGTCGAAGTTCGACTGACTGACTTCGGCGAAAACCACGGCCTTTTCCAGCGTGCTGAAGCCGGCGCCGAAGGTCAGGTTGCCGGTGCGGCCTTCCTTGACGGCGATCTTGAGGTTCTTGCGGCCGGGAATGCTGGTGGTTTCGGGTGTGGTGGTGACATCCTCGAAGAAGCGGGTGTTATCCAGAATCATCTTGGAGTTCTTCATGCGCACGGAATCGAAGACCTCGCCCGGCCCGAGGGCCAACTCGCGGATAATCACGATGCTCTTGGTCTTGGTGTTGCCCTCGATGCGGATGGACTCGACGTAGAACTTGTCGCTTTCCTTAATGCGGTACTCGATGTCGATCGCACCGGTGGTCAGGTTAGGCTTACGCACCAACTGGGCGCGGCTCTCGATGTAGCCGTCCTTACCGTAGACGTCCTCCAGCGCGGTCACGTCCTTGTCGATCTTGGACGGGGCGAACAGACTGCCGGTGTTCTGCTTGAGGGCGGCCTGCAGCTTGTCGGTCGGGATGATGGTGTTTCCGCTGATCGTGATGGCGCCCACTTTGTACTGGCGCCCCTCAATGATACGGATGGTCAAAACCAGCTTACTGGACTTGGGGTAACGGTAATCGATCTTGTCCGCAGGCACCTCGACATCCAAGTAGCCGAGCTCGCGGTAATAATCGCGCAGCTTGTCCAAGTCATCCTGCAATTGGTCGTCCTTGAGACGGCCCGAACCGGTCAACCAGGAGAAGATATTCCACTTCTTGGTCTCGATGGCCTTGCGCAACTTGCCAACCTTGACGTGGTCATTGCCCACAAAGTTAACGCTGGAGATCTTCACTTTGGCGCCTTCGACGATCTTAAAGGTAACCGTCCCGAAGCCGGTGGCGCGGTTGCGCTCGATCGCGTAGGAGATCTGAACCTGATTGTAACCCGACTTCTGGTAATACTCGCGGACCTTGGTCACGTCCTCCTTAACCTGGCGCTCGTCAAGCGGGGTGTTCGGTTTGGTCTTGATCTCCTTGTCGAGACGGCGGCTCTTGATCTTCACGTTGCCCTCGTAACGCACGCTGAGCACGCGGAACTTCGGGGTGAGTTCGAAGACGAGGTTGACGATGCGATCAGGCAGAATGTCGCGCTTGACCTCGATGAACTCGAAAAGGCCGGTTTTGTAGAGCGAGCGGATGTCTTGGTCGATTTGGGTTTCGTCGAGCACCACGCCGTCGCGCATCTGCATGTTGGCGCGGATGAGCTGCTCGTTGACGTTGGCCTGGCCGATGAACTTCGTGCTCACCGTGCCGACCTTAAATGTCGGTGCCGCAGCGGGCTGGGCGTACCCGATTGCGCCGGCCACAACGAGCCAGCCGATAGCCAAAACGAGACGAACGACCCCGAAAACGGGGTTACTGGGTGTAGTTTTCAAAGCGTGTAATATCCCGAAGGAACGTAAGTTTTAAATCTCCTACTGGGCCGTTTCGTTGTTTGGCAACGATTAACTCGGCCGAGTCGGCGGCGACCTGAAATTTTTCATCGGCATCCTTGGGCCGAGCCAGCATCAGCACCACGTCGGCGTCCTGCTCGATCGAGCCGGATTCACGCAGGTCGGAAAGCTTGGGCGTGCGGTTTTCTTTTTCCGCCGAACGGTTCAACTGCGACAAGACGATCACCGGCACATCGAGCTCCTTGGCCAGCGCCTTCAAGCCGCGCGACATCTCGGCGACCTGTTGTTCACGAGGGGATTTAGAGTCGGTCGGGGCGAGCAACTGCAAGTAATCGACGATGATCAGGCCGAGCTTGCTGCGCGACTGCAGACGGCGCGCCTTGGCGCGCAGCTCCATGATCGAAAGGTGGCTGGAGTCGTCGATGTAGATGGGGGCCTTTGAAAATTCATCGGCTGTTTCAACCAGGCGCTTCTGCTCCTCGCCGTTTTTCGACAGCAGGCCGTCACGCAAAAGTTTCATGTTCACCTTGGCCCGCGCGCACAACATACGTAGCGCGAGCTGGGCGGCGCCCATTTCCAGCGAGAAAATCAAAATCGGCACGCCTTCGCCTCGGCGCGGCAGGGCAGCGGCCTCGGCGAAATTAAGCGCCAGCGAGGTTTTGCCCATCGAAGGGCGGGCTGCCAGGATGATCATTTCCTGCCGCTGGAAGCCGTAGGTGAAAGCGTCGAGGTCCTTGAAGCCCGACGACACTCCGGTGAGCTCGCCCTTCTTCATCATCATCTTGGTGATGACGGCCATGGCGTCGGTCGTTGGGCCCTTCATCTGCACCGCGCCGTCGGAGACGCGGTCCTGGGTCACCTTGAACAGATCCTGCTCCACCTTGTCGACGAACTCCTCCAGCCCGCCCTCGTAGGCATAGCAGCCCTCGACAGCACTGGTGGCGACCTTGATGAGCTCGCGCAGCAGGTGCAGCTCGCGAACCTTTTCGATAAAGTAATTCGACTGCGCCGTAGTCGGAATTCGACTACTCACCTGGGTCAGGTACGCGTAGCCGCCGATTTCATCGAGCTGGCGGCTGGTCTTAAGCTCCTCGGCGAGGATCTGCAGATCGATCGGCACGCCTCGATTGTAGAGGTCGACCAGTTTCTCAAAAATGACGCGATTGGCCGGCGCGTAGAAAGCGACGGCACTGAGCTTTCCCTCCAAGCAGCGGGCAACGATGTCGGAGCCATCGAGAAAACAGCAGGAGAGCAAATACTCCTCGGCCTCAAGGCTGTGCGGCGGCGTGCGCCCGATCACCGAGGCCACATCGCGCGGCTCTGCGGAGTCAGCGCGGGAGCGGCGGGGGAATTTTTTGAAGTCGTCTGCCATGAAGCGGAGTAACGAGGCAATGGTTTGCCCGGCGAGAAGCAATGGTGTGTTACGGAAAGTTTTTCACCATAAATTCATCGGTTGGCCCGCAAAAAAAAGCCGCCGCCCCCACGAGGGGACGACGGCCTAGTTGAAGGGGAGCGCGCCGTGACGGGCGCGGGAACCTTACTTCTTGCGGTCGCTGCGCTTGGCCTTCTCGGCGCGGCGGGCGGCCTGCTTCTCCAGAGCGGCGTGCTCCGGATACTCTTCCTTGCTCGCCTTGGGCGCCTCAACGACGGCCTCAACGATCGGGTTCTCGGAGACGACGTCGAAGGAGACCTCGACGGAAACCTCGGCGTGGAGCTTGATCTTCACCTCGTGCTTGCCGAGGGCCTTCACTGGGGTGTGGAGGTGGATCTTCTTCTTTTCGATCTCGATGCCGGACTCGACCAGCTTCTGGTGGATGTCGGCCGAGGTGATAGCGCCGAACAGCTTGCCGCCTTCACCGGTCTTGACGGCGAACGCGAGAGCGACCTTGGAGATCTTATCGGCCAGCGCTTGGGCGCCGGACAACTCGGAGACTTCGCGCTCGGAACGGCGCTTCTTGAGGGCCTCGACGCGCTTGCGGTTGGCCTGCGTGAGAGCGACGGCAAACTTCTGCGGGAGGAGGTAGTTACGGGCGTAGCCGGCGCGGACTTTGACCTGGTCGCCTTCGGCGCCCAGACCGTCAACGGGCTTGAGGAGCAAAACTTCGTTATGAGCCATGATGTTATATGTGTTTAAGAATTATTTTGAGAGGTTCGAACGCGGTGCGCTTTTTTTAAAACGGGACGTCTTCGTCGATGTTGTCCTGCGGAGGCGGGGTGGGCTTGGTGTTAACCCGAGGCGGGGGCGTGTGGCGCTCGATCGTTTGATCGATGCCCTCATCCCCACCCGACGGGGCGGCAGAGCGCGAAGCGCCGCCACCTTCGCCAGCCTCACGACCGCCGAGGAACTGGAAGTTCTCGAGGACGATCTTCATCTTGCTGCGCTTCTGGCCGGTCGTCTTGTCATCCCAAGTGTCGAGCTTGAGACGGCCTTCGACGAACAACGGTTTACCCTTGGTGCAGAATTTGGCGACGGTTTCGCCCTGTTTACCCCACGCCTCGATATCAACAAAGGTGGTCTCATCGCGGGTTGCCCCGGACTCGTCCTTGAACTGCCGGTTGACCGCGAGGCCGAACTGGCAGATGGCCGTGCCCTTGGGCGTGACCCGGAGTTCCGGGTCGCGCGTCAGGTTGCCGATGAGCATTACTTTGTTAAGGGAAGCCATGGGAGCGTTGCGTTCGCCCGGACTCAGGCGGTCTGGAGGAAGGTGCGGTAAACGGTGCTGTTGAGACGCAGGCGCTCTTTGAGGGCGGCCGGGCCGGTGGCAGGAGCCGAGAAGGCGACCTGGATGTAGGTGGCGCCAGGCAGGTGGCGATCGGTGACGCGCGCGAAATCGCGGCGGCCGAGGGCTTCTACAGCCCCGACGACGCCGTCGACGGCGAGGATGTCTTTCTTCACGCCGTCGATGATTTGATCAACGGAGTCTTCCTTACCGCGATTATCGAGGATGAAGGTGGCGCGGTAGTTGCGTTTGGTGGTGGTGCTCATTGTGAGTCTCTACGGTTGAGTTGGTTCATGGCCCGGTCGGCTCCGTGGTCTAAGACGAGGCGGAGGCCGGACACATAGCGTTCTAAATTCTGATCGAGGAGGAGTTGTTGGGAAGGAGTGAATTTGCCGAGAACGAAGTCCTTGAGGTCCATCTGCGGAGGGTCTTTGGGCCCGATGCCGATGCGGTAACGGACAAAGCCGTTGCCGAGTCGCTCGAGCAGACTGGCCACACCATTGTGACCGCCGGCGCTGCCGCTGACGCTGACTTTCACGAGACCGAGGTTAATCGTGAGGTCATCATAAACGGCGGTGACCGCAGTGCCGGGGATTTTGTAAAACCCGGTCATGGCCTGCACCGCCCGCCCGCTTTCGTTCATGAACGTAAGCGGCTTGGCGAAGTAGACCGTGCGGCCCGGTTCTGGATCCCAGCGTGCGACCTCGGCCTCGAACGACCGCTGCTTTTGCCAAGCAAGGCCGAGCTGACGAGCGAGCGCCTCGACGACGACAAAACCCACGTTGTGGCGGGTGTTGTCGTAATCGCGACCTGGGTTGCCCAGACCGGCAACAAGCGAAATGGACATAACTCAAAGAACAAACGTCCGGGTCCAGTGCGGTTAAGCAGCGGGCCGAGGCGGCAAAACTTACTTCTTGGCGGGAGCAGCGGCGGGCTTGGCGCCAGCAGCGGGTTTGGCACCGGCAGCGGGCTTGGCACCAGCAGCAGGGGCGGCAGCGGCGGGAGCGGCGGCACCGGCGGCGGGCTTGGCACCAGCGGCAGGGGCAGCACCAGCGGCAGGGGCAGCACCAGAGGCGGGAGCGCCGGAGGAGATCTCACCCACGGGCTCGACGCACGAGACGACGGGCTGGCCCTTGACATCAAGGAACTCGACGCCAGCGATGGGCTTGAGGGTGCCGACCTTGAGGGTCTCGCCGACCTTCAGCTCGGTCACGTCAACCTCGATAACGGGAGGCAGATCCTTGGGGAAGCAGCGCACGCGCAGGGCATGGGCACCGATTTCCAACACGCCGTTCTGTTTCATCACGCCGAAGGACTCGCCGGTGATGAGCAGGGGCACGCGGATTTCGAGCTTCTCGTCGGCCTTAACCTCTTGAAGGTCGAGGTGGAGATACTTGTCGGTGATCGGATCGCGCTGCACTTCCTGGAGGAAAGTGAGTGCCTTGGCGGTGGAGTCCTTGCGGTTGAGCTCGATCAGGAGAGCGCGACCGGAAAGGGACTTCAGCAGGCGAACGAACTCAGGAGCGTCAACCGAGAGCGCCTCCGGGTTGGTGTGCTTACCGTAGACGATAGCAGGGATTTGGTTGGCCTTGCGCACGCGGCGCGAGGCAGAGCGACCGGTTTGCGGACGGGCCGTGACGTTGAGGATCAGTTGTTGTTTGCTCATAGCTTCGTTCCCCCTGTTCCTCCGGAATTGAAGGCAGGCGTATTAGAAAAGAGCCCCAAGACACCCAAAGCCCCAGTTGATGGCAAACAAAACTTTAAAAATCTGCCTCCAATCCCAAAACGAGCATTGACAACCCCCCCATGAAAATTGTTTTTCAACACTCCTCTAACGAGGTTCTTGCCTGGTAGCTCAGTGGCAGAGCAGGTGACTGTTAATCACTTGGTCGTAGGTTCGACCCCTACCCGGGCAGCCACTTTGGCCCCAGAGACTTACAAAAGTTTCTGGGGCTTTTTTGGGCCTAGTTATTTTTCTGCCTGGCCAGTTCTTGGCCACTTTTCAAGTCCTCGGCCCAGGTCGGCAGGCCTCGCCTCACGTCATACGGGGTCGCCCCCTACCCCGCCGTCTCCGCATACAGGTACTTCTGGAACCCCGAGAACACCCGGCCGATCTCCTCCGGCCTGCCGCCCAGGTCCGCAACCGCGTCGATGATCGAATTGTTGTACTTCAACCGCAACAGCGGGCGCAGTTGCGCCGGCTCCAGCTCCTTCACCCCTTCGTTGACGTAGTGGGCCAGCACGAAATCCAAAAACGCCTGCTGCTTGGCGTTGAAATTCGAATTGATATACACCCGCGCCTGATCGGCCCGCTCCGCCCGCGTCACCGGTGGCAACGCGTAAGCCACGTAGGCCAGCACGTCGAACAGGTCGCTCTTTTCGGCCTCAATCAGCTGCTGCATCGCCGCCAACTTGTCCGGCCCGAAATCCTTGTCGGCTAGTCCCTGCAACAGCTTGGCCCGCGTGAGGCCCTCGTCCCATGCCTTGGCTTCGACCACCGCCAACTTGGTGTTTTGAAACACCAGCACGTAGTCGGCGATGTCGGCCTTGCCGCGCCGCCCCTGGCCCTCGATCCGCCCAGCGGTGATGCGGTGCTCGCGCAGGATTTTGCTGCCCTCGACCACGCCCCAGCCCGCCGCGCCTTCAAAGCGGGGTCGATGTGTTAGGCGCGGGTCTCGGCTTCGTTCATGGCTGCTTTTTCTTGGGTTTCGTGGTGGCGGCGAGTGGCGGTGCGCAGGCGCCGGACAAGGGAGGGGGCAATTTGCCCCCTCCCTTTGCCTGCATTACCAAAGCAGTCATGGCCAACCCACAGTGTTCAAAAAGGACGAGGTGGCTCATGGGTGGTGATTCACGGGGTGATAAGGGGAACCTGGCTCGGGGCAACCGTGGCGTTCATTTGACCTTTTTCGCGGTCTTGGCCGGAGGGAGATAGTTTTCGCCGGTGACCACTTTGCCGCCGGTCTTGGCTTCCAGCGCCAGCCGCGCGTTTTTGGCGATCCGCCCGCCCGTCTTGGCGGCGACTTTATTTTCAACCATGCCGGTGGCCGCCACGCTCTCGGCGATCTGCCGGGTGGATAACTCCGCCAGCGCCGTGAAAATCAGCTCCGCCTCGCTCATGTGGGCGCGCAGGTTGTCGGTCGGCCGCTCCAGCGCCTTGTGCTCCCGGTATTCCGACGGGGTCATGCCAAAAGTGGCTTTACTGATTTCGGCGGTGAGGATGGCGTATTCCTTGTCGGCCTTGACCCCGCGTTTTTTCCACTCGTCGGTCAGCTCGTCGCGCACCGCGATCCCGCGCATCCGCTTTTCGATCCACGCCTCAGAATACCCCTTCTGGCGGTAGATTTCCTTCATCCGGCGGGCGGCGAGTTCGGGGTTCTCGATTTCCTGTAACCGCTCATAGCCGACCTGGGCCAGCCACCGTTTGAACGGCTCGGCCTTGGGCGATGGGATCGACTGGATGAGGCGCAAGATACCCGGCGTACTCCAGCAAAGGAGTTTCTGCGGTCCCCCGGCGGTTTCAAAAAGCAGTGCAAGGGGGGGGCAATTTGTCCCCCCCCCTTTGAACGCCTCGCCCAGCAGCGGATCGCGTTTGCGCAGTTTTTTCAGGTAATCGGCGGGATTGGCCGAGTCGGTGAGCGCGGCGACGATATCGACGATGACAAACCACCATGCTTCGCCGTGCCAGACGCGGCGGACCTGCTTGTGCTCAAAAAGGACGAGGTGGCTCATGGGCGGTGATCGGCAGTGTTTTAATTGAACCCGGACGGGGCAAGCGCGGGTTGGGTTCAGAGCGCCCCGCTGAAGGCTTGGTGGAGGAGCGACTTTTTGAGCGCCGCCAGCTTTTGCTCGTACAGGCCGGCCAGGCGTTGGGTTTCGGCGGAGAGGGCGTCGAGTTCGGCGACGACACGATCTTGCTCACTTAAATCGGCAGGGAATGCCAATCAAACTTCCCTGATTTCTTCCAAATGAAGATTGGGAACACCGACGCCTTTGAGTCGCTTGTTGAATTGATCCTTGGCCGCTGGTGAGTTGATGAAATGGAGCAGGAAACGCGGACGCATTACTGGTAGTGCCCGCAACAGCGCCAAGCTCACGTAAATATCGAAAATGGTATCGCGATCAACGATCGCCGCCACGCCAGTAGTTCCATTCTTTGCGAGCAAGATGTCGTTGAGTCGGGGCGCAACCCGCTTGTGCATTTCAAGGTGCTGCTTCGTGTCGATATACTTGATGCGGTCCCAATCGATTGTTCCGCTGGTGACGTTGCGGGATGAAAGAAAGACAATGCCCTCATCAAAATACGTCGGCGTTTGATGCGTGCCGTCGGTGATCTTCTCGCAGACCTCTTCAGATGTTTCTCCACCCAACCCGGGCCGCGCTGGGTGAAGACGGCGTGGAGGTGGCTGTCGAAGAGGGCGCGGGCGTTTTTGAGGTTCTGTTCGGCGTGGGCTTGGGCGGTGGCCAGGCCCGCAAACGCTTCGTCGAGCACCCCCACGATCCGCTCCTGCTCCGCCAGCGGGGGCACGGGCATCACCTGTGCTCGCACGTCGCCATCCGTGACTGCTGGATAACTCGCGCCTTTCTGAAGGCTTTCCATTTGTCCGATGAAACTCTCGGTGAAGAGCGAGTAGAAGACGAAGCGGTGGTCGATACCCTGCTTCGGCCGGAGAACGAAATAGCCGGTGCTGCAAACTTGCTGGTCAAGATGCGCCGGCACGATGGCGATTCGTTGCAGCGTGGGGCGAATCGTCGCGAAGATGATGTCGTTGGTTCGGACCATTTTTCGCGCCCGACTCGGCGCATCTTGTCCTTTGAGGCGCTGCGTTTCCTCAATTTCAAAGGTCGTATTGGAAACCCTGGAAACGTCGATGTAGTCGAACTCCGCATCGGGAGTCAGCAGTGGGTTAATCGTCTCCGTTTTTTGGAGAATCTCGCCCAGCGTCTTCGTCTCCCACCCCGCCTTCATAGCAGCCCCTTGCTGTTGGCAGGCACATGGGAGCTTTTGATTTTCACTGGCTTTCATTTCCCCGATCCCTTCCGGAGGGGCAAAGCCCCGGCCTGACGACAGCCCAGGGCAACGCCCTGGGTTACGGGTTCGGAAAACCCTGAGGGCTGAAGGCCCGCCCGAACCCGTCCCCCCGGTCGATCAATCCCACACATAACGTTCATCAAAGGCAAGGTTGTGGCGCAGAAGAAAGGCCCGGTATTCCTCCTGAAATGATTTCTTCCGGTGGTGTTCGCGTTGGCCGGCAATGTAGTGGCGGACGGTTTCCACGTTTGATTCTGAAACGGCAAATGCGCCGTATCCGGCTTGCCACGCAAATGCGGCGAATTCAGGACCTTGGGTTTTGATCCATTTAGACGAGGATTTTTTAACGTCTTCGACGGCTTGGCTGATGGAGACGGTTCTGGCCAGGTCGAAGAGCACATGAGCGTGGTCTTCCACCGAGTTGATGAGCACGGCAGGGCAGCCGAGATTTTGCAGGACGGTTGCCATGTAGCCGTGCAAGGAATCGCGGACGGCATCGGTGATGACGGGGAGACGGTTTTTCGTGCTGAAAACGAGGTGAATATGGAGCCGGGCAAGGGACTGGGGCATCGATTGGGGCGCCCTTTCAGGGCTTTGGGGATTACGGCGGTGGGGCTCCCAGGGCGTTGCCCTGGGCTGACGTAAGTTGCCCCTTTGGGGCGATTAAGCCACCTGCGAGGGCTGCCGCTAAGCCTCGGGCTCTGGGTCCCGACGTGGGCTGACCCACTGGGGCGGTTAAGGCAACCAAAACCACGTGCTCCTTTGGCGTGGATGGATGCAGCACCGGTAAGACTGTTGAGTCCCGCCTGCTTTTTAATCCCATCGAATTCGATGGGATTAAAACCGGGATTGTTGATCTGCTCCCAGAGACCGAGGAACTCGATGGTGTTGCGGTTGCGTAGCCAGTTGAAGATCAGGTAATCCGTGCGTTCCGGGTCTTTGTAGCGGGCGATGTCGGTCAGGCAGACGTAATCCTGGTTGTTGACGCCGGTGAGGCGGACTTCGCGGGAGAGGACTTCGATTTTTTTAGGCATGGGTATTCCCGGTGTGCAGGAGTTGCTTAATGTTCCCCAACACCTCGGCGCTCTCGGCGTCCAAGGCGGCGATTTCGTCCATGATTTCCTGCGGGCTGCGGTGCACCACCACCTCGCCACCAGTCGGGTTTTTCACCGAGAGGTCGTACCCTTCGACTGCGCTCAGGGACCGGACATCCACGCTCCAGCTTTTCGGCGAGTCGGCTTTGGTTTTCTGGAGCTCGATGAACTCGGCCAGGTCGGCGTCGTTGAGCGGGTTGGTTTTGCCCATGTTGCGGCCCGGCTCGAGCTGGTAAAACCAGACATTGCGGGTGGGCGCGCCCTTTTCGAAAAACAGCACCACGGTTTTGACGCCGGCCCCGATGAAGGTGCCGCCGGGACAATCGAGGACGGTGTGGAGGTTGCACTCTTCCAAAAGCTTTTGGCGCAGGCTGACCGAGGCGTGTGAAGGGAGACGGAAACGGACGAAGGAAGGGGCGGCACTGTAAGCTGCACGGAAGCCTGAAACACGTGTGCGGGAGCTCCCGGAATCAAACCGTTAGCCACTGAGTCTTAGCTTGATTGGCCGGGGACGGCCAACCCTACAACGGGCTGTGCAGGGTTGGCCGTCCGTGGCCAAATCCGCGATAGGCTAAATCTTAACGCGAATTAGAATAACCCACCTGGGGTTAAGCGGGCTTGTTGGCGCCTGCGTTGCGGATCTGCTCGAAGGTGCCCTCGATGAGTTTTTTACCCTGCTCGCCGATGTTGTGATAGATGCTGGTCATCGTCTGGATCGTGCTGGCGGCCGGGCCGGCAAAGGTGAACTCGCACTCGGTCACTTCGCATTGGTTGAGCGCGAAAGGGCCATAGCCGAGCACGACGAAGCGGCATTTGGTGAATTTGCAGCCCTCGTACTCGTGGAAATCGAGGATGACTTCTTCGTTGGTAAACTGGTTTTTAACAATCTTCATAAGCTGATTTCTGGGTGGGTGGTTGATAAATGCCCCTAAGGGATTTGGCCGCTGTTCGCCGCTGTTCGCCGCTGTTCGCCGCTGTTCGCCGCCGTTCAACACTAACCTCCCGCGGCCTCGAAGTTAATTCACGCTACCGCCATGAACGTGCCCCAGCCACTCGCCGCTGGACGACTGGGCGTGAGGCTATTGAAGGTGCGGGAACCGTCGCGGCGGGCTTGAGTTTCAGGCGTTCGCTTGCACGGTGTGCGTTTATGAAAAGCGCCTACGAACTCGCCATGGAACGCCTCACCCAATCCGACCCAACCGGCGGGGCCAAACTCACCCCGGCAAAAAAAGCCCAGCTCGCCGAAATCGACTTGGTCTACAAAGGTAAAATCGCCGAGCGGGAAATCTTCCTCATACGCCGGCTCAACGAGGCCCTCGCCGCAGGTTCGCTTGATGAATCCGAAAAAATCCGCTCCGAAATGGCCCACGAACGCGCCCGCCTCGAGGAAGACCGCGAGGACGAAAAAGAAAGCATCCGCCGCGGGAAATGAGCTCCTAGCTCCTAGTGTAGTGTGCGAGAAATAGTGTAACTAAATTAACGGCCGAGCGTCTGTAGCTGAATGAGAAAAGCAGCCCCAGTTAATTTGAAGGAGGAGCAGAAGGCCGAATTGAGCGCATGGGCGAAACGAGGCGGCACACCGCAGAAGCATGCCCAGCGGTGCCGGATCGTGCTGCTTGCCGCTGAAGGCAACGGCAACGAATGGATCGGCAATAAGTTGGGAATGAGTCGGCAGAAGGTGGCGCGCTGGCGGGGGCGTTATTTGGAGTCGGGGTTGCCGGGACTGCTACGGGACCGTGCCGGGCGAGGTCGTCGCGCCAAGATCAAGCCGGAGGACAAGGCCGAACTGATACGGCGCACACTGGAGGAAACACCTCCCATGGCGACACAGTGGAGCACGCGGCGCATGGCGGCAGTCAGCGGACTGGCCGCCAGCAGCGTAGGCCTGATCTGGCGCAACCACGGAGTGAAACCGCACTTGGTGCGGGGCTTCAAATTATCGAAGGACAAGCGCTTTGTGGAGAAGCTCGAGGAGATCGTCGGGCTCTATCTCAACGCCCCCGAGCACGCCTTGGTTTTGTGCTGCGATGAAAAAAGCCAGATCCAAGCTCTGGACCGCAGCCAACCCGGCCTGCCTTTGCGACAAGGCAAGGTGGCAACCCAAACCCACGACTATAAGCGTCACGGCACCACAACACTCTTCGCCGCCCTCAATATGGCCGACGGAAAGGTCATCGGTACCTGCCAAAAACGCCACCGCCATCAGGAATGGTTGAAGTTCCTGCGCCTGATCGACGCGAGCACCCCGCCCGACAAGCCCCTGCACCTCATCGTCGACAACTATGCCACCCACAAGCACGAGAAGGTCCGCCGCTGGCTGGCCAAGCACCCTCGTTTCACGATCCACTTTACCCCAACGTCGGCTTCCTGGCTGAACATGGTCGAACGCTTTTTCCGTGATCTTACCGTCAATCGCCTCCGCCGCAGCATCTTCAGGAGCCTCGACGAACTGCTCGCTGCCATCGAAACCTACTTGGCCGATCATAACCGCTCGCCCAAACCCTTCATCTGGACTGCCAAGGCCTCCGACATCCTCGCCAAGGTTCAGCGCGCCCGCTCATCGATCAATAATAAGTAGTGTTATTTATCGTCCACTATACTAGCTCCTAGCTCACAGCTCCTAGCTCCTAGCTCACAGCTCACAGCTCCTAGCTCCTAGCTCACAGCTCCTAGCTATCCGCTCGCCCACCCTACTCCACCGGGACCGTCTGCCCCTTCGACCAATCAACGCTGTACTTCTTATACGTGTCCTGTGAGGGCGGCGGATTCGGGCCACCCGCAGCCGGTGTCACCATCGCCTTCCCATCCGGCGTACCCGGGCCGTTGCGCTTAAAGAGGAACCGGTTAATCGACTCGAAAGTCGTGCGCTTTTCCATCTTCGGCTGACGCTGCGCGGCCGCCGTTTTGGCATCGGTCATCCGGCCCTGATACTTGTCGGCCATCTCGTACTTTTTAATGTCATCACCGGTCGGCTGGCGGTCGAACTTTTCGCCGTTATGGCGGTTTTTATCCCACGTCTTCAACTCGGGCTTGGGCGCGTCCTTGCGCTCGATCATGGCTTTATCGCGCTTCTCCTTCATCTCGATCGGGGCCCGCTTTTCGCCAACCGGCGCGTTCTTGCGCTCGATTTTATCCGGCGCCTTGAAGCGTTGATCTTGCAGGCGGTCGTTGCGCTCGATCGGGCGTTGATTGGCTTCTTGGTTGGGCGCGAGGCGGGTGTCGGTCCGCTCGGGCGTGGGCGCAAGCTGGTCGTTCTTCTTGGACGGGTCGAACTGCGACGGGTCGGCCGCGCGCACGCCGACGACGCCGAGCGATCCCAAGGCCGCAGCGAGGAGCAGTCGTTGGGTTAACCGACCGAAATCACTTTTGTAAAATGACATATATATCCACAAGGGGTTCTGCGACAGTTCCAATTCCGTGGGTAAACGCGAAACCAAGACGCCGGATTTTTAACCGCGAAGACGAACCAGAGATACTCGAAGCGGATAAATTCAATGGATCAACAGAGATTGCGTTGTCTTTCGCGCACCTTCGCGAGCCTTCGCGGTTAAATGGATTGGGGGCCGCGTTTTTGTGTCATTTTGTGTTTTTTGTGGCCAATGGCGTGTGGACGACCCGGAGTTATTCCGGTTCGGCGGTGCCTTCGACCACCCACTGGCGGGCTTCGGGCACTTGGTTAAAGAACTCGCGCAGCGCCGCGCTGAGGTGCTCGGCGTAGCGGTAATGCGCACCCATGCCCGTACGCAGCTCGGCTTCGTAGATAAACTTATCACCGTGCGTCGAGTGCTCGAAGGGCGTCTGCGCGCCCAGCAGAAGCGTGTAAACGTAGGCCGCCGAACCGCGTTCCATGAGTTCGCGGGTCAGCGCCGCTTGCTCGTCGAGCAACTCCTGATGCGCGGCGTGGGTGATCTCGGCCGGCAGGTAAAAGCCGGCCTGAATGAGCGGCGTGTAGCGGTGGCCGGTGCGGTGGCGGTTGAGGTCACGCAGTTCGGCGATCGCCATGTTGTTCCATGCAAAGCCCACGCGCATGCGGCGGGTGGCCGTGCCTTGATAACCGTAGCGATTGGTGCGGTGGCGCAGCGCCTCGTCCACCGGTTGCTCCTCGCAAAGAAAGGGCGGGGCGCTGCGGTCGACGTTGACCCAGACTTCGTCGGCCAGCGGCGCAGTCGAGAGGCGGGCCAACCCCAGCCGCAGTGAGGTGGCCAATTCCTGCTGTGCCTGGGCCTGATAGGAGGCTTCGGCCGTACTGTGGCGGGTTAGCCGCGGGGAGAGTTTAACCAACTCACCACGGATGAGCGCGGCGGCGGCACGGGCCTCGGGGTGCGGGAGCGAATCGAGGTGTTTAACCGTGCTCGCCCACATGCGCGAGGTCTGGACCAACCCGACGTTGGTGCGGGTGGCCAACGGGATAAAATAACGGGCTCGGTCGAGCGCGTAGTTTTTGCGGATGCGGGTGACCACCGCTGGTTTGGCGTCGGCGGGCACACGCACGCGGTGCGGTTCGGCCACGCCGAGGGTGTCGAGGCGGGCGTATTCGGCGTTATAGGCGGCAAACGATTTTGCCATGAGCGCCTGCCAGCGCGCCGCAAGGTCCTCGGGGATGCCGAGCTCGGCGGGCGTGGGCAGGTTCGCCGCGTCCATGGTGATATAGCGGGTGGACGACTCCTGCCCGTCGGCCATTTGGGCGATTTCAAAAATCTTGTAAGCCAGCCACATCGATACGTCGTCCAGGGCGATCGCGATGCCGCCGGTGAGCCCGCCGATGGAGGCGTGGCCGTAGTCGACAAACTTCAAAATGCGGTCGATGGAGGCGTCGGGGTTGGCCAGGTCGACCTTGGCCATGATGGCGGCGATGCCCTCATTGCTACGCGAGTAACGGGCCAGCACGGAGGCAAGCAGCTCGGGCGTGACCTGGGGCAGGTCGGCGGCGGTGGGCGGAGGGACGAGGGCTAGGCCAGTGATACGCATCGGAAAGAGGCGGGCATTTGCAGACGGATCGGCGGCGAGGGCAAGCCCGATGGCGGGACGAGCCCAGCAGGCGAAAAAACTCCGCACACACCAAGTCAAGGGATTCACCTGTTTTTTACGCTTGAAAAAAAAGGGGGGGGGGGAGCGTGCAAGCGACCGTTTAACGATTATTAATACAGTAAATTAAAAACATGAAACTCAGTGTCACCTCCTTCGCGAAAGCCTGCTTTCGCTTTTCCTCACTCGCCCTGGTGGTCCTCGGCTTGTCCCACCTGACCGCCTCCGCCGGAGTGGCCCCAAGCCCGATTTTCAGCGAAGACTTCAACAATTTCACCGGCGGCACCATCTCTCCCGGGACCCAGTTCGAGACCGCGAATAAGGTAAAGTTTGGGGCCAGTTTGACCGGCTGGAACGCGACCGGCGGCAACGCCATTCACGCGGTCGAGTACACGACCGGAAACAGTGCGGTCATGATCTTCAGTGGTAACGGCGGTACATCGGTAAATAAAATTCAAACGACGGCCAGCTACGCTGCGAATGACAGCGGTACCACCTATGTGGTCGCCTACGACTTTTCGGCGGCCGTTTATCAAGACGGGAATCAGGCCACCGCCTCCGGTGACGGCCTGCGCTTCATGGTTTTGCTGGGCAGCAACAATGCAACCGTGATCAGTGATGTAACCCAGACCGTCGGCGCCTGGACCCACAACATGTTGTTTACCACCGGTACCTTCAGCTACGTCGGCACGGGCGAGGGTGACGTTCAGTTCCTCATCACCGCGGCCAATACCAACACAGTCCGTTTTGCCGGTGCGGTGGACAATTTCTCGGTCACGACGGCTTCCGCCGTCCCCGAGCCGTCGACCTACGCCGCGATTTTCGGCGTGCTCGCCCTCGGTGCCGCCGCCTTCCGCCGCCGCCAGACCCGCGCCTAAACCCGCAGTCGCGGGGTGCATGTTGAAGGTTGGACGTTGGACATTGGATGTTGAACGTTTTCCGAAACGCCTGAACGCCGCCCCTCTGCCCACCGACCTCCTCGGCCCTCCGCAGCTCCGACCTCAGCCCCGTCGCCCTCACCGCCGACGGGGCTTTTTTGTGGCTTCGGGCCTAAAAAACCGGCTCGAATAGGCCACCGATGAACGCCGAAACCCTGCTCGATCACCTCGCCAGCGACGACGCCGCCCGCGTCAAAGCCGCCCTGCAAGCCGCCCCCGCACTGGCCACCGAATTGGCCGCGCTCCTACCGGACAAACTCGCCGAAATGGCGCGCCGGCAGGAGGCCAACCCCAACAACCCCACGCTAGAACAGGCGTTTTGGTGGATGTATCTGGCCGCCAGTCTCGAATTAAAATCTACCCACTGCACGTTAGTGCGCTTGTTCAGCATCGATGAATCCACGGCCGATACGTTATGGGGCAATCTTGCCACCGAGGACGCCAAGGTATTGTTGGCCGACACCTACGACGGCGACCCACAACCGCTGGAAGCGCTGGCAGCCAACCGGGCCGTGAGCGTGTGGTACCGCGACGCCGCGGCTCTGGCGTTGGCGATCCTCACCCGCCGCGGGCAACTGCCCGCCGTTGAGTTGACGGCCATTTTCACCCGACTGCGCGATGGCCTACTCCGCGAGGCCGCCGACGTGGCATCCCACGACAACGACGATACGGCGCTGGTCGCCACCAACCTGCTTTTGACGGCGAGCATGGAACTCAACGAGCCGTCGCTCAAAGCGGTACTCTGGCCGCTGGTGGAGGCCGGCTTACTCGACTCAAGTATGTGCAGCCTTAAGAGCATCGAGGCCGAGTTCGCCAACCAAACGCCTCTTGCCCCCGACCTAGATCCGCCCGTGGGGCGCGACCTGTGGGCCTATGTGAAAGACCGGCAACTTTTTGATGAAATCGAGGGTCGGCCGGTTTACGCGGACGACGATTACGGCGATGAGGATGCGGAGGAGGAGGACTGGGGTGACGAAAACGCGCCGGTCGCCTTGGATTGGGCGAGCCCACCGGCATATCCGCTCCCGCAGACCGTAATGCGGACCACGCCCAAGGTCGGCCGCAACGACCCCTGCCCGTGCGGCAGCGGCAAAAAATCCAAAAAGTGCTGCGGAGCATAAAATCGCCACTTGGCGATTGAGCCCGGCGCGGGTTTATCGCCAAGTCTCCGCCGATGAAAACCAAGCTCCCGCTTAAACTGGAACGTGAACTGGTCGACGCCGCCATCGCCTTCCGCGAAGTGCAGCCGTGGCTCGATGTGCAAAACGCGCATTACCTGTTGATCGGCGAGGCCGGCGGCGGGCGCCGAGTGATGTCGATTTTGGGCAACGGTGGCCAACAGTTCGGATTGCAAACGTACTCGGCGGCCTCCGGTCCGCAGATGCTCGTCCTGGTCGAGGAGATGTCGCGCATGCCCGAAATGTCGCCGACCGTGATGCTGGAGCTGCTCGAAGGCGAAACCCTCGAATTGGTGAGCAAAAAGGAAACCGAAGTGGCCGACCGCGCGCGTTGCGAACGCGTGGGTTATGCGCCGGTCGCGCGGGTCAAACAGGCCTGGCCGGTGTTCCGCCAATTCCGCCCCTTTCACTTCCCTTGGCAGATCGACGAAGCCGGGGCCGAACGGATGATCGTCGACCTCAAGCGCGCCCTGCGTTGGGCCACTCTGGTGCCGTCGCTCGCCTGGGATGATCTGCACAAATCAGCGGTGGTGCGTCGCCTGCCCGTGGTGGCCGAGACGACCCCGGTGGATCGCCCGTGGACCGAAAAAGACATCACCTGGGAAGCGCTGCAGCTGCCACCCGCACCGCACCCGGACCCGCTGCCGGTGGACGCGGCGGTGCTGGCGGCGTGGAAGGCGTTGCCCATTAAACCCGGCGCGGGCGTCTGGCTCGATGAACGCGCGCAGCCCATGCCCATCGGCGACCCCAAAAAAGAGGCCCAGTATTTCCCCCGGCTGGGCGCGTGTTTTGATCTGGCGACGGGCGTGGTGACACCGCCGGCGATGGGACCGGCGGCGCAACCCTACGGCATTTTTGCACAGGAGGCGTTGGGCCAGCTGATCACCCAGCAAAAAGCCCGGCCGCAGCGCGTGGTCGTCGGCTCGGAGTTCATGAAAACCGCGCTGGCCCCTTGGGTTGAAGGTGCCGGCATGACCCTGGTGGTCGGCAAGGCCCCGGACTTCGCCGAGGAGTTTTGGGGCATGATAGAAAACTTCGGCTGAGACGAACCGCGCACCACCCGGCAAAACGGCCGCTCGGAAAACATCCAACATTCAACGCTCAACATCCAACGCCCAACCGCCCGACCGTCTCGCCCCCAGCCAGCCGCCACGCAACCCGCGAAGCACGTTCCTTGAACGTTCAATGTTGAATGTTGGATGTTGAACGTTTTCCGAAACTCCTACTCCGCCCTCCGCCTCAGGCAACATCCAACGTCCAACCGCCCGACCGGTTCGAACGCCGCGCCAGCCGACGCCCATCTATTGAACGTTGGACGTTGAATGTTGGATGTTGGATGTTTTCCGAAACTCCGCCCCCTCCGCCCGCCCTCCGCCACCCTCCTCATGAAACGCCTCGTCCTCACCCGCCTCGCCGCACTTTTTCTGTTCACCACCACCGCCGCGCTGCTCTCGGCCCAGACCACCCCGCGCGCCGCCCGCGTGTTCATCGTCAGCTTCGACGGTGGCAAACCCTCCGTCATCGCCGACAGCACGATGCCCGTGCTCAAGGCTATGGTCGCCGAGGGCGCGTGCACCTGGGAGGCCAAAACCGTGGTGCCGAGCATCACCCTGCTCGCCCACGCCTCGATGATCAGCGGCGTCGGCCCGGCAAAACATAAAATCACCTGGAACGACTGGATGCCCGAAAAGGGCCTGATCCCGGTGCCGACGATTTTTTCGCTGGTTCACCCGCACGGCTTCACCACCGCGATGTTCGCCGGAAAACCTAAGTTCAAGCACCTCAACCTGCCCGGCTCGCTCGACGAATTCGTGCTGCCGCTGCCCAAGGCCGACGCGAAGGCGGTCGCCGCCGCCTTTGCCGCGCGCCTGCCGCTGTCCAACCCCGACTTGTGCCTGATCCATTTCGCCGATCCCGACACCGCCGGTCACAAATACGGCTGGGGCTCGCCCGAGCAGAAAATCGCCTTCGCCGAGAGCGACGCCGCGCTGAAGGTCGTCATGGACGCACTCAAGGCGGCCGGGATTGCGGACAGCAGTGTGGTTATCCTCACCGCCGATCATGGCGGCCACGACAAGACCCACGGCTCGGACTCGCCGGAGGACGTCAACATCCCGTGGATCGTGTGGGGCAAGGGAGTGAAAAAAGGCGCCGTACTCACGGGTCCAGTGAGCACCTGCGACACGGCGGCGACCGCGCTGTGGTTACTCGGCCAGCCGATCCCGGCGGAGTTCGACGGCAAACCGGTGGTCGCTGCGTTTGAGTGAGAAAAGCGGGCGGTGATCGCGGGGCCGTAACATTTAAAGTGTCGGATCGAGCGCTGAGTTCAAAGGTAGCGCGGTGCTTTAGCCCGCAGCGGTAATTGCAGGAGAAAATCCGATGTAAAGTTGCGGGCTAAAGCACCGCACTACCTCAAAGCTCAATCCGATGCAATTTAGCCGCGAAAGAACGCAGAGAACGCATAGCACTACAGTGCCTGTTCTTTGCGATCTTTGCGTTCTTTCGCGGCCAAATTGCCGTGGTTGCCTAGGGGATCGGAGTGGGGCCAAAACCCAAAAGCAGACTGGAAGTCTGCGCTACTTCACAGCGCATCTACCTACGCCCGATCAGCATAACGGGCATAAAACCCCACCCCGAGCACCGGAACTATCGCCACTGCGCGTGCGTCCGTAGCGCAATGTCCCTCACCCGACCCGCCCGCCGCCTCGCCTTAGTGTTAATCACGCTCGCCCTGACCGCCGCCGGTCGGAGCTCCGTTTCAGTAGCATCCAGCTACACGGAAAATTTCGACAACCTCGGCACTGCGTTACCCAACGGCTGGGGCGTGTGGACAGCGTCAACGGCAACGGATAATGGAACCCCCTTTGCGTGGAGTACCACCAACGTCGCCAACAACGCGGCGGCCACAGCGGATACCTATTTCCGCAACCTCCCGGGAGCCAGTCAGACCTGGTCATCGACGTTTTCCGGCGGTGACGATCGCGCGCTGGGCTGGCGAGCGGGCAGTGCCGCCAGTCGCGACGGCTCGATCACCTTCACTTGGACCAACACCAGCAGTTGGAGCTTTTCCTCGCTGAGCTTCGATTTATTTACCCCCAACAGCTCGGGCACGACGGCCAGCTTTAACCTGGAATACCAAATCGGCGCCACGGGCACGTTTTTCCAATTGGCCGGTAAGTCCTACACCACCGTCCCCACCCCCACGGCGCCCGCCGTGCTGGCGGTAAGCTCGATCAGTTTGACCGCGCTCGACCTCACCGCGCTCAATGACCAGTCGGGCCTAGTCACCTTGCGGCTCAATAATAACGCGAGTACGGGCAGCACCTTTCACACGGTGGCACTGGACAACTTCCATTACACGGCGAGCACCACCGCCATCCCCGAGCCGGCAAGCTATGGGGCCCTTGGCGGGGCCGCCGCCCTCGCCCTGGCCCTGGCCCGCCGGCAGCGGCGGCGCGAAAGGGTAGCAGGCGAAAGAAGCTAAAACGCCGAATTAGCGCCGGAATTTAATCCAGCCCACAAGGAGGTGGGCACCCGACCTCGGACTCGCGCCCGCTCCCAATTGCCTCCCCCGGAGGGACGACCTCCGCGTCTTCCGTGTTCGGATCCGCCAAGTAGCGCAGACTTCCAGTCTGCTTTTGGACTCTGTCTGAGCAGATGCGGAGCAGACTGGAAGTCTGCGCTACTTTCCGGCCCCTTATACCCTACACGTTTCGATTTTTTCAGGTTTTAACGCAAAGGCGCAAAGGCGCGAAGAAGCGCAAGGAAATCACTCCTTTTTAATGCTTTGCGAACTTTGCGTCTCAGCGACTTTGCGTTAAAAAATAGCTCCATTCGTTTAAGCTATGGGTATATCAGCCCTGCCCGCCCCCAACCCGCAGACCGCCGCGGTCTTGCCTCCGGCTCCTTCGCCCGCCCTGATTCTGCGGCATGACCCGCCTGCGCCATTCGTCACACGCCGTGCTCGGCACGCTCCTCCTCGCCGCAACCGCCACCCTCCCCGCCCGCGCCGCTGCCGACTCCACCGACGCACCGCGCAACTTGCCTAAACTCGCCGCCGAGGTCTGCGCGGGCTGCCACGGCCCCACCCTCGAAGGCGGCGCCGGCCCTTCGCTGCTCGACGACACCTGGAAATACGGCGGCGACGACGCCCAGATCGCCGCCAGTATCCGCCTCGGCCACCCCGCAGGAGGCATGCCGCCGTTTGGTGGGTCGCTGACTGAAAAGGATATCCGCGGGCTGGTGGTTTACCTGCGTGAAGTGGCTGGCAAGGCCAAGCTGCGCCAGACCCCGCCGCCTCGCCCCAACGTGGACAAGCCCACCGCCAGCCGGCTCCACACTTACCGAATCGAAACCGTGGTCGCCCAGCTCAAAGAGCCTTGGTCGCTCGCGTTCCTGCCGGACGGCCGCAGCCTCGTCACCGAAAAGCGTGGCACCTTGAGTATCATCAGCAGCATCGCCAGTGGTGGCGGTGGCACGAACGGCGCGCCGGTAACTGACGGCGTGACCACCACGCTTATTACCGGAACGCCGCTGGTCGATACGGCCGGGCAAGGCGGACTGTTCGACGTCGTGGCGCACCCCGATTTCGCCCGCAACGGCTGGATCTACCTCGCCTTTGCCGATCCGCAAAAATCCGCCGAAGGCCGTGACGTAGCCATGACCGCCGTGATGCGCGGGCGGATTCGGGACAACGTGTGGGTTGACCAGGAGGTGATTTTCCGTGCGTCGCTTGAAACCTACCGCAACGCCGGCGGCGTGCACTTTGGCGGGCGACTGGCCTTCGACCGCGCGGGCTTTTTCTTTTTCTCCATTGGTGAGCGCGGCAACCAAGCCGACGCCCAAAACCTCGCCCTGCCCAATGGCAAAATCCACCGCCTTCACGACGACGGCCGCGTGCCCACCGACAATCCCTTCGTGGCCAAACCCGGCGCGTTGCGCTCGATTTGGAGCTACGGCCACCGTAACCCGCAGGGCCTGCGCTTCGACACGGCCACCGGCTTGCTCTGGGCGCACGAACACGGCCCGCGCGGCGGCGACGAACTCAACCGCATCCAACCGGGGCGCAACTACGGCTGGCCGCTCGCCACCTACGGCATCAACTACAACGGCATGCCCATCACCGACGTGACCACGCGCGCCGACATTGAGCCGCCGGCCACTTACTGGATTCCCTCGATCGCGCCGTGCGGCCTGTCGATCTACACGGGCGAGCGTTTCCCGAAGTGGAAAAATAATCTGTTTGTGACCTCGCTCGCCGCCGAGGAATTGCGCCGGCTCAAACTCAAGGACGGCAAGGTCGTCGAGCAGGAGATTATCTTCAAAGGGCTCGGCCGCCTGCGCGACGTCGTGCAGGGGCCGGACGGCCTGCTTTACGTGCTGTTGCCCGACCGCGTAGCTCGACTGGTGCCCGCCGCCACACCCTGACCGCGCATGACACCGCTGATTTATTTCGCGCCGCTGTTTTTTGTTTTCGAAGGCTGGCAACTGGTGATCGCGGAGCGCCACCTCGGGATTAAGCGCATCGAAAGCGGCGTCGATCCGCGCGAGGGCG
Source organism: Opitutus sp. (assembly GCA_024998815.1). Classification (NCBI taxonomy): domain Bacteria; kingdom Pseudomonadati; phylum Verrucomicrobiota; class Opitutia; order Opitutales; family Opitutaceae; genus Opitutus; species Opitutus sp. The sequence continues at coordinate 1,631,666 of JACEUQ010000002.1, forward strand.
GCCCCGGCGAAGGGTTGGCCTTTGTGTGGAGCGCGGGCATCGTCGCCTACTGGATTTGGATGCTGCTGATGCTCGTGCCGCGCGCAGGGCGGGCGCAGATCGGGTGCATGTTGATCGTCTCGTTGCTCGGCTACGCTCTGCGGCGCAATTCGCCGCTGAAGTGGATTCTGGTGATCCTCACGCTCGAAGGGGCGATCCGCATCGGCATGATCATCTCGCTGCTCGGCGCCGCCTGGAAGGCGCTGTAAACTGGGCCTTTGATCCCGGGTTACCGATTCCGGCAACCAGCGCCTCGCATACTCGCCGCTTTCGGCCTTGAGCACGGAGGCGATCCGCCGCACAAAAACCGCGTCGCGGACGCTTACCCTATGAACCATTACGAAGAGGCCCCGAAACTCTCAAAATTGCCCTTTATCGTCGGCGACCTGGCGCTCCTCGGTGCCGCCGCCCTCATCGCCACCCGCAGCGCCAACCCGATCACGCCCAGCGAGATGCTCGCCATCACGATCTGCGTGGTCCTCGGCGCCACGCTGCTGGTGATTCCCTTTTTGGTTAACTACGCCCGCCGCCAGGATGCCGTGCTCAGCGAGCGGCAAAACCAGATCGCCGCCCTCGCCCGCACCACCGCCGAATCGGCCGAGCAAATCAGTATCGCCGTCGCCGGCATCCACACGCTGGTCAGCTCGCTGCCGAAGCCTGTTGCACCCGCACCGGCCGCAGCGCCCGGCGACGATCCGCTCATTCGCCGTCTCGCCCAACTCGACGCCGCCACGAAAACCCAAAGCGACGCCTTGGCCGCCCGCGAAAAAGCCCTCGCCGCCGCCCTTTCGCACGCCACCCGCCAAATCGAGGTGTTGGTCACCGCCACCGCACAAGCCCTCGCCGCCGCCGCCCGCCCCGTCGAGCTGCCGGTCGCGCCTACTCCGGCACCGTCAACGGCAGCACTCCCCACGCCGCCAACCACACTCCCCTCGCCCGTCGTCCTCCCCTCGCCCGCTGTCCCGCTCGTGCCGCCCCAACCCGCTCCGGTGCCGACCACCGTCGAAGCGCCTTCGCCTGCCGCGATTCCGACGCCCGCACCTTCTTTCCCCGCAACGCCCGTCCCCGCCCCCGCCGACGCCCCCCAAGCGCCCGCCGGCACACTGCCTCAGCCCGCCGCCTTCACCGCCGCCGAGCCCCTGCCCGACGAGGTACCCGTGGACGACGCCCCCAAAGCGTCCAAAGCCCCGCGCCCGCGCAAACCCAAGCCCGCCGACGCGGTGCTCGATCTCGGGCTCACCAGCGACGTCGCCGAGCCGATGGAGAGCGCCCCGACTGCGGACGGAGTTACCCGCCTGATCGCCACCGCCTACATCGGCATTGGGCAAAAACTTTACCTGCGCGGCGACGGCCCCGGACTCTCTTGGGAAAAGGGCGTGCCGCTCCAATTTGTCTCCATCGGCAAGTGGCTCTGGCAAACCGCCGACGCCACGGCTCCGTTTGCCGCCAAGCTCTATAAAAACGATCTGGTGGAGTGCACCAGCCTCGGTGAAATCACGCTGGAGCCCGGCAGCCTGAACGAGGTCAACGCCGGCTTCTGAGCTGCGGGGCGGCAACGCTTAGCCGCGCATGGCTGGAAGTAGCGCAGGCTTCCAGCCTGCTTTTACGTTCGGAGCAGACTGGAAGTCTGCGCTACTTCCAGCGGTCTCCGCTGAATTTGCAGCGCACGCATACTCCAAATGCCCGACCGCTTCCAGTCTCGCTTTTTTGTCGGGCAAGCGGCTTGGTGTCCGCTCCAATTCGCCATGTCCACCACCGCTACCGCCCTTCCCAAACCCATTTCCGGCCAGCCCTGCTCCTGCGGCAGCGGCCTTGATTTCTCCGCCTGCTGCGAGCCGATCATCACCGGCAAACGCCTGGCCACCACCGCCGAGCAGTTGATGCGCGCCCGTTTCACCGGCCACGTCGCCAACGCCAACGAGTTTCTTCACCACACCTACCTGCCCACCTCGCGCCAACCCTACGTGGAAGAGACCGACACCGCGCCGCTACCCTGGACGCGACTGGTGATCCACTCCCACGAGCCCGAGGTAAAACCGGACGTTTCCTACGTCGATTTCACGGCCTATTTTAAAGCTGATGACGGCAGCGAGGGCGCGATGCACGAGAAGTCCGAGTTTCAGCGCATCGGCGGCAAATGGATTTTCGCGCGCACGCTGCGCCAGGGGCCGGCTCCGGTGAAGACCGAGCCCAAGGTCGGTCGCAACGACCCGTGCACCTGCGGTAGCGGCAAGAAGTTCAAGAAGTGCTGCGGCGCCTAAGCGGCGATTCGCTTTCGCTAAGCTTAGCGAAAGCGGTTCCAGCGGGGAGCGGAACCGCTGGGCAAAACACCTTGGGCTCACGCTCAAGGCCGCACCCTTTGTGACACCACTCCTGGCCACTCTCTTCGCGCTCACGCCCAAGGCCGCAGACTCAGGGTGGCCTTGAGCGTGAGCTCAAGGTCTGGAGTTTGGCCCCAAAACGAGTTGAGATCCGCCCCCCCCAGCTAAGGTAGAATCGTACCGCAGGTAGCAACGGCATGGGTTTCGATGAGTTCGTTGACGTGAGGGTGGCTGTTGCGAAGTCTGCGAAACTCTCCGGAGTGATCAGCTCAGATCGCCATACATGATGCGCAGCACCTGTATGGTTCTTGGCACGAGTTAAGTAGAGTAGAGAGAGCCGCGCGTCGGTAACCCGTCAGCGCGACCCTCCCCCTCGTCAAACCGTGCAAGCGGTTTTCCCGCACACGGCTTACCGAGTCCCCATTCTTTCGGTTTGGTTTCAGCGGAGTTCATTGCTTCCAAGCCGCCGTAAGCGGCCAGTGCCATAGTTTGTATTGACCATGCAAACGGTCGTCGGTGAAGAACTCGAAGAGTCCGTGGGTGCGGCTATACTTTCGCCACAGCCACCGCCGCAACCGGTTGCGCACAAAAGCCTGCTGGTTACTAAACACGTGCGTGCTGTTGCCGTAATGAAACGCCGTCGCCCAACCGCGAGTGATTTGGTTGACCTTGCGGACCACCGCCACCGCCGGTTGGTTGCGCGTTCGCACATCTAGTGCTTACTTGCAATAATAAGTGATATTTTATCCGCTTTGTAGATGGGACGAAAAGCCGTGCGAATCACTTGTAGCGAGGGGGATCAGCAATCCCTAGAAAAACGGGCAACCAGCCGGATTGAGTCGAGGCAGCGAGTTGAGCGCGCCCGGATGATCCTTGGGTGCGTGAGTGGCGAGCAGGTGCAAGAGGTGGCGCGCCGCTGCAACACCAGGCCGAACACCGTAATAAAGTGGAGGGATCGCTTTGTGCTGCTTGGCATGAAGGGGCTGGATGATGCGGCACGGCCGGGCGCGAAGCGCACCTACGGTGAGGACTTTCGAGATCGGGTGCTGGCTTTATTGGAAGGGCCACCCCCTCCGGGGCAGGCGCGCTGGGATGGTCCAGCGGTGGCCCGTGTGCTCGGCGGCTCGGTGCACGCGGTCTGGCGAGTGCTGCGCAAGGAGGGCATTTGCCTGCAGCGCCAGCGCTCGTGGTGCGTGAGCACTGACAAGCAGTTCGCAGCCAAGGCAGCCGATATCGTCGGGCTCTACCTGAGCCCACCGGAAAAGGCATTGGTGATAAGTGTGGATGAAAAGCCTGGCATCCAAGCCCTAGAGCGCGCCACCGGTTACGTGGAGACCGACAATGGTAAAATCGTCCAGGGACTCAAAAGCACCTACAAGCGCCACGGTACACTCAACTTGTTCGCTGCCCTTGATGTGGCCACGGGCTTGATCAAGACGCAGAAAACCACCCTTAAGCGCCGGGAGGAGTTCCTGCTGTTCATGGACCAAGTGGTGGCGGATCACCCGCCCGAGAGAGAACTCCACGTGATTTTGGATAATTATTGCACCCACAAAAAGTGCGACGCTTGGCTCGCTCGGCACCCCAATGTCCACTTCCACTTTACCCCAACCTCGGCGAGTTGGCTCAATCAAGTTGAAATCTGGTTCGGCATACTAACAAGGAAGGCGCTACGGGGCGCGAACTTCAGAAGCGTCGCCGAACTTAGTCAGGCCATTGACGCTTTCGTCGCCGCCTACCTGCCCAATGCCAAGCCGTTCAAGTGGCGCAAGCGCGAGGTCAAGGGAAGCCAACTCAGAAATACTATCATTAATCTACGCAATTAAGCACTAGAAACGTCGCTCCGTCCGGCAGGCCGGAGTTACTGATATCAGAAGAAGTCTCCGGGGCGCGGGTTGGTTCCTTGTGGTTTCAGCGACATGGCGGCGATGATGGAGTCATGCCGGTCGGCACGCGGTTTCACGGCGCAGAAGAAGATCTCCGGCCCGTCCTCCGTGCCGTAAAGGAACGGCCGTTCCAGCCGGTGTACCTCCTCGCGCCGGCCATCCTCATGGATGAGGGCCTTCTCCTGGAACATCGGATCTTCCGCCACCGCCCAGTGAAGTCCGTCATCCGACTCGAAGCGCACGATCGCCTTGTGTGACGGCGAATAGTAGGTGCCCTGGTCTTTTAGGAGGGCGTGATAGCGTCCGTCCTGACACCAGACGAAGGGGTCTTCTCCGGGGAAGGCGGCATCCTCGCTGGCGAAGATCGGTTCGGGGTGTTTCACGAAGGGACCCTCGGGGCGGTCGGCAAAACCGACGCCATGCAGCACAGGGCCATATTTCGGGAGCGGCAACCTGTCGCCAACCCCCTTGTAGAGAAGGATATACCGACCGTCCGGTGCCTGCGCGCACACGGCGTTGTTCGTGCACATGGCATCCCAAGCACCGGGCGTCACATCGAGTAACGGCTTGTCGAACCGGGTCCATGGTCCCTCCGGCCGGTCCGCAATGGCCACCCCCACGCGCTGGTTGTTCCGGTGGTCCCACCACCCGCCGTCGCTCTGGTTGCCGTTGTAGTAAAGGTAATACCGGTCTCCGAACCGGCGGATGCTCGGATTGTGGGTGACATCTCCGTCCCAGTAACCGGGGCGCTTCGGCAGCACGACCTCCGCGAAGTGGTAGGGCCCGAAGGGTGTCTCCGCCGTCGCGCGACAGACCTCGGAATGGGTTACCCATGACTCGAAGCCCCTGGACCACGCCTCGCCCTCTTTCGTCGCGTCGATCGGCCAGCGCGAAAAGAAGAGGTGGTGTCTGCCTTGCGCGTCCGTGACCAGCGACGGGTCCCAGACGCAGTAGCCCTCCATGCTGAAAATGGCGCGGGTGATTTCTGGTTTCATCGTTTCTCGGGCATATGGTCTCATGCTTACAGGGTTGTTCCTGATAGGAAACTGGATTTTGTAGACTATGAGCCGGACGTGGTTTTACAGCGTGAATGGTGCATTAAAACCTAGAAACGGCGCTCCGTCCGGCAGGTTTGGAGTTCGTTTTTACAAAACTCGTTGATTTAACGAACGCCCCCAATTGAAAACGCCCCGTTCCAAGCAGTTTTGGGGTGGTTTTCGGACGGCGACTCATGCCGCGTAACCAAAGCTCCGCCGTCGCTCGCGTCAAGGCGCGAAGCGTTGAGCCGTTTTTTAACCAACGCCGATTCATAGCGGGAAGTTTACCGAGGTAAGGGCGCGGAGCGCGCGACGGTCATGATTTTCGGACATGTGGGCGATAAAGTCGGAGGTATAAAGGTGGCGTTTCTGGGTGCGCTGGCCGCGCCAGTGCATGAAAAGGCTGTTGGCCCAGCGGTTGAACATACCGTGTAGGCGAACCGCGTTCGGGCGGCGTAATCGGCAGCGATCATCCTGGCGCGAGGCGTCGAGCCGGGCGTGCAAACCGGTTTCGATCGCCCAGTGCGCGATGTTGACCTCCAGCCATTGGGCGGGAGTTAACTCGGCGGCGGGACGACTGGTGATCAGCTCAATGGTCTCGGGTGACTTGCCGTGGCGTTTTCGGCAGATTCTCGCTGCTTGCGCCACCAGGGGGAAGCAGGCGCTTTCCGCGCTCAACTCGCGCGCCACCAGGGTGCGCGTCACGGGGTGCTTCTTTTCCTTGCTCGTGCGTTGCTCGGCAGCGGGATCTTTTAACGGGTCAAAAAAGGGGCGCCCGGATCGGGCACTTGCGCGGCTACGATTTTCTGCAGGCCGGGCTGGTTGCCTTTGACGGTGAACAGGTAGTCGCCGCCATGCTCCATTACGATCGCCCGCGCGGTGTCCGCTTGGGTATGCAGGGCATCAAGGCTCACGAGTTTATCGACCAAATCGAGTCTCTCACACAGGGCGCGGGCGGCGGGAATCTCGTTACTTTTTTCGGCGACGACCTCGCTGCCGAGATAAAACAAGCTCGGCGAGGTAACCGCGGTCACGACGTTTTGTCCGCCGCTGTGCTTGGGGACTTTGCCGTCGATGACCACGATCTCGCTGTCGGGGGGCTCGCCTCGCACCTGACGTTGGTGGGCGAGTAAAACCTCCTCGATGCGCGAGGCCTGAACGCGGGCGAACAGCCGACTAAAGGTGGGCTGGCTGGGAGCGCCGTATTTGCCGCGGCGGCGGATCACCCCGAGGGCTTGGCGTTGGACCGGGGAGAGCCGGCGGGCGAAAGCGGCCAGGTCACGTTGGCCGCGGGGTGCTCCGGCCAGATAGGCCGCCGCCGTGATCGCCAGCAGCGCGTGCAAGGGATAGGCCCCGATGTAGGCGCGGTATTCAGGCACTTGCCGGAAGGCCTCCGCCAGGCTGATTAAATCGGGGGCCTTCAGGGTACTTCGCACCGGAACTTTCGCCTCCACCGCAGCCAGCGAGGGTTTGATCTGCCCTGCCTGAAGAGCTCTCCGGGCCCGGGGCTCCAGCTCGCGCACAAACAAGCGCTTGGGCTTGGCGTGGTGCTCGTAGTAATCGCGCGACTTACGCGTGTTGCCCTTGGTCAGGCCCAACTCGGTCCACCCGGATGCCTTGTATACACTTCCCGTAAAACGCTCGGGGTCGACGAAGGTTTCCACGACGAGCACGGGGTGCTCGTAACGCGACTGCCAGTCGGCACTGAGCCGGCCGAGCACCCGGCTCAAAACCGCCGAGCCCAAGTTGGGCACCGCCGGCTTGGGCAGCAGCAGGAACCGCACGTTGTTGACCACCAGCGCCAATCGGCGTCGGCGCTGTTCGCCACTCCAGCCAATCCACGCCTCCCGGCCGCGCAGGTGCAGCGCCGCCGCCGCAAACACCAGCACCGCCACCCAGGTGCCCTGCGCATCGCTCACCGCGTACAGCAGCCGCTCGCCCACCGGTTTCACCGCGCCCAGATAGTGATGCTCCTCAAGCAGCCCCTGCGCTCGGGCGTTTAACTCGGGGCTGTCTAGCACCTGCACCTGCAAGTGGCGCAGCGAAATCACCTCCCCTTGGGGGTTCGACGGGTTCGTTTCGGCCGGCATCATTCACCCAGCCAAAATGATTTCCTGGGGCTTGTCCCGCTTATTCCGCTCCTTTGTTAGTATTCAGGTGTTTAGCTGTTCAATGAATCGGCGGTGTACTAACAAGGAAGGCGCTACGGGGCGCGAACTTCAGAAGCGTCGCCGAACTTAGTCAGGCCATTGACGCTTTCGTCGCCGCCTACCTGCCCAATGCCAAGCCGTTCAAGTGGCGCAAGCGCGAGGTCAAGGGAAGCCAACTCAGAAATACTATCATTAATCTACGCAATTAAGCACTAGCTCCATCCGCACTTTGTCGCGTAACTTGGCCAGACTTTTCGCACTGGGTTCCACGTGCGGATACCTTCGTTTGCTCTTCATGCCTTGCCGCCATGCGACGGAAAAACCGAGGAACTCAAAGCCTTCCTTTCGTGTATCCACCAGTCGGGTTTTCTCTTCGTTGAGCTTTAACTTACGTGCCTCCAGCCACCGTTTCAGTCGCGTTTGCAGCCCCGCCCCTTGACCCGGTTTGCACAGGATCAGGAGGTCGTCGGCGTAACGCACCATCGTCGGCTTTTGTTCGCACTTCTCATTCACCGCATGATCGAGGTCGTTGAGGTAGAGGTTCGCCAGCAGAGGCGATATAACTCCGCCTTGTGGCGTGCCACACCGGTTCGCGCTCACCTTGCGGCACCCCGTGTCCCGGTCCTCTTCCACGATGGGTGCGCGCAGCCACGTTTTTATTAAACGCAACACGCTCCCATCGCTCACCCGTTTGGCCACCAATTGCAGGAGTTCGCGGTGCGGGATCATATCGAAGTAGCTCGATAAATCCGCGTCCACCACCTCCACCTTTCCGCTCAGCATGGCTTCCTTGACCTTATCCATCGCCTGATGGGTCCGACGTTTCGGCCGGTAGGCGTAGGAATGGTCATGGAAGTCCGCCTCTAGGATTGGCTGCAACACGATCACCGCCGCGCTTTGCACCACCCGGTCTTTCACCGTAGGGATGCCCAGCGCACGACGTTTGGTCCTGGCCTGATCCTTCCATATATAGACGCGCAGGACCGGACTGGGTCGGTAGGTTTTCGTTCGCATTTCCTCCGCCAGCGCAAGCAGCCATGCCGCCCGATAGGCTTCGTTCTTTACGAGCGTTTCCACCTCGAACCCGTCCACTCCCGGCACGCCGTCATTGGCGATCACCTGATCGAGCGCATCCGACAGAATGTCCTGCCGATACAGCTCTCCATACAAACTATAGAACCGCCAATGCGGCTCCGCTTTTGCTTTCCGATATAGCACACGTTGCAGCTTCCGAACCTTCGGTGACGTTTTTATCCAGAGTTCATCACCCCAGCCATCGTCGGGTCCTTTGCCGCTCTGTGATGCGTGGGAACAAGTGCCCTCCCTTCGCTCCCCGGCGGTTTTAATGTCCGCTAGATCATCACTACTATGGAGGTCTCCGACTCCTGCCACGGCCCGTCCGGCCTTACGAGGTTTTGCCGCGCTTGTGCCGGTGGTTGAGGCATCGCAAGACGCCCCACCGCCGCAGGTCTCACCACTTAACCTAACGACCTTTCCCACCCCGCCGCCCCCGCTGACTCCGCCGACGTGTTGATCGGAAATCAACGATTTAGGTCCTACGTCTTTGCGAGACTGCCTTTTCCGATCCTTGCAGTCTTCACCGTTCAGGTAGCGGCTGGACTCGTCGGTTGTTTCGGTAACGGAGCTCATTGGATGGGGTTCACCTTCGTTGCGGCTGACTGGTTCGGGCACACGGTCGTGCTTTCCGGCGAGGCCTCGCGGCCTGCATCCGTGACCGGGCCCTTCGACCGCGAATCGTTAAATTCGGTCGAACAGACTTTCACTGTTATGGTTGTTAGTTTCATGGTCGCACACCTGAATTCCGAAGTTCAAACCAACCACAGATTACACAGATTGCACAGATACAATCCCTTAGGAGGTAAACGGACTCAGCTTGATTCCCTTTTTTCATCCTGTCTTCAAATTCAGTAACACTCTGTTATCTGTGCTCATCTGTGAATTCCGTGGTTAAAACTTCGGCGTTCGGGTTTAACTCGTGCCAAGAACCATACAGGTGCTGCGCATCATGTATGGCGATCTGAGCTGATCACTCCGGAGAGTTTCGCAGACTTCGCAACAGCCACCCTCACGTCAACGAACTCATCGAAACCCATGCCGTTGCTACCTGCGGTACGATTCTACCTTAGCTGGGGGGGGGGGGGGGGGGGCGGATCTCAACTCGTTTTGGGGCCAAACTCCAGGAGCAGGCTAGAAGCCTGCGCTACGTCGAACCCCACCCACACGCCTCACTCCGCCACGACGAAGCCCTTTAGCGCATCGATCTCGATCCAGGTTTGTTGGGGTGGTTTTTTACCGAGGATGAACACGGTTGTCGCCGCCAGATCGTTTTGCGCGCCGTCAAAAATCATCACGCCAATTTGGTCCCCCACGGGCACCTCGAAGACCACCCGAAGCTGGGTGGTTTCAGGCCGGTAGGGGGCGAGGACCCGCCGGCCACGTTTCAGAGCATAAGCTGACTGCTCAGGTGAGGCCGCGACGATCTGTTGAATCGCCAGACGCTTAACCGTGGCCGTCAACGGGAACGGCCACGCCACTTTCGGGCGCGCAACAGCCGCCGGCGCTTCACCCGTAACCGCGGTGGAACCGGCCACGCCAGTGGCGACCGCGCCTTTGGTGGCCGCCCCAGTAGATCCCAGATTATTGGCTGCTGCTGCATTCACGCCCGATGTAGGCGGTGAAGCCTTTTCACCCGCACCCTGTTTGGTTGCCGCAGGCTTGCCGGCCTGCGACTGCACCAAAGAAGTTTGCGGGGAGTTAACCGCCCCCGTGCGGGCAGTTTCAGCCGAGTCTCGGCCTGAATCCAATTTTTGAACACCCGCGTCTGGCATCCAACTGATTTCGAAATTGGGCAACGAAGGCGGTTCAACAATTCCCCTCCACCCCGAGCAAAGCACCACTGCGGCGAGCAACGCCCAACTGGAGCGGGCGGCCACGCGCGTGCCGGTGAAACGGGGTGGCCGTGGAATCGGCTGAGGCTGCGAAACGAGGAGATTGAGTTTCGCGATTTCGGCATCCACCTCATCCAGCCCGCGCTCAAGCCCGGCACGATCGACGCCCTTGGCAAGCGCCGCCATTGCGCTTTTGCAGCGCACATCGCTATCGGCCCAGCCCCAAGGCTTCGAATCAGGAATAAAGCGCCGCAACTCAGCGGAAGTTCCGCGCGCTAAAATCGCCCGACCGCCCAAGGCGATAACCGCAGGCGCGAGCGCAGCGGCCAACCACTGGGGACCAGGGAAAAGCACGGCCATGACCGCGGTGGCCGCACCCCAAATCGCCAAAACCGCGGGCAAGGCCCCAAACACCACCGGGCCCGCTTCAAGTGCCCGATCCAGGTTTGCCCAGAAAAGTTTAGCCACGAGTGGAACGCTCCGCTCCCGCAACAGCACCAGTTGCTGCGCCTGCCAGTCTGCGTGGGTGACAAAGCCCTGCTCCGCCGCCTTCGGTTCAATCCAGGCGATTAAGACCAGATCCACTCGCGTCGGCTTCACCGAACGCAGCGACCGATCGAGCGAATACTGCGTGCAGCAGGCGTAGGTTTTTTGCAGGCCTTCACGAATGGCGAGCAAGGCCGATTCAGCGCTGATCGAGATGCGAAAAATCCGCTCCGACGCGCCCTCCTCGGCGTCTTTTAACCAGCCATTGCGGCGGATGATCGCCTCGGAGTCTTCGGCGTAGCGCCCCACCTGAGTGAGCGATTTGCCTGCCGCATGATCGTGACGATCAATCTTCGTGGTGAGCGTTCGGTGGGTAAACGCCCGCACCAACGCATAGGAATCGGGGTTGTCGGGCGATTCCTCAAGCAGCGCCGGAAGACTTGCCCCGTCGAGCCGCTTGCCGCGCCAGACCAAGTTTTTGGCCCCCAGGGTCAGCAGCGCGATACTCGTCACCACCTCGCGTTGCAGCGCTTTCGGCAAGGCAATCAACGGCTCCGCTTCGGCCAACTGGCGCAACTCGCGCAGTTGCGCAGCGTAGCCATTTTTATCCGGGGCGTTTCGAATGAAATGAGCCAGCGCTCCGGGTGTATCGGTATCGAAAATATTGATAACCGCCTCGGCCCAATTCGCCTCCGACTGAAAGGCCTTTGCGACGTCAGGAATGGAATAGCGCCGGCCGCACCAAAGGAATTTGGTTTCGGTGCGCTTAGTGGCGTAGCTTTCCTTCACCGGTAACTGCCTTGCCCAACTGTCCATGGCTTCCATGCCCCAGCGAACTTCAGAAGCGCTTGAAAGCAGGCCACGCAACAGCTGGTTCATGCGCTCATTTAACGGCGGCATCGCCTCCACGGCGCCGGCAGACAGCCCACCTTTGGTTTGTTCGAGCAGCAAGGTCTCCGCGCGCGCGATACGCTCGGCCGGAGTTTCCGTGGCACTGGCGCCAGGAAGGTCGTCGATCACGGGATGGCCGAGGATTAACTCCTGCACCACACGACCTAGCGACCACCAGTCCCAAGCGCACAGCGAAGGCCCTGGATCATGGGCGTCCAGCAACACGGCCTCAGGTGGCGCGTAAAACGGATCGCTGATCACCTCAATCGGCAGGGTTTTCTCGAAAGCGGTGACCCCTTCCAAGCCGCCGAGGGTGCAATGTAATTTACCCTGGGGCTCGCTGATAAAAATGGCACCGGGGCAGATTCCCAGGTGAACCAACCCACTGGCCTGTAACACGCCGATCGCCTCGGTTAACTGCCGAACGAGCGCCTCCACCACGGCGTCTTCAAGCGCGGGCCGTTCCCGCCGCCAGACATCCAGCGCCACACCGTCGGTTTCGCCGCAAACCTCAACTCGGTACGCGCCGACCACAAAGGCCTCTTTGGCGCGCTGCAGGTGGCTCAAATCGATATTTTGCAGCTGTTTCCAAAACGCTGAACGCGGCGAATTCTTCACCTCAGGCGTAAAGCACAGCACCAACTCCTCAGCCGAGTCGGTTCGGGTCGCGCTGAAACGCTTAGCACCGCCCTTGTCTGGCAGTGCATCGATGATCGTGTAAAGGTTACGCCAGAGCGTCTTGGGAACGGGCAAACCGCCTGCTGCGACGGGTTCAGCCACCGACGCCCCCTCCGGGCTGGCCGGATTCACCCGCTCAGTGTTACTCAAATCGGTGGACATAGCTGTCCCTCTTCTAACGGCACAAACCGGGCCGACTTGAGCTATGCCGGGCCTTAAAACGAGCGGCGTTTCGATCATGGTTACAGGCTCCTCGGGGTAACCCAAAATAGGTGACACAAAAACGCGCCGCCCACCGGTAGGACATCGGAGCAAACTGGAAGTCTGCGCTACTTTTCGGAGCGTGGCGTGCCAGCTTTGTCGGTGGCCCCGAGGGGTCTCGCCGGAATCGAAGGGGATTCATTCAGGTTAACCGCTTCACCCGGATCCGCCCGCAAGTCGAAGCTCAGCCACGGCGACCCGTCGGCGTTAAAAATCTCCTTTCGCTTGGCCGAACGCCAGCCGGTCCAGGCCCGGTCGCATTGCAGCGGCAACGCGACCACGCTCGGCATGGAAATCTCGGCCCGCTCGCGTCCGCAAACCCACGCCTGCCCCCGCGCCCATGCGAGGGTCATCGCCGGCAAATCGATTAACGACACTGGTTCGTCGGAACGCCGCCCACCTACCGCACCACGCACCAACAGCGGCACGCGCACACTTTCCTCGTGCGGCCAGCCTTTGCGGAAAAGCCCGTGCGCGCCGTGCATGTCGCCGTGCACCGAAGTGAACACCACGATCACCTCCTCCGGCACCACTGCCAGCAATCGCCCAATAGCCCGGTCAGTCGCCTCGATATGCGCGTAATAGCCGGCCAGTTCACGGCTGGCTTTCGCGGCGACTTCACCGCCACGCGGCACGTTGGCCGGTAACGTCACGGGACGGGGCGCCACCCCCGCAGCCGGCGCATCGTAGGGCGGATGCGGCGCCTCCAAACTGACCACCGCAAACCAAGGGCTGACCCCCTCAGCGCGTTGCTTGGAAGCGCACGAAATCCACTCGGCCGCACGCGAACACACCACGTCGCTTTGGTAACCAAAAAACGGCGTCGGCTCAGCCAGCCGCGTGCCGTGCAACCATGGGTCATTGAGCAAAAACCCGCTCTCAAAACCCTCCCAAAAAGCGAAGCCGCCACGCGCCTCCGCAGGCACGACCGCCCGCGCATGAGCCTCGCCCACCAACGGAGCTGCGGGATCACGCGCGTGGAGATGCCACTTGCCGAAAAACGCCGTGTGGTAGCCGATTTCGTTTAACTCATGGGCGATCGTTCGTGCCCCGAGTGGCAGCGGATCGTAATAATTGCGCACGCCATTTTCTGGCGACCGAACACCCGTCAGTAAGGCGGCACGGGAAAAAGGCCCGAACGGGTGCGGCGTAACGGCCTGCAGATAGTTAATACTGCGCGCCGCCAAGGCATCGAGGTCAGGAGTGCGGGCGTTAGGATCTCCCGCGTAACCACACGCCTGCGCCCGCCACTGGGTGGTGACGATCCAAAGGATTGAAGGGGCGGAGGCGACTGCCATGCCCCCACGATAAACCCGCCGCTCGGTCCGCGCGCAAACCTTACCCGCCACCCGCTGTCGCCCTCTCGACGCCTCGCGGAGGGACGACCTCCGTGTCGTCGGTGCTCGGCTCCGAAAAGTAGCGCAGACTTCCAGTCTGCTCCATTCCACCTTCAAGGCAGACTGGTAGTCTGCGCTACTTTTACCGAACCAGCCCACACGGAGGTGGGCCCTCCCTCGAATCCGTACCCCGTCGGGACGGCCGCATCGTGGGTTAACAACGGACTAAAACTCCACCTTGCCCGTGTTCAGTTTGCCATGAAGCAGCCGCGTGGCCCGCTCCAGCACCAAGGGCAACGTCGCTTCCATGACTTCGGGCTCAATGCCTTGCTCGCTCAGCAGCGCCGAATCCACGCTGTATAAAAACGCGTCCTCGCCCTGGCCGACCCCCAGCGCCGCCGCCAGGTGATCCGCCGCATGGATATGCCCCGCCAGAGCGCGGAACTCGGCCGGAATCGCCACTGTGGGAGGGTTGTTGGCCGCCACCACCACGCAGGCCACCGGGAAGCGCCATTCCGCCAGCAAACGCGCGCTCACCGCCGCATGATTAAAGCCCAACTCGGCGGTTTCCGCCTCCAACCACGTGACGCCCTCGGTGCAACGCGCCCGCACCCCGGCAAAGGAGTCCGCGCAACTGAAGGCGACCGCCAGTTTGCCGATTTCGTGCACCAGTCCGCAGGTGTAGGCCAGCGCCGGATCGACCCGACCGGTGCGCTGGGCGAGCGCCTCGGCCGCCAACGCCTTAATTAAAGACGCGCGGCAAAAATCCCCCGCTTCCCAGCGGTAACCGACGACCTCAATCGCCATCCAGCGCGAAGCCATCGACAAGGCGGCCAGCCGGTAAAGTTCCTTCGCGCCCAAGCGCATGACCGCCTGACCCACGGTGTCGGCGACCGTTTCGCCGCCGAAAAAAACCGAGTTGGCCATGCGCACCGTGGCGCTCGCCAGCACCGGATCCATCTGGATCAACTTGGCCAAATCCTCGATGTCGGCGTGCGGTTGTTCCAGCAGCGTGATCAAACGCGGCAGCAGCGCAGGTGAACAGGGCAGTGAGAGCGCTTTCGCGCAAACCTCATCAAGGGTGGGCATGGCGTTAAAATGACAGGTGCTACGGGTGGCGTTAGGCGGCGCAAAGCGAGGCCGGATCAAGGATGAGCGCGATGGTGCCGTCGCCGAGAATAGCGCCGCCGGCCACTCCGGGGCGGTCTTGCAGGAAGGCGCCCAGATTCTTGATCACGACCTCCTGCTTGTTGAGCAACTCGTCGACGAGCAGCGCGTACACTTTGCTGCCCACCTCGATCATGACCACGATACCCTTGGTCGGATCCTCCTCGGCGCCCTCGATTTCAAAGCGGCGGTGCAAGCGGTGCAGCGGCAGGATTTTCCCGCGATGATCAATCACTTCGCCCCGGCCCTGGATAGTGGTGAGCATCTCTTTCGTCGGCTTGAGCGCCACCTGCACCGTGATCGTCGGCAGAATAAAGCGGTCCTCGCCCACGCGAACCAGCAAGCCGTCGATGATCGCCGTGGTCAGCGGTAAACGGATACGGAAAGTCGTCCCCTGCCCCTCCACGGTCTCGATCTGGATCTGGCCGCGCAGGCGCTCGATATTGCGCCGCACCACGTCCATGCCGACACCGCGCCCGGACACGGCGGTGACCTTGGCCGCCGTGGAAAAGCCGGGAAGGAAAATCATGTTCAAAATCACGTCCGTGGGCGGGGTGATGCCCTCGGCGACGAGCCCCTGGCTGCGGGCCTTTTCGAGCACCCGGGTCTTGTTGATGCCACGGCCGTCGTCGATGAGTTCGATCACCAAATTACTGCCCTCGTGATAAGCGGCCAGGCGCAGGCGCCCCTGTTCGTTTTTCCCGGCGGCCTTGCGATCGGCGGGGCCTTCAAGGCCGTGGTCGAGGGAGTTGCGCACCATGTGCACGAGCGGGTCGACGATTTCCTCGGCGACGGTGCGGTCGATTTCGGTTTCGTCGCCGCGGGTCTCAAACAAAACCTGTTTGCCGAAATCGCGCGACAGATCGCGCACCAGCCGCTCCATGCGTTGGAAGGTGGGTTTGATCGGCACCATGCGCAGCGACATCGCGGTGTGTTGCAGCTCCTTGGTGATGCGGCCGAATTGGGCCAGGTTGCGCGCCAGCGACGTACCGCCGGCATCCAGCCCCTTGGCGGATTCCATCAACTGACTTTGCACGATGACCAACTCGCCGACCACATCGACCAGCGAGTCGAGTTTTTCGGTGTTCACGCGCACCGAGGACGAACTGGTGGTGGCCGCAGGCCGGCCGGCCTCGGCTGCGGCGGCAGGCGCAGCGGCAGCGGGGACATCCGGAGAGCTGGAAACTGCGGCGGGCGCGCTGGAGGAATCGGCAGCGGGCGCGGCCTGCGGAGCGGCCTGGACTGGGGCCTGGGCGGCCGAGGGTTTGGAAGCGTCGCCGACAGCGAGGCGGCGCACGGCGGCGATCAGGTGGGCGACGGGCACGGCCTTGTTGGGCAGCTGGCCGCGCTCCAACGCCAGCGTGATCTGGCCCATCATCTCTTGGATGGCGTCACGGCTGTTAAGAATTTCGGTGATAATGGCCGGGGTAAGCTGGAGCTTGTCGGTGCGGGCCAGGTCGAGCAGCGACTCGACCTCGTGGGTGAGCTTGTGCATCGGGGTGAGGTGCAAAAAGCCCGACACGCCCTTGATGGTGTGGAAGGAGCGGAACAGGCCATTGAGCGCATCGCGGTCATTGGGGGCGGCGTCCAGGGCGAGCAGCGCGGCCTCGATTTGATCGAGGTGGTCGAGCCCCTCGGAGTGGAATTCGCCGAGCAGTTCGCGGTTTTCGCCCAGATCGAAAACGAGGATCTGATCCACCTCGACGGCTACGACCGCAACCGGGGCAGCCACGGCGGCAGCAGGAGCGGTGTTACCTCCGGCCAAAGGAGCTGGCGTGTTACCATCGCGCACGGCCACCAATGCAGCCGGCAACCACGCGGCGAGGGCCTTCAGGTGCGTTATCGACGCCTCATCATAGGGCCGGGCCTCGTTGAGCAACGTATCGAGGCAAACGTGCATGCCTTTGACCGGCCCCGCCAGTTCCGGTTGGTCGCCGAGATGCCCGAGCAGGTCGCCGAGTAAACTGTAAGCGGGAATCAGTCCCTCATCGCTCAGCGCGGTGGCGAAAATCGATTCAGCGGCGAAGCGACTGGCGATATCATCGAGGACAGTGAAGGTGGAGGAAAGTAAAGGCATGGGGATAGTGCGGTAAGCGAGGGGAGAAAGTGCGGTCAGGGGTTATTACGGCACGTTCCGCTGCCAACTTGAGTGACGAACAACGAATTATACGGAAAACACACCGTCGCGGCGACGGAATGACCAATGACCAATGGCCAATGACCAACGCCCAATGACCAATCCACCATTTACAAACCCTTCACCAGCCCTCCCTGCACCGCCCACAGACTGCACATTGGTCCTTGGTCCTTGGTCATTGGACCTTGGACATTGGGCATTGGTCATTGGGCATTGGTCATTCTCCGCCGCCTCCCCCCTGCCCACGCCGCTAAATAAAACTTAGGCCGATGAGTAAAGTTTCGCCCGATTGAGCCGATAACACTGCGTGTAGCCCCACCTACGTGCCGGCTGCCCCCAAAAACTAAATTCGTTTTTACTCATGAGCACTCAGCACAGCACCGACACCTCCCGGCTTGCCGGGAAATACCTCACCGTTGTCCTCGACAAAGAAGCCTACGGCATCGCGGTCCTTAAGGTTCGCGAAATCATCCGCCTGCAAAAAATCACGCCCGTGCCGCAAATGCCGGTCTTCGTGAAGGGCGTCATCAACCTGCGTGGCCGCGTCATCCCGGTGATCGATCTGCGCATCAAATTCGGACTTAACGCCGAGCTTGCCGAACGCACCTGCGTGGTGGTGGTGCAGATCGCCCTGGAGGCCGGACGCAACGTGCAAATGGGCCTGGTGGTCGACAGCGTCGAGGAGGTCGTGAACCTCACGGGTGCTGAAATCGAGCCCACCCCCGAATTCGGTGCGCGCATCGACACCTCGTATTTGCTCGGCCTGGCCAAGATCAAAGGCGTCGTGAAGACGCTTCTCGACATCGAGCGCGTGGTCGCCCCCGAGACGATGGAACGCATCGCCCACGCTGCTTAAACAAGCAGCGAAAAAATCAAAGCGGGCCCGGCCACCTTGGCCGACGCCCGCTTTTTTTGTGCCCGGTGGGGCCGATACATTCTTGAGCTCACGCTCAAGGCCAAGCGGAGTTCCGCCCCTGTCAACGCCCGGAACAACGTCCAACATCCAACATTGAACGTTCAACATCCAACCAGCCTGAGCCAACATCCGCCGCACTCCGCGTTGAACGTTGGATGTTCAATGTTGGATGTTGGACGTTCTCCGTCCTCCGACTTCCGCAATCATTCTCGTTCTCCTACTCGTTCTCGATTCCGCAAACACCCTGAGCTCACGCTCAGGGCCACGTTTGGAACTCGCTCAGATCAACTACGCCCAAGCGCCAAGCCCTGCTGCGTATCAGCCCTTCGACCTTACCTTCGCCCTCGCGCCCGCATCGATCACCCCGCGCAGTGCAGTCCCGAAGGCCGTCAAATCGAAGGGTTTTTCCAGGATGTCCGTGTGATCCAACGACCGCAGTTCTTCCTTCACCAGCTCCGTAAGATTTCCCGTCACCACCAGCACCGGTACCTCCGGCGAACGCGCCCGCATTACCTTTAACACGTCGAGTCCGCTCATGCGTGGCATATTGAGATCCAACACCACCACGTCCACCTGCGCATCCACCGCCAAAATATGCTGGATCGCCTCGGTGCCGTCCTGCGCAGGAATCACCCGGTAACCCGCGTCACTGAGCGCCGCCCCGAGCATCTCCTGGATCGGCAGCTCGTCATCGACCAGCAGCACGCGTTCGGTGCCGGCGGGCAATTTCGACCGCGTTAATTCTCCTGGATTGGTTACCGGCAGGTTCGCGCGTACTTTCAGCGGAATGTACACGTGGAAAACCGTGCCGCTGCCCTGAATACTCTCCAGGTCGATCACGCCGTGATGATTAGCCACGATTCCGTAAACTACCGCCAAGCCTAGGCCCGTGCCGCCATGCTCCTGCTTGGTGGTGAAAAACGGCTCGAAGACCCGCGCCTGCACTTCCGGGGCCATGCCCACGCCCGTATCCGAAACGCGGATGTGCGCGTAGTCCTGCGCCGGATCCACCTTGAGGTCGATCAGCGATTGGCCGGCAACGCGGTTGGTGGAAATGGTCAGCTTGCCGCCTTCGGGCATGGCATCGCGCGCGTTCACACACAGGTTCATCAGCACCTGCCGGATCTGGTCGGGATCGGCCGCGAACGACTCGATCGTGTCGTCCAGCTCGTAGCACTGCTCGATGTTGCGCGGGAACGTCTCGGAGAACAGCCCCGCGAGTTCGCGCACCTGGTCGTTGACCTGCACCGCCCGGTAGGCGACGTCGGTCTTGCGGCTGAAGGCCAGGATCTGGCTCACCAGCGATGCGGCGCGCGCGGCGGCCGCGTGCACCGAGCCGAGGTAACGGCCCATGCGCGCATCGCCGGGCGGCAGGATCAGCGCGAGTTCGGTGAACCCACGGATGATCGAGATGATGTTATTAAAATCGTGCGCAATGCCGCCGGCCAGCGTGCCGAGGCTCTCCATTTTCTGTGCCTGGCGCAGCTGGTCCTCCAGGGCCTTCCGCTCGCTGATGTCCTCGCGCATGCACAGCAGGTAGGTGATTTCGTCGAGGTGGTTGCGAATGGGGGAAACCTGCACGAGTTCCCAGGCCTCGGTGCCGTTCTTGCGCTTCGAACACAGCTCGCCCGACCACTTTTTGCCTGAGGCCACCAACGCGCAAAAATGCCGGTACGCCGCCTCGCTCGGGTGGCCGTCGCGCAACAACGGGATTTGCCCCTCGAAAATTTCCTCCAAGGTGAAGCCGGTGACCTCGGTGAATCGCGAGTTCACGTACTGCGGTGTGCCGCCAGGCGTGGTCAACACGATGGACACCGGCGCCTGTTCGACAGCCTGCGCCAGCTTGCGGAAATGCTCCTCGGCGAGGCGGTGCTTGGTGACGTCGCGCCCGATCGAGCGCACCGCGCACACTTCGCCCTCTGCGTCGCGCACGGCGGTTTCTTCCCACGAAATCCAGCGCCAGCCCTGCGCGGTCTGCCAGCGGTGCTCGCGGGCGATGTGGAAGGGCGGTCGTGCCAGCCGAGGCACGGCGCTGGTCCAGTCCTCGAAATCCTCGGGATGGATCAGCGAAACCAGATCATGGCCGACCCAGGCCGGGCCGGGCTGGCCGAACTTGCGCGCGAAGGCCCGATTGACCTCCAGAACGCGATTGGCGCCGGGTTCGAACAGGACGGCCAGCTCCAAGCTGTCGGCCCAAGAAACCAAGGCGGAGGTGGGCACGGGCGACGCGGTTTCAGCGGCCACTTTCAGGGGTGATTGGGATGTATTCATAATCACACCATGCTATTTAACATGCCGGGGAGCCGGACCAGTGCGCGCTCCAGGGTCGCTTGCGCCTGAGCGGATTCACGCGATTCGGACTCAAAAAGTATTTTCCAACCCGCGCAGCGAGCCCAGCTGCCGGAGGGTTGTGCGGGCACGCGCTCGAAACCACTGACGATGCCCACTTCGCGCACCGCCAAATCGGCGACTTGCACGGCAGCCGCATACAAGCGGTGGTCGCCCGCCCCCTGTGGATTGGCGTGAAAGCGCACCGCTTCCACGATCTCGGGTGCGAGCTGGTGGCGCTCCAAGTAATAGGCGCCGATTTCCGCATGGTCCCAGCCGATGGCTTCGCGCTCGGCCGCACAGACGGCCTCGGCATCGGCGTGGTCGCCGGCCGCCACCACCGCAAATTCCTTGGACCAAGCGGTGGCCAGCACCACTTTGCCCACATTGTGCAACAGCCCGACGATATAGTCGGTGTCGTCGTCCACCAACAGATTGGTCGTCGCCAGCACGTCGCGCGTCATGATCGCCGTACCGATGGAATGCTGCCACATTTCACGCCAGGGCAACTGGATAGACGTCGGGCTGAGTTTCGCCATGTCCTCGATTACCGGGGTGGCCATGGACAACTCGCGGATTTGGCGCAGGCCCAAATAAAGCACTGCCTCGTCGATATTGTTCACCTTAGCGCTCAGGCCGAAATACACGCTGTTGACCATACGCAGCAGCCGGGCGGTCAACGACGGGTCGTGGCGGATGAGGGCGGCGATCTCCGCGTTGCCGCTCTTGTCGGATTTCACCAAGCTGGCCAATTTGTTGTTAATGACCTGCAAGGACGCCAGCTTAGGGCAATGTTCGATCCGGCCGCGGATTTCTTCGCGGGTATAAGGACCGACATTTTGGGTGGTTTGGGGGGGTGACGTCATACCAAAAAAGGGACAAGGGGGTAGAGCTGCGCGCTCCCTGACTCATCGACACATTTTGGACAGGGTTTAGTAAAAATTTTTTCGCGAGAAGGAAAACGACTCACATCCTGCAAAAACGAGCTCACGCTCACAGCCCCCTCCGGCTGCCCCGCTCCCCGTGGCCTTGCGCGTAAGCGCAAGGGCTGGAGTTTGGCCCCTGACTAGTCGAACGCAGATCAGCCGAATCCTTGAGCTCACGCTCAAGGCCACATGATTCGCGAACACACTCCTTGTGGCCTTGAGCGTGAGCTCAAGGTCTGGGGTTTGGCCGTTTAACTCGTGCCAAGAACCATACAGGTGCTGCGCATCATGTATGGCGATCTGAGCTGATCACTCCGGAGAGTTTCGCAGACTTCGCAACAGCCACCCTCACGTCAACGAACTCATCGAAACCCATGCCGTTGGTACCTGCGGTACGATTCTACCTTAGCTGGGGGGGGGGCGGATCTCAACTCGTTTTGGGGCCAAACTCCAGGCCTTGCGCGTGAGCGCAAGGGGGCTTTTCACCCTGAGCTCACGCTCAAGGCCACTTTCGGCAATCGAACGCGCTGCGCAGCCCCTGCGTAACCTGAAGCCCAGCCCGCTCCCCCTCACGCCGATAACTCCCTCAAAAAACCGGCGAAATTCAAGCAACCGCCTGCCCCCGATCGGATAACAAATCAGCCCGCCATTTTTACGCTTTTTTCGGGTGCGGCTTCATCGCGCATTCGCCCGCTTTCGGTGTTAATTTTTTTCAAATTTCAATAACCTGTAAATCAACACCTAACAGGAATTATTTATGATTTTTTTACATAGTAGGGCGTTTTCACTAAAGAATAAGCACAGATTACCGATATATGGACTCAGCAAGAAATGGCGCCCCCGGGAGACCGCCCCTCCCCCCTAGTCCTCCCCCTAATGCCCCCAAATCCCCCCCCCCCCCCCCCACCCCACCATGAACGATGAACACCCAACCCCCTCGGAATTCCACCGTGAACACCAGCGCAGCCTCCGGCTGACCCCCGAAACCAAAGTCACCCTCGATCTCTCCGGCATTCCCGCCAAAGCCCAACAGGCGATTTCCGCCTGGCTCTCCGAGGCTGATCAACAGGCCATTGTAAATGCGCTGGCCGCCATGGCCCGTAAGGTGGACGAGGAAATGCACGGCCCCGAGGCCGACGGCACGCCCTACACCTCAGAGCACAACTCTGAAATCATCGTGACCCCGTCGCTCAAATCCGAGTCCTTCCGGCTGTTTAACCAGCCCGACACGTCCCGAAACGCCGCTTGAGCGACTCCACGATCAAGGTGCGCCCAATTAAAATGTTAGGGCGCATACTTAAGATCATTGTTTAAGATCGGATGGGCTCACGGGGATTGCGCCCCGTGAGCCTTCCACACCACCGGACGTGCGGTTTTCCGCATCCGGCGGTTGAGTCGGAGGACGACCTATGTCGTCGCCGTTTCCCACGGCAGGGTAAACCCATAGCGTTTCAGCGTCTTGTTCTTCAGCGCACTCGTCATCACCCAGTGCCGGGCGATCGCCCACGCGCCTTTCGTGCTGAGTGCCTCGCGGCTCCCGCCTTGGTCTTGGCTACGGTTGTTGTCACTTCTCCCGAACATTTCGTTTCATATGTTTAGTTCACGCCCATGCCGGGCACACGAGGGACGACCTCCGTGTCGTCTGTTTTCGGTAGAACAAGTAGCGCAGACTTCCAGTCTGCTCCGAGCCTGCCAGCCAAGCCCCGGAGGCAGACTGGAAGTCTGCGCTACTTTTCGGTCGCTGCTACGCCGGTTAAACGTAGTCGCGGTAGACCGCCTCAAAGCGGCTGGCGATCAGCGCCTCGCGGGGATCTTCCGGCAAATCGATCGTGGCCAGGCCGGCCTTGCGCGCCTCGGCGACCACCGCAATCGCCAGCTCGAGCGAAACTTCGCGCAACCGGGTAAGCGCCGGATAAATCCGGCCAACCGCCAAGTCCGCCGGGGTGACCAACTCGGCCAGCCGGCGGGCGGCAGCAAGGAACATGGCGTCCGTGACCTCTTTGGCCCCGCAGGCGAGGGCACCGAAGCCAACACCGGGGAAAATGTAGACGTTGTTACCTTGGCCGGGGGTGTAGGTGCGGCCGTTGAGGATGACGGGGGCAAAGGGACTGCCGCTGGCGAAGAGCACTCGTCCGTCGGTCTCGCGATAAGCAGCCTCGGCGGTGCACTCGGCTTGGCTGGTGGGGTTGGAAAGCGCGAAGATGACCGGGCGTTTATTGATCTCGGCCATGCGCCGCAGGATCGCCGGGGTGAAGGTCGCGGGCTGACCCGAGACGCCAACGAGCATGGTGGGCTTAATGGCCTCGACGGCTTCGGCGAGCGTGCGCAGCGGGGCGTGGACGTGGGCGTAGGGCAACTTATGGTGCGCGAGTTTGCGGCCAGGGCGGTTTTGCACGACCAGTCCTTCGGAATCCACGAACCAGCAGCGCGCGCGGGCATCGGCCTCCGCCATGCCTTCGGCGGTGGCGGCAGCGACGAAGAGGTCGGCTATCCCGGTGCCCGCTTCACCGGCGCCAAGGAAGAGCAGGCGCTGATCGGCCAAGGTGCCGCCGATTTCGCGCAGGGCACCGAGCAAGCCGGCAACAGCGACGGCGGCGGTGCCCTGGATGTCGTCATTGAAGCTGCAAAGCGTTGAGCGGTTGTCATTGAGCAGCCGGAATGCGTTGGTGTTACCGAAGTCCTCCCATTGCAGCAGGGCGCGGGGGAAAACCGAGCGCACGGCCTCGACAAACTCGGCGATAAACTCGTCGTAGGCGTCGCCACGCACGCGCGGTTGCGTAAGGCCGAGGTAGGAGGGATCTTCACGCAGCGCGGCGTTGTCCGTGCCGACATCGAGCGTGATGGGCAGGCCATAGGCTGGGTGCAGGCCGGCGCAGGCGGTGTAGAGCGCGAGTTTACCGACTGGGATACCCATGCCGAGCGCGCCTAGATCGCCAAGGCCGAGGATACGTTCGCCGTCGGTGACCACGATCATACGCACGTCGGTCAGTGGCCAGTGGCGCAGGATTTCAGCGATACGGCCGCGTTCATCGATGCTGATGAACAAGCCACGCGGACGGCGGAAAATGGCGCCATATTCAAGGCAGGCCTGGCCGACCGTGGGCGTGTAAATGATCGGAATCATCTCCTCGGCGTGGTCCTGCATGACGCGGTAAAAGAGCGTCTCGTTACGATTTTGCAGAGTGGTGAGGAAGATGTACTTCTCGAGGGCGTTATCCTTGCGGCGCACGTTGGCGAGCACGCGGGCGACTTGTTCGTCGAGGGTGAAAACGCGCGGCGGCAGCAGGCCGCGCAGGCCGAGGGCGTCACGTTCGCGCTCGGTGAAAGCGGTGCCTTTATTGAGGAGCGAGTTGGTCAGGAGCGCGGTGCCCCGTTGCCAAATCGGACCGCCGATTGAGGACAGTCCCGAGTCGAAGGGTAAGTGATTCATAGGGAGCCGTCACTGTGACAGAAGACCACAGTGGCCGACTGCGCGCCCTTTGGCAAAAAGCCCGCGTCTATCGGTTGTATCAAGCTGGAGGCGCTACGAATGCGTGTGTTTTTTTGGGGCGTGGAAACCGGCGTGGCGCAAAGTCCCCAGCGCGGCGTGGGGCGGGCATTAAGCCAACTCATAATTAGCGAACGGCTCCCGGCCGTTGCCGAGATGGGCTATGGTGCGGCCTGCCCCACCCCACCATGCAAACGTACACACTGCTTCCGCTCTTTTGGCGTGCCCTGCGGTGCGCCCTCCTGCTTGTCCTGCTGTTCTTAATCGTGCCCCTGGCACTTTCCGCCCGAACCCCCGACCGACGTGCGCCTTCCGGTGAAGACAAACAGCGTGCGCCTTACACCAGTTTGTCGCCAAGGGGCGCTGAATTGGCCGGGGACGGCCAACCCTACATTTTCGATCCCGTGTAGCAGCGTTGGCCGTCCCCGGCCAATTTGCCTCATCTTGATCGCGAATGCGTATTACAGCTCGCGAATGACTCCGCTGAGTACCTCGCAGGCGCGGTCGATGGCCGCGCCGTCGTGCGCCGTGCTGATAAACCCGGCTTCATACGCGCTGGGCGCCAGATAAACCCCGCGCTCCAGCGCGCCCCGAAAGAAGCGAGCGAAGAGTTTGGCGTCGCCGGTGAGCGCCGTGTCGTAGTCGCGCACCGCCGTGGGGGTGAAAAAGAAGCTGAACATCGAGCCACACTGGGGCGTTTGCACCGCGATGCCTTTGGCCTTGGCGGCATCGGCCACCGCCGCGCAGAGCTGGCGGCCGAGTTGGTCGAGGCGCGGGTACGGGTTGAGTTCTTCGAGCAAACGCAGCGAGGCGATACCGGCGGCCATGGCGAGCGGGTTACCGCTGAGCGTGCCGGCCTGGTAAACGGGCCCAAGCGGCGCGAGGTAATCCATGATGTCGGCGCGTCCGCCGAAAGCGCCCACCGGCAGACCGCCGCCGATGATTTTGCCCAAACACGTGAGGTCGGGAGTGATGCTTTCGCGCTCCTGCACGCCGCCCTTGGCGATGCGGAAGCCAGTCATGACTTCGTCGAAGATGAGCACGGTGCCGTGTTGGGCGGTGATTTCGCGCACGTAGGCGAGGTAGCCGGCGTCGGGCATGATGAAGCCGACGTTGCCGCAGTACGGCTCGATGATGACGCCGGCGATTTGGCCGGGATTGGCGGCGAAGCAGGCGTCGAGGGCGGCGCGGTCGTTGTAGGGTAAAACGATGGTTTCGCGGGCGAAGGAGGCAGGGATGCCGGCGCTGTCGGGGTGGCCGTGCGTGAGGGCGCCGGAGCCGGCTTTGATTAACAGCGAGTCGGAGTGGCCGTGGTAACAGCCGGAGAATTTGATGATCTTATCGCGCTGGGTGAAGCCGCGGGCGAGGCGGATGGCCGACATGGTGGCCTCGGTGCCGCTGCTGGTCATGCGGACTTTTTTAATCGAGGGGACGAAGCGCACGATCAGCTCAGCCATTTCCACCTCGTAGGGATTCGGAGTGCCGAAGGAGGTGCCGTGGTCGAGGGCGGCGGCGATGGCGGCTTTGATGGCGGGGTGGTTGTGGCCGTGGATGGCCGGGCCCCAGGTGCAGACGAAGTCGATCAGTTCGCGGCCGTCGGCGGTGGTGAGCGTCGCGCCCTGGGCGGACTTCGTAAAAAACGGCGCGCCGCCGACCGAGCGGAAGGCGCGGACCGGCGAATTGACGCCGCCAGGGATGAGCTGAAGCGCGCGAGCGAAAAGGGCGTCGGAGACGAGGGAGGAAGAGGAGGAGGAAGACATGTTTTTAACCACTAATGGACACTAATGGGCACTAATGACGGAAAGGTTAGAGGACGCGGCGGGGCGGAATTTTTTACCGCTAATCGGCGCTAAGGGGCGCTAATTCAGAGGGAATGATGACGGGTGTTGGCGTAGCGCTTCCATTGGAGTTTGGGAAAGGCTGCAAAGTTAATCAGATAACCGACCGGTTTTCGGGTGACGCGAAGGTAGTTGATGAGCTGGGATTCATGCTCCTCAACCAGCGCTTTTACCGCCTTCAATTCCACTACGATTTCGCCTGCGACAATGAGATCGGGCTTGAGGCGTTTATTGAGGGGGGCGCCTTTATAAAACACCGTCAGCTCGGGCTGCGCGGTAAACGCCATCCGACGAGCCGCGAGTTCCCGCTCTAGGCTTTCTTGGTAAATTTCTTCGCAAAGCCCTCCGCCGAGGTCGTTGTAAACCTCGAAGGCCGCCGCCATGAGGTCGTAGCCCAACTGAGCGAAGGGCTGGGCTGAATTAGCGTTCATTAGCGTAAATTAGCGGTAGAAAATCCGTGGTTCATGCCGCGCTTCAGCTCACGTACTTTTGCACGATGGGGATGCGACGACCGACGCCGAAGGCCAGCGGGGTGATCTTCAAACCGGGGGCGGCTTGCTTCCGCTTGTACTCATTCAAATCCACTTTGCGCACGATGTCGTTCACCACCGCCTCGGCAAAGCCTTGCGCAACCAAATCGCGGCGCGATTGGCCGGCTTCCACGTAGCCCTGCAAAATCGCGTCCAGCATGTCGTACGGCGGCAGGCTGTCCTGATCGACTTGGCCGGGGCGCAACTCGGCGCTGGGTGGCTTTTCAATCGTGCTCACCGGGATAACAATGCGCTCGCGGTTGATCCAGCGGCACAGCTCGTAGACCTGGGTTTTATAAACGTCGCTGATCACCGCCAACCCGCCGCACATGTCGCCGTAAAGCGTGCAATACCCCACCGCTACTTCGCTCTTGTTTCCGGTCGTGAGCAGCAGCGCGCCAAACTTGTTCGAGAGCGCCATCATCAACACGCCACGCACTCGGGCTTGGATGTTTTCTTCGGTCACATCCGGGGCGCGACCGGCGAAGACCGGGCCGAGCGCCGCTTCAGCCGCCGCCACGGTGTCGGCGATCGCGATGATTTCAAAACGGATGCCCAGATTGCGGGCCAAATCGCGGGCGTCGTTCTTGGAGTGATCCGAGGAAATCGCCGAAGGTAGGGAAACGCCCATGACGTTGTCCGCCCCCAGCGCGGCGACCGCCAGTTCGGCGACGAGGGCGGAATCGATGCCGCCGGAGAGCGCGATGAGCGCCTTCTTAAACCCGCTCTTGTGGGCGTAGTCGCGCAGGCCGAGCACGAGGGCGGCATGGATGTCGGCCATCGGCGAAGTGGGCTGCGCAACCGGGGCGCAACCGACGGCGGCGGACTGGCCTGGCGAAGCGGCGAGCGTGGCGGTCGTGTCGACGACGCGATTTTCGATGGCGAAGGCCGGCAGGCGGGCGGTGATCCGGCCAGTGGCGTCGCTCACCAGGCTGCGGCCGTCGAAAACCAGTTCGTCGTTGCCGCCCACGGCGTTGACGTAAACCACCGGGCAACCGAGATGGAGGGCGGCATCGGTGATGAGCTGGTCACGCAGGTAGCCTTTGCCGTGATGCCACGGACTAGCGGAAAGATTAACCATCAGATCGAGCTGCTGGTCGGCGAGCCAGTTAACCGGCTGAAAGCGGTAGCGGTTGCTCGGCGCGAGTTCGGGATGCGTCCAAATGTCCTCACAGAGGGTGATACCGATTTTTTTACCCTGCACGATGATGACCGAAGGCGGCGCGGGTGAGGGCTCGAAGTAGCGGTCCTCGTCGAACACGTCATAGGTGGGCAGCAGGCACTTGCGCGCAAGAGAAACGACGCGGCCGTTTTGGCAAAACGCCGCGGAGTTGTAGCAGCGACGGCCGGCGGCGGCGGAATTGGCCTCGACGGTGCCGATGAGCGCGGGGACTTCACCGATGACGGCGGCAATCTCGGTGAGCGTGGTTTCGACATCGGACACAAAGCGGCGTTTCAGCAAAAGGTCGCGGGGCGGGTAGCCGCAGATGACGAGCTCGGGATAGACGACCAATTCGGCACCTTGGGCGACGAGGGTGTGGTAGGCTTCGAGGATGAGCCGCCGATTGCCGACAAGGTCACCGACGGTGGGATTAAGCTGGGCAATGCCGATGCGCATGGAAGAGGTCGGGCAACGTGGGAGGGTTTCGCCCCCATGACAATCCACAAGCCGCATGGGGCGTAGGAGGTGGGGCGTGGAGCGTGGGGCGCGGCGGCCTGTTGCCAAACGCCGTGCGGCCTGTTCCGCTGCGAGCACTCCATCCCACATGACCATTCGCGAACCTGAAGTCGTTGAACTTTCCACATCTCAAGGCCCCATGCGCACGCTGGTTTTCCGCCCCACCGGCGAAGGCCAACACCCCGGCATCGTGCTTTACTCGGAGATTTTCCAAATCACCGCCCCCATCCACCGCACCGCAGCCTTTCTCGCCGGCCACGGCTTCGTCGTCGCCGTGCCCGAGGTTTACCATGAGTTCCTGCCTTCGGGCACGGTGCTCGCCTACGACCAACCCGGCGCCGACAAGGGTAACGAGCTTAAATACGCCAAGGAGTTGGCCAGCTACGACGACGACGCCCGCGCGGCCGTTAAATTCCTCAAAAAACACCCCGCAGGCAACGGGCGCGTCGGTGCGCTGGGCATCTGCCTAGGTGGCCACCTTGCATTCCGCGCGGCGATGCGTGCCGAGGTGGATGCGACCGCGTGTTTTTACGCCACCGATATCCACAACGGCACATTGGGGTTGGGAAAGGCCGACGACACGCTTTCGCGCATTTGCGAAATTCAGGGCGAGTTACTGATGATCTGGGGCCGTCAAGATCCGCATATCCCCGGCGAGGGCCGCGCCAAGATCTACGCCGCTCTCACGGCCGCAAAAACGAATTTCACCTGGCATGAGTTCAATGGCGCGCACGCCTTCCTGCGCGACGAAGGCCTGCGTTATGACGCCCAACTCGCCCACCTGACCCTGGGCATGACGGTGGCGTTATTTCAGCGCAAATTGGGCTGAGCGCGCAGTGGCGTTCGACTGAAGTAGCGCAGACTTCCAGTCTGCTCAGATGCAGGCTAGAAGCCTGCGCCTGGAGTTTGGCCCCAAAACGAGTTGAGATCCGTCCCCCCAGCTAAGGTAGAAGCTTACCGCAGGTAGCAACGGCATGGGTTTCGATGCGTTCGTTGACGTGCGGGTGGCTGTTGCGAAGTCTGCGAAACTCTCCGGAGTGATCAGCTCAGATCGCCATACATGATGCGCCGCACCTGTGTGGTTCTTGGCACGAGTTAAACGGCCAAACTCCAGACCTTGAGCTCACGCTCAAGGCCTGGAGTTTGGCCCCAAAAGCAGGTGGATGCGAAGCGGCCGGAGGCCCGGTTACGCAGCGCGGAAGAGTGCTTCAGCCAAGAAGGGTGGCGCTTTTGATGAGTTCGTGGAGGGAGGGTCGGTCGACGTGAAGTCGGAGAAACTCTCTGGGGCGATCTGGTCGGCCCAGCATTCGCTGCGCAGGGTGCGCAAGAGGTCCCCCGTGGAACTGGTCGCAGGCGAGGCGCCCGAAGAGTGCGTGCGCCATTTGGGCGGGCGAAGATGCGGCGGCGGATCAGGGGTTTGCCCCGCAGGATCGCCGAAGAGCAGGGCGGCGATTAACAACAGCGCATAGGCGGCGACGGTGGCGGCGGGTTGGTTGCGGTTGGAGGCGGCGGTGCGCAGTTGTGCCTGGCCGGTGCCGATCAGGGTTTTCTCATCCCGGAAGTTTCCCTCGATGCCCCAACGCCAGAGGTAATACTGGAGTTGGTCACCCACGGGCATATCCGGGTCGGTGCAAACCAAGAAGGCAGGCTGGCGATAGAGCAGCTTCGAGCCTGCGCGCAATCGGTAGCCCACCGGGGCGATCACCATGACTTGCAACGGGAGCGTCGCCCCGGCTTTACGCCACAGCACCGGCCCGAGGGTCTTGATTTTAAAGGTGTGCTTTTTTCCGGCCGCATAAGCCTCGACGCTTTGCCAGGCCACGGTGTCGTCGGTGCGCAGCTCTTCCGGGGTCTGGACCGGCGCGCCATAGACCGGCGGGCGACCGGTGGCCGCGGGTGGTCCAGGCAGGGCGTTGAGCACGGCGTCCCGGCGGATCCGGCCGATATAAACGGTCTTGGCGGGCAGGCCCTTGAGTACGACCGCATTGGTGTAACTGCCATCGCCGGCGACCACCAGTTTGCGCGTGTCTGGCAGCGCCTGGCGAAGCTGCTGGATGCGGGCGAGCGCGACGACATTAAGCCGCTGCTGTTTTTTCTTCTCCGTGTACTGCTGAACCTCGTCGGTAGTGGCTTTTTTACCCGGCTTTGGCGGCGTCGGCGCGTGGGTGAAATCCACCGGAATCATCCGGGCGTGTCCGTCGGAACCAGGCCAGGCCGCAGAGAGTTGCACATAGCGCTGGCCGCGCACCAGGTTGGTTTGGAACGCGGGGCCGAGCGGATCGCGTTTCCAGCCGACGCCGTCGATCTTGACCCCGGTTTTGCGTACCAGGGTGTCATCGATGGCGGCCACCAACGGGGTAAGCGCCGGCAGGTTTACCTCAAGCTCATGGAGGACCGTGCGGAAAAGCCCCGCCGGCTTCACCCGGTCACGCGAATACAACCGGTAGTCGGCCGTCCAGTCCTGCTGGGCACGCCCGCACAGACAAATCAGGTTGGTAAGAGTCCCCCGGCACGGTGAAACCAGTGCCGCCATGAGATGCCCCTGCAGTCTCCGGGCGCACTCGGGGGCGGCGCAAGCCGCAGCACAAGCCCGTTTCATAAGTCGTCCCAGCCGATCGGATAAACC
The DNA here is from genome assembly GCA_024998815.1 of Opitutus sp. Lineage (NCBI taxonomy): Bacteria > Pseudomonadati > Verrucomicrobiota > Opitutia > Opitutales > Opitutaceae > Opitutus > Opitutus sp. The sequence continues at coordinate 1,663,294 of JACEUQ010000002.1, forward strand.
CAACTGGACTTTTTTTTAACGCCTACGTCCACCAGCTCGGGCGTGACCGGCATAACGGGCGCGACCAGACTGCGTGAGAGGACCAAATGATGCGCGTCGGTGACGGTCCACTCGACGGCCTCCGACTTGGCGAACCCCATCGTCTGGGCGATGGAAGCGGGTAATGTCACATACCACTGCTCACTGTTTTTGCGGATGATGCGCTGAACTTTGGTGGTGGTGCTCATGGTCCGACACCATCGTTCATGGCCACGCTTTTTCCCATGGGCCCGACGCCCCATTTATCTCTACGGCCTTCTCCGGGCCAACTAGTCAGAGGCCAAACTCCAGACCTTGAGCTCACGCTCAAGGCCACGTTCGGGCGGGTGCGGCCTGGAGTGTGCCTTTGCCTGGGTGGCTTTGGCTCGGTGTGGCTTCGTGCGTGAGCACGAGGTGTTTTTTCTGGCTGCGGTGCGCCGAATCCTTGAGCTCACGCTCAAGGCCACAAGGAGTGTGTTCGCGAAGAGTGTGGCCTTGAGCGTGAGCTCAAGGATTCGGCTGATCTGCGTTCGACTAGTCAGGGGCCAAACTCCAGATGCAGGCTAGAAGCCTGCGCTACGGGCGGAAGGTGTTGTCACTGCGCGGTCACCGGCAGCATGCCGTCGGCGAACTCGGCCGCCAGCCGCTGGCCCTTCTGGACCGCGGCTTTTTTCTGCACCGGCTTCCCGTCGACATCGCGCATAATCACAAAACCACGGTTCAGCACCGAGGCCGGACTGGCCGCTTGCAACCGTTTCCAGAGCGCCAGCAAGCGCTGCGATTCCGACTCCACGCGCCGCTGCGGCGAGCGTTCCCGCAACAACGAAGCCACTTCGCTCAAGCGCTGACGGTGGTCCTGCACCGACCGCGCCAGCGCCGCCGCCAAACGGTTGCTCAGGTCGTCCAGACGCAGATAACCACGCTCGATCTGCGCCGAGGGGGCGAGCAACCGCAGCCGCGAACGGGCGTGGTCGAGCCGCTCACCCGCCGTCTCCAATGCGGTGCCGACGTGATGATTCAAATCCTCCGCCGCCCGCTCGACGCGCTCCGCCGCCGCCACAAATCCACTCGAAATCAACTCGGCCGCCGCGCTGGGCGTTTCGACGCGTACGTCGGCCGCAAAGTCGCACAGGGTAAAATCGATCTCGTGCCCCACCGCCGAGATAATCGGCAGCGGACATGCCGCCACCGCGCGCACCAGCGGCTCTTCGTTGAACGCCCACAAGTCCTCCAGCGAGCCGCCGCCGCGCCCAATCACCAGCAGGTCAAACACGACGCCGCACTCCGCCGGATCGCACGCCACGCGGAGCATCTCGACCAGCTCTGCCGCCGCCCCCTCACCCTGCACTTTGGCGGGCAACACCACGACCTGTCCGCGCCACCCGCGCCGGATTAGAATTCGCACAAAATCCTGCACCGCCGCGCCGGTCGGCGAGGTGATAAAACCCACCGTGCGCGGCATGGGGGGAATCGCGATTTTGTTCTCCGCCGCGAACAGGCCCTCCTCGGCGAGCCGGCGCTTGAGCGCCTCGAACTCGCGTTGCAGGCGCCCCACCCCGTCCTCGATCACCGCGCGCACAATCAACTGGTAGTTACCCCGCGCCTCGTAGACCGAGATTTCCCCGTAAACGAGCACCTGCACGCCGTCGCGCAGTTTTACGTCCTGCCGGGCCGCGTCGCCGCGAAACATCACCGCCGAGAGCTGGGCACCGGCGTCCTTGAGCGAAAAATACACATGCCCGCTGGCCTGGACGCGCAAGTTGGACACCTCGCCGCGCACCCAACTGGGGCGCACCTGCGACTCGAGCACGGCCTTCACCCGCCGCGTGAACTCGCTGACGCTCACCACCCGCGTTGCGCTTTCTTGGTTTTCCAAATCGTTGTTCATACAGATGAGGCGGCCGCGGCCTTTTTACGCTGAAGGTAACGGCACAAGAAACGTGCGCCGACGGCGAGCGCCACCATCAGGCTCAACGCGAACAACGCGCCCTTCGCCTGTCCCTGCATGAGTTCATCGCCGAAGTAAATGAACGGGCAAACCTGCAGCGCGTTCACCACCCAAGAGATGATCAAGTACGGCACAAACGGGATGCCGGCCGCGCCCAACAAATAACTCTGGAGCATAAACGGCGTGCCCGGGGCGACCCGCACCAGCAGCACCAGGCTGGCTTGATCCTCCGGGGCGACCACGGGGATTTTAAGCCCCTGCCACGCAAACAGGCGGGCGATCCACGGCCGCAACATCCAGCGGGCCAAGGCGTAAGTCAGGATGATATTCACGGCTAGGCTCACCAAGGACAGCGCCATGACCAGCGGCAAACCCAGCGTCGGGGCAAAAACCGGGCCGGCAATCAGGGTGAAAATCGACAGCGGCGCGCCCACCGACGGCAAAAGGGCCATCAGAGTAAAAAACGCCAACGGGCCCAAGCCGCGCAGCCAGACCAACACCGCGTCGAGCGCCGGACGCAGTTGGAAACCCTCGGTTTGCAACGCCCAGTAAATTAACGCGCACGCAGCCACTCCACTCACGGCAAAGGCGGTGAGCAGCAGCCAGCGAGGGGCCGTGAGGAGACGTTTCATGTCCGCCTACCCTGCCCGCCACCGCCAAACACCGTCAAGCCAGCCGTGCCATTGTAACTCCTCGCCTGTTCGCGAGACGCTTTACGCGGACATTTAGGTCTGTGCTTTACCGCGTGCAGCCGACACTCCTGTCTCAGGTAAACACACCTCGACGCTCGCCGCTCAACCGGCAGACCTGTCGGAGCCACTCAAATTCACGCATGAAACTCTCCATCGTCATCCCCTGTTACAACGAAGTCGGCACCATCCGGTCTATTGTGGACCGCGTGCGTGCCGCCCCGGTTGCCGACAAGGAAATCATCATCGTGGACGATTGTTCGCGGGACGGCACCCGCGAGCTGCTGCGCACCGAAATTGCGCCCCTGGTGGCCAAGATCATTTATCACGAGGTCAACCAAGGCAAAGGCGCAGCCCTGCGCACGGGTTTCGCCGCCGTGACGGGTGACGTGGTGATCATTCAAGACGCCGACCTCGAATACGATCCGAACGAATACCCCAAACTGCTCGCCCCGATCGAACGCGGACAGGCCGACGTGGTGTTCGGCTCGCGCTTCGCGGGTGGAGAGGCGCACCGCGTGGTTTATTTCTGGCACATGGTGGGCAACAAGTTCCTCACCCTGCTCTCCAACATGTGCACCAACCTTAACCTCACCGACATGGAAACCTGTTATAAGGTGTTCAAGCGCGGGGTTATCCAGCAGATTCAAATCGAGGAAAACCGCTTTGGTTTTGAGCCGGAGATCACCGCCAAGGTGGCCAAACTGGATGTGGTGATATACGAAGTCGGCATCAGCTATTACGGACGCACCTATAAAGAAGGTAAAAAGATCGGCTGGCGCGACGGCGTGCGCGCGCTCTACGCGATTTTGAAGTACAACCTGTTCCGGTAAAACGCGGCCAGTCGAGCGGAGCGGACAACAAAACGCCGACACCCCGAAAAGGGTGCCGGCGTTTTGCTGTACAGAAAAGAGCGACCTAGGGCCGCCCCGAGCGGGCTTATTCTTTGGCCTTACGGGCGATGAGCAGGGTGATGCCGCCGAAGGCGGCGAAAATCCCGCCCCAGTGAAGGTTCACGTTTTCACCGAGCGAATGTTTGGCATACATGGCCTCATTCGGAATCAAACCGTAGCCGAGTAGGATCAGGCCAAGCACTAAAAAGAGCCAGCCCATGGGAACGCGTACGTCGAGTTGCATGTAAATATAGTTTAGGGGTTTACCAGAAGATGATGTTAAGGATCAGGGTGCAACCGAGCACGATCGTGCCGAGCACGGCGGGACGGGCGTACCAAGAGCGGGCCTCGGACTTGGGCTTGTCCGTTAGCGAATAAACCAAGCCGCGCAATTCGTCGTGAGTGCGATTGGGTTTCGTGACGAGCGAGATGAGCAACGTACCGAGGAAGCAACCGGTGAAGGCGAAGATCGCCATCCAGAAGCTCTGCGCCATCGAGCTGGCAAAGGTGTACTGAACCGAAATCCAGCCGCCCTTGATGCCGGTAGCACTGCCCACGGGGAGCGTGAGACCGTTGAACACCAGGGCGGTGAGGGTGCCCGTGACCAAGCCGAAGAAGGCACCGTGGCCGGTGCTGCGGCGCCAGAACATACCCAAAAGGAACACTGCAAACAGAGGAGCGTTAACAAAGCCGAACACCAACTGGAGCATGTCCATGATGTTGTTGAACTCACGCGCGGAATAAGCGGCCAAGGCGCTCACCAGAAGGCCGACGATGGTGGTCATTTTGCCGACTTTGACCAGATGCTCGTCGGAGGCTTTTTTGTTAATATAGCTTTGGTAGATGTCGTAGGTGAAGACCGTGTTAAACGCAGTGACGTTACCGGCCATGCCCGACATGAAGGAAGCCATCAGAGCGGTGAGGCCGATGCCGAGCATGCCGTTGGGGAAGTACTTAGCCAACAGGGTGGGAACGACCATGTTGAAGTCGGGCGTACCGTCGGCGGCGGCTGGCAGGACGATATCGCCGGTGTGTTTTTGCATCAGAGCGATGCAGATCATGCCGGGGAGAATCACCAGGGCGGGGAACACCATCTTAGGGATCGCGGCGATGATCGGCGTGAGGCGGGCGGCGTTCATGTCCTTTGCCGCCATAGCGCGCTGAATCACGAGGAAGTCGGTGCACCAGTAACCGAACGATAGCACAAAACCGAGGCCCATCATTAAGCCGAACCACTCGATACCCATGGGGTTATCGGCGGCGTGTCCCATGTGCTGCCACGACTGCGACCAAGCGCCGGGCATACCCTGAGCCTGCGAGTGCAGGCCGAGGTTATGCATAAGACCATCCCAACCACCGATGTCCTTGAGGCCGATGAGAACCAAGGGGAGGAAGCCGAGCACGATCAGGAAGAACTGGAGGACTTCGTTGTAGATCGCCGAGGTAAGACCGCCGGTGTAGATGTACACCAACACGACCAAGCCGGAGATGATGATGCACATGTCGTAGTTCCAGCCGAGAATGGCGGAGAGCAACGAGGCCAAGGCGTGCATCGAAATGCCTGAGGAGAAGACCGTCATCAAGGCGAAGGAAACAGCATTGAGGCCGCGGGTCTTTTCGTCGAAGCGTAGTTTCAGGTATTCAGGAACCGAACGGGCTTTGGAACCGTAGTAGAACGGCATCATAAAGATACCCACGAAAACCATGGCTGGAATCGCGCCGATCCAATAAAAATGGCTGGTTGCGATACCATATTTGGCTCCCGAGGCCGCCATGCCCATGACCTCCTGAGCACCGAGGTTGGCCCCAATAAACCCCAAAGCGCAAATCCACGCAGGGAGGGTGCGGCCTGACTCAAAAAAGTCGGAGCTCGTTTTTAAGTGTTTTTTCAGCATCCAGCCGATGCCCACGACAAAGGCAAAATAAACTGTGAGCGGCGAGCGGGAAAGCGTCTATTTCTGGCGGTTAGGAATGCACTTCTTCTTCGGTGGATCTTCTTCCCCTTAAAAAGAGTAATACTCTTCTTCCGTGGGTGGGTTTTCTTCCCTGTCCGGCTGGGGATATGAGGGGTGCGAATGGGTGGAGATTGAACCGGCGGGACGCTTGGCGGATGCACAGCGATGCATCCAACCGGTTCACGCAAGTGTTTGCACTGTGTCGATTTCTTTCTGCCCGACGCGCATAACCGCGAGCGTCAGCGCTACTGCGGGAAGCCGGGATGCCGACGGGCGAGCCGGGCGGCCAGTCAGGCCAAATGGTTGGCGAAGCCGGAGAACCTCGACCACTGGAAAGGCCCAGAAAATGTCCAACGGGTGCAGGAGTGGCGGAAGGCCAATCCGGGGTACTCAAGGCGGAGGGGGCCGCGACGGCGGGTGGCGTTACAAGACATCCCAACTACGCAATCCGTTGTGCACCAGCCTAAAGCCGAGCCGGTCGCCGAGGTGGCGTTACCGAATCCCTGCGTGCCGTTACAAGACAGATGGGAGTCGCAAAACCCTGTGCTCGTGGGGCTTATCGCGCAGTTCGCCGGAGTGACGTTACAAGAGGACCTCGAACCCATGCTGCGACACCTGCAATCCCGGGGGCGGGTGATCCTGGGCATCGACGTCCAGCCGCCCGATTATGCAAAAACAACCGATCGATCGCGAACAACTCCGGCGCACGCCGGCCCAGTTTAGCTGGCTGGACCACCGGCTGGTGCGGGGCAATTACCTGGGGCGGGCCAGTGCCCCCGCCTGGGGCCTCTATCTGGTCCTGGTCACCGTGGGCGACGCCGACGGGCTGAGTTACTACGCCACGCGCACCCTGGCCCGGCTGCTCACGCTCAGCGAGGACGGCCTGGTCGAGGCGCGCCGGCAGTTAATCGAGGCCGGGGTGATCGCCTACGCCGCGCCACTTTACCAGGTGCTCTCCTTGGACCGGGGCAGGCCAACGCACACGCTGGCGGCAACGCCGCCGCCGAGCCGGGAGGTGGGCGCGTGATCGATTACGAACTGTATTGCCGGATAAAACAGGCGGAGGCGGCCGGTCACAGTGCGCCGCAAATCGCCCGCTCGCTCCAGTTGCACGTGCAGACGGTGAGGCGCTGGCAGGCGCAGGAAAAGTACGTGCGCAGCCAGGCCGCGCAGGTGCCTAGGCCAAGCAAGCTCGACGTGCACAAGCCGGCGATCGCGCGCTGGCTGGAGGCCCATCCGTTCACCGCCATGCAGCTCTGGCAAAAGGTGCGCGAGCGGGGGTACACGGGCGGGTATTCAATTTTGAAAGACTACGTGCGGCGGGTGCGGCCGAGGAACCTGGAGGCGTTTCTTACCCTCAAGTTTGCCCCCGGCCAGACCGCGCAGGTGGACTGGGGCAGTTTTGGCGCGGTGGAGGTGGACGGCACCCGGCGGGCTTTAAGTTTTTTCGTCATGGTTTTGGGGTACAGCCGGTTCCTGCATGTGGAATTTACCCTCGGGCAGGGCCAGGAGTGGTGGCTGGGCTGTCACCGGCGCGCCTTTGAAAAACTCGGCGGGGTGCCGCGCGAGGTGATGGTGGACAACTGCAAGACGGCCGTCCTCTCGCATGTGCCCGGGACCGACCCGGTGTACAACGCCCAGTACCTGGACTTTGCCCGGCACTACGGGTTTACGATAAAAGCGTGCGGGCCGGGGCATCCGCAGTCCAAGGGCATGGTGGAAAACGCGGTGGGTTACGTGAAAAAAAGCTTCCTTGGCGGGCGGCAGATGAACGGGTTTACCGAGCTGGGGCCGGCCGCCAGCTTGTGGCTGGAAACGGTGGCCAACGTGCGCGTTCACGCTGAAACCCAGGGCCGGCCGGTGGACCGGCTGCCCGAGGAGCGCGCTGCGCTCCTGCCGCTTAACCCGGTGGCCAGTCCGGCGGTGCGCACCTTAAGCGTGCGGGCGTCGCGGCGGTGCCGGGTGAGTATCGAAACGAACCGCTACTCGGTGCCCACGAAGTTTGCCGGGGCGCTACTCACCGCGCAGATCGAGGGGGCGCAGGTGAGGTTTTATGCGGACCGCACCCTGGTGGCCGAGCATGCCCGCAGTTTTGCCCGCCGCGCCGATGTGGAAAACCCCGAGCATGTGCGCGAACTCGAGGAGCGCAAACGGCAGGGGGCGCGGCAGCGCCTGCGGCTACGGTTTTTGGAACTGAGCCCGGCGGCACCCGCCTACCAACGGGGGCTGGAGGAGCGCCGGCTCAACGCGGGACACCACCTGGCGACTATCGTGGGTTTGGTGGCCCTGTATGGAACGGAGGCAGTCGGCCGGGCGATCGAAAGCGCCCATGAACTCGGCGCCTACTCCAGCGATTACATCCTCAACTTGCTCGAACAACGCGCGCGGGCCTTGCCGCAAGCCGGGCCGATCCACCTCACCCGCGCCGACGCGTTGGCCGCACTGGAACTCGAACTGCGTCCCCCGGATTTAAGCCCCTATACCCAATGAAAACAGAACCCGAAAAAACCGATTTATTAAAAGATCAACTCAAGTACCTGAAACTCGGTTACCTGCTGCGCCACCACGGCGAACTCACGGCCGAGGCGGCCAAGGCGCGCTGTTCGCACGCCGAATTTTTACGCCGACTGGTGCAGGCCGAGACCCAGGACCGCCAGATCCGGGCGCTGGAGCGGCGCATCCAGGCAGCGCGCTTCCCGGTCAAGAAAACCGTCGACCAGTTCCAGTGGGACTGGCCCAAGGAGTTGAACGAAGCGCAGGTGCGGCACCTCTTCGAACTGGGCTTTGTCAAGGAGCGCACCAACGCGGTGTTTTGCGGTGGTGTGGGGCTTGGGAAGACACATCTCGCGAGCGCGTTGGGCTACGCGGCGTGCCAGGCGGGCTACACGGTGCTGTTTACGACGGCGGTGGACGCGATCAACGCCCTGGTCACCGCCCAGTCCCTGCACCGGTTGCAAGCCGAGTTGAAGCGTTACATGACCCCTGCGGTGCTCGTGCTCGATGAGGTCGGCTACCTGCCGCTCGACAAGTCGGGGGCCGACCTGCTCTTCCAGATCGTCAGCCAACGCTACGAACGCGGCTCGCTGATCGTCACCACCAACAAGGCCTACAAACACTGGGCAGGGATCTTTAACAACGACGCTGGCATCACCGCGGCGATCCTGGACCGCCTACTGCACCGGGCCCAGACCGTCGTCATCGAGGGCAAATCCTACCGCATGAAAGACCGCCTGGCCGACGAACCTGCAAGCTGACCGGGCCTGATGATCGGCCCCTGGCGGGGCCGGTCATCGGCTTTTACGACAGGTGATTTTGTAACCGCCAGAAATAGACGGTGTTCGCGCCGCCGCTCACAAATAAACGCCAATGATGAGGTAATCGACCCAGGCGAGGCTGAGTTTTATCGCACTTTCACCGGCACTGGCGACGGCGCCGCCAGTAACCGCAATTAGGGGTAGTGAACTGAGGTATGACATAAATGGAAATGGCACGAGCCTTTGTAATCCCCCCCTAATTCATATCCACTAGCAAGTAAACTTTGCATAACTTCTCCCCAGCGAGACCTCATAAGTTCCAAGCAGTGTGGCTTTCTAAATACTAATTTGGCCCCCACTCGTCGCTCGAATGACCACGAGGAGTCACCCCAAAAACGTTTTTCTAAACGCACAAAAAAACCCGGTCGATCATGACCGGGTTTTTAACTGTAAGTAACCTCTTACTTAAACGGTTCTAACTCCGGAGCAGTCCAGGGTTTGGCGCGGGAAGCCTCTTTGGCCAATACCTCGGCGACCTTGGCCTTGGTGATCGGTTCAGCTTTATTACCCCACTCTTGGCGGATGTAGGTGAGTACTTGGGAAATCTTCTCCTCGTTCCAGTTGTAACCACCACCGGGGACCTTGCCGAAGGCAGGCATGGCACCGTTGTAAGTCTTGCCGTGGACCTCAATGTTACCATTAAGACCATGCAGGAGCACGCGCACCACACGCTCTTCATTGCCGGTAACCCACTCCGAGTCGACCAAGGGAGGATAAACACCGGCTACACCCATGCCCGAAACTTGGTGGCACGTGGCACAAACCTGCTGATAAGACTTTTTACCAGCAGCAACTATTTGCTCAGGAGTCAGTTCCTTGCTAGCGCTACCGGCTGCAGTCTTCGGGTCAAAGCGCTCGTCGTACACCATTGGGCTGAAACCCGCGCGGTAATGGACCACATAGACGCACGTCACGAAAATCAGCGTGGAAACGAAGCCGAGCAAGAAGAGCGGCATCAGCTTAAAGCCTTCAGCTGGCTCGCTCTTGTTATTGAGCAACTCGGCGTGAACCTGCTGGATGCTTTCGTCACTGGCTCCGTCGGGTCCGGAGGAGAGGTTATGATTCTGATCAGCACTCATTTATGGGACTCCTTAGCGGGTTGGGTCTTAGCGGCCGCAGGAGCGGTGTACACGTTCTTAGTCTCGGGATAAGCGTAGGTATCCTTTAGGCTCAGCAGATAAGCGACAAGCGCCTCAGCGCGCGCCGTCGGCACCACTTCGTAGCCGGCGGCGGCGGGAATCTTGAGGGCCTTGGCCGAACCCTGGCCAATGATGGGCTGGGTTTTGAACAAGTAAGCGTAGGCTGGCATGTTCGACGTTTTGACCACCGCTTGGGGGTGGTAAAGGTACGCATAAAGCGCGGCGGCTGTGTGCTCGGTACCATCGGCATTTTTGCGAGCGGCAAAGTTGCGCAGATCTGGGCCGATGCGTTGCGAACCCAGCAGGACGCGGGATTCACGCAAGTAGTCACGGGCCACACTCTGACGCTCACCCCAACCGCGGCTCTTTTCACCAATATCGGAACCAAATCCTTCGCGGCGAACTTGCTGAGTGTGGCAGGAGACACAGCCGAGGTCTTGATAAACCAGTTTACCTTGGGCGGCGAGACCAGGGGCCTGCAACGGGAACGCCTTGCCTTCCCCTTCATCGACATGAGTCACGAAGGCGCCGTAGCTGATTTGGTTTGTTAGCACCAAGCCGACAAAAGAGAGGGCGAGGGCCAAGAAAATACCGAGGAATAAAAAGGGAGCGCGGTTCATCGGGTGGCCTCCGGTTGTGCGGACAGCAATTGTTTGACCGAGCTAACACAGCAGGCAGACGCGTTGGCTAGGGTCCAGAAGAAGTTGATAGCGAAGGCGAGTTGGCCAATCGCGATCAGTACGCAACCGACGCTGGCCGAGAAAAGGTAAGGAAGGGTACCGGTGGTGACTGCGGTGAAGGCAACCGAGGCGTCCGCGAGTTGCAGACCTTGATTAATGCCGCCGACCGCCAGTGAACCGACCACCAACGTCACGCCGATTGCTGAGGCGACGAAGTGCACGCCGATCAAGGCGTCGTTGGCCCAGGCCGTGGCAAACACACGCGGCACAAGGACGTAAAGTGCACCAAAGATCACCATGCTAAAGAACCCGTAGTAGCCGAGCTGAGCCTCAGCGGCGGTGAAGTAGGTGAATTGGGTGATGGCCGCGAAGCCGTGGAGTGCACCGGCAACCCACGCCAACAACACCAGCAGCAGTGAAAACACACCGAAGGCAATGAAGCGCAGCGGATAACTGTTTTTTAATGAAGACCAATTCCCTGCAAAGGAGCCAAGGAAGTTCAGCACAAAAATGAACAACGGGACGAGCAGCATGAAGCTGGCGGCGGCGCCGAAGGTTTGCACCCAAGCGGGAACCGGACCACCGATCAGGCGAGCGATGCCCGCCCAGCTGCCAAACACCACCAGCCACCAAAAACCGGTGGAGGCGAGGTAGTAGCTGGAAACGGGCTTTTGCAGCAGCTTTGGCAGGAAGTAGTAAATCGCGGCCAAAGCGATTGAGGCGAACCAGAGCAAGAAGAGGTTACCCGCGAACCAGGCTTGAATGACCGATTGCACGGTTCCGCGAACTGGAACGAACACCAGCATGACCTGGGCGATCGCGTAAATCCAAGGGAAGGCGAGCAGGGCAACAAAAAGATACCATTGGGAGGCAAACAGTTGTTGTGAACGCCCGGCACGGAATACCACGAACGACCAAGCCGCGATCAACGCATAGGCCACCCAAAGAAGCGGAGTGGCGAAACCGGGCATTTCCAAAGAAGCCATGGAGGTCGAGAAACCGGCCAAAATGCCACCGGTACCCAGGGTGACACCCACATTCCAAAAAACAGTGCCCAGCAGGAGGACCCCACAACCCGGGAGTGCGCCACGCGACAGGCGCGCCATCAGCCAGAGGCTGACCGCAAAAGCGGCGTTAAAGCCCCAGCCGTAGATGAAGACGCTGCTTTGGGCCGGCTGAATACGACCATAAGTAACGTATTCACAATTATTAAAAAACGACGGCGTGTGCAGCTGCCAAGCGGCAACCACGCTCAAGGCGCTGGCCACCAGCAGCCAAATTAGGGCCGAAGTGATCAGCACCGTGAGCGGCGCACGCAGTGAGGCGTCGATGACGGAAGCATCGCACGAAGGCGCCAATGCGCAGTCGCTCTTCTGCTTTGGTTTATGGGAATCAGTGGCCATCGGTGGGTGTTGGAATCGGATGGTAGGAGCCCGTTTATGGACGAACGATGGGTACGTTAAAGGGGCTTCCTACCTTCGGGAGATCTACTTCTTGGCGTTGAGCTCTTTGATCGTGATGTTGATGGCCTCGGAGATCGGGATGCGAACCACACCCGTGGGCTGGTCAACCCAGCCATAGGTGGTGGCGGCAGCCTTTTCTTTGGCGCGCAACTCGGCGAGCGCGGCTTTGCGCTGCTCGGGAGTGCGGACGCCATCGGCCAGCGGAGCCGGCGTTTTAGGCAGATAGGCAATGAACACGATCAGTGCGAAGATCGCGAAGCCACCGATGGCGGCGGCCACCGTGATCAACGTACCGGAAGAAGCAGAAGGAGTTTTTTGAGAATCACTCATGATGGGTGAGGCATTCAGTGATACGCGGGTCGCGGATCGGGATGAGTTTGGTCTTGGGGAAGCTCTTCAGGTAGGCCCAGAAGAACACGCCACCGACACCGATGATCGAGGTGGCCGTCCAGAGCAGGTTAAGCGAGAGGAAGGGCAAGGGCTCGCCGAGGGAGTCCTTGAGCGCGGGAGCGACGTTGTAGATCAAGTCGACCACGATCATCAGGAGTATCCAGCGGACGATGAAGGTAATGCGGCTGTGGGTGATCTTGTTCTTGTACGAGAGCAGGAACAGGAACGGGAACAGGAAGTGGCCAAACAGGATCAACATACCGACGTATTTCCACTGGCTGGGTTCGCCGGCGCGGGTGATTTCGCGCAGGTTGTACCAGAACGTTTCCTCAGGAACGTTGGCATTCCAGATCAGGAAGTACTGGGAGAACGTGACGTAGGCCCAGAACACGGTGAAGGCGAAGATCAACATGCCCACGGAATGCAAGTGATTGGTGTTTAAGATGCCTTTGAGGTCGCCGCGCTTGTAGAGCGCCAGCAGCATGAGCACACCGATCGCCAGCGCACCACGCACGCAATTGGCAAAATACCACACACCGTACATGGTGGAGAACCAGTGGTACTCCAAGCTCTTGATCCAGTAAATGGCCGCAAGTGACAGGGTGATCGCACCAACAGCCAAACCGAAGGCGGCGGTCTTGCGATTCATGAACGTCCACTTGAGGTCACCATCGGCGTCTTGGCTGAACGAGGCTTTGCGCAGGCGGGCAGAAAGCCAGATCCAAGCGGCGAAGCACAACGCGGTCATGGCGGTGAACATCTCCAAGTTCAGGAAACTGGACTTCTTAATGTAGAGCGGATCGTGGCCGACCGTGTGGCCGTTGAGCAGCACGTAATCGGGGTTCATCCACTTCCAGATGGTGTCGTGTGAGCCCGTCCAAGAAACGATGACCAAGGGCGTGAACAACAAGGCGAGCCACGGGAAGGCGGCAAGTCCATGCTCGAATTGGCGACGAAGGACCACCGACCACGAGGCGTCGAGGATGTGGTGGATCATCACCAACATCAGCATGCCGATAGCGATCGCGGTCCAGAAGGACACGCCGATGAGCCAGGAAAGCGCAACGGCCTTACCACTGGACACGAATAAGCCGATGATCGTCAGTACGATACCAGCGATACCTACGCCCAGAAACTTGCTTGCGCAGGCACAGGACGAAGGGGTTTCAGAAGGGATTGCCGCAGAAGCGGTGGCAGCGTGGGTGCTCATTTGATACCAAGCTCAGATTTGTGACCGGGAGGAACGTCCGCGGCGGTGGAGTGGGCTGCACGCTGGAGGGCGCGCACGTAGGCGATAACTGCCCAGCGATCATCGGCGGGCAGTTTGTCCGCGTAGGAAAGCATGTTGCCCTTACCGTGGGTAATGGTGTTGAAAATCTCGCCTTCCGTCATGGTGCGCAGGCGGACGTCGTGGAAGGTGGGAGTTGCACCCATGCCGTACTGTTTGGTGATACCGTTACCGTCACCGATTGCACCATGGCAGGGAGCGCAATAGATCGTGAAACGATCCTGACCGCGCTCCAAGAACTTGGCGTCCACCGTGATGGCGGAGGGGAAAGCAACAACCCAAGCGCCCTTGGCGTCCTTACCCTCGAACCGAGCGGAATCGGCCTTAAGGAAGGTGGCGTCAGGGGCATCGGAGCGGCGACCAAAGGCCACCGTGCCGGGGATACGCGTGCGGTCGGCACGACCATCGGCAAAGAACTTGGACGAGGCCTGCGCCTTGTACTTGTCCTGGTGGTCCATGTCGTCGAACACCTCAAGGGGTGAACGAGTCGAGAGCGAGCCGCGGAAGCCCAAAATGGACAGTCCGAGCACGACGACGAAGAAGAGAGTGAGATAAACGTAACGCATGGCTCAGGCTTCCAGCTCCTGGATGTCTTTGCCCCGGCCTTCTCGAGCAAGGCCTTGGTCAGGGCGAGGTTGAATTTCGGGTCGGCGGACTCGATCACGATGTGAAATTTGTCGTCCATACCGGAGAGGATTTTGTCACTCTTGAGCACCGGGTGGTAATGCATCGGCAGGCCGTTCAGGAAGAACATGCCGCCGATGGTGGCGAACGCGGTGAAGAGAATGGTCAGCTCGTATGACACCGGGAAGGCGAACAGTGGGCTGAAGTAGGGCTTACCGCCCACCACCAACGGGTAGTTGATATAGCTGGTGTAGAAGATCAGCGACATGCCGGTGGTAAAACCGAGCAAACCGCCGCACAGCGAGAACTTAGGAACGTTGGAGCGCTTCAAACCCATGGCCTTGTCGAGACCGTGGATCGGGAACGGCGTGATGCAGTCCCAGTTTTTGTAGCCGGCGTCGCGCACCTGCTCCGCCGCGTGGTAAACGCTCGGAGTCGTGTCGAAGGTGGCGATCAAGCCGTAAGGTTTGGCAGACATGTTAATAAATGTGTCGGCGTTAAATTAGTGGTGGTCTTTGCCGTGAACGTCGGCCTGAGGCATGACTGATTTGATCTCAGCCATGGGCATGACGGGCAGGAAACGGATGAAGAGGAGGAACAGCACGCTGAACACGCCGAAGGTGCCGAAGAAGGTGAAGATTTCGACGATCGGAGGGGCTGTAGTAACCCCACGAGGACGGCAGGAAGTCGCGAGCAAGCGAGGTGACGATGATCACAAAGCGCTCGAACCACATACCGACGTTGACGAAAATCGACAGGATCCAGACCAGCGCGGTGTTTTCGCGGACCTTCTTGAACCAGAAGAACTGCGGGGTGATGACGTTGCAGCTGATCATGATCCAGTAAGCCCATGCGTAGTGACCAAACGCGCGGTTGATGAAGGCGAAACCTTCGTTGGGGTTAGCGCCGTACCAGGCGATGA
>JACEUQ010000003.1:600000-792120 GCA_024998815.1 Opitutus sp.
AGTTGAGGATGTAATCGCTGGAGTAGGCGCCGAGTTCATGGGCGCTTTCGATCGCCCGGCCGACTGCCTCCGTTCCATACAGGGCCACCAAACCCACGATAGTCGCCAGGTGGTGTCCCGCGTTGAGCCGGCGCTCCTCCAGCCCCCGTTGGTAGGCGGGTGCCGCCGGGCTCAGTTCCAAAAACCGTAGCCGCAGGCGCTGCCGCGCCCCCTGCCGTTTGCGCTCCTCGAGTTCGCGCACATGCTCGGGGTTTTCCACATCGGCGCGGCGGGCAAAACTGCGGGCATGCTCGGCCACCAGGGTGCGGTCCGCATAAAACCTCACCTGCGCCCCCTCGATCTGCGCGGTGAGTAGCGCCCCGGCAAACTTCGTGGGCACCGAGTAGCGGTTCGTTTCGATACTCACCCGGCACCGCCGCGACGCCCGCACGCTTAAGGTGCGCACCGCCGGACTGGCCACCGGGTTAAGCGGCAGGAGCGCAGCGCGCTCCTCGGGCAGCCGGTCCACCGGCCGGCCCTGGGTTTCAGCGTGAACGCGCACGTTGGCCACCGTTTCCAGCCACAAGCTGGCGGCCGGCCCCAGCTCGGTAAACCCGTTCATCTGCCGCCCGCCAAGGAAGCTTTTTTTCACGTAACCCACCGCGTTTTCCACCATGCCCTTGGACTGCGGATGCCCCGGCCCGCACGCTTTTATCGTAAACCCGTAGTGCCGGGCAAAGTCCAGGTACTGGGCGTTGTACACCGGGTCGGTCCCGGGCACATGCGAGAGGACGGCCGTCTTGCAGTTGTCCACCATCACCTCGCGCGGCACCCCGCCGAGTTTTTCAAAGGCGCGCCGGTGACAGCCCAGCCACCACTCCTGGCCCTGCCCGAGGGTAAATTCCACATGCAGGAACCGGCTGTACCCCAAAACCATGACGAAAAAACTTAAAGCCCGCCGGGTGCCGTCCACCTCCACCGCGCCAAAACTGCCCCAGTCCACCTGCGCGGTCTGGCCGGGGGCAAACTTGAGGGTAAGAAACGCCTCCAGGTTCCTCGGCCGCACCCGCCGCACGTAGTCTTTCAAAATTGAATACCCGCCCGTGTACCCCCGCTCGCGCACCTTTTGCCAGAGCTGCATGGCGGTGAACGGATGGGCCTCCAGCCAGCGCGCGATCGCCGGCTTGTGCACGTCGAGCTTGCTTGGCCTAGGCACCTGCGCGGCCTGGCTGCGCACGTACTTTTCCTGCGCCTGCCAGCGCCTCACCGTCTGCACGTGCAACTGGAGCGAGCGGGCGATTTGCGGCGCACTGTGACCGGCCGCCTCCGCCTGTTTTATCCGGCAATACAGTTCGTAATCGATCACGCGCCCACCTCCCGGCTCGGCGGCGGCGTTGCCGCCAGCGTGTGCGTTGGCCTGCCCCGGTCCAAGGAGAGCACCTGGTAAAGTGGCGCGGCGTAGGCGATCACCCCGGCCTCGATTAACTGCCGGCGCGCCTCGACCAGGCCGTCCTCGCTGAGCGTGAGCAGCCGGGCCAGGGTGCGCGTGGCGTAGTAACTCAGCCCGTCGGCGTCGCCCACGGTGACCAGGACCAGATAGAGGCCCCAGGCGGGGGCACTGGCCCGCCCCAGGTAATTGCCCCGCACCAGCCGGTGGTCCAGCCAGCTAAACTGGGCCGGCGTGCGCCGGAGTTGTTCGCGATCGATCGGTTGTTTTTGCATAATCGGGCGGCTGGACGTCGATGCCCAGGATCACCCGCCCCCGGGATTGCAGGTGTCGCAGCATGGGTTCGAGGTCCTCTTGTAACGTCACTCCGGCGAACTGCGCGATAAGCCCCACGAGCACAGGGTTTTGCGACTCCCATCTGTCTTGTAACGGCACGCAGGGATTCGGTAACGCCACCTCGGCGACCGGCTCGGCTTTAGGCTGGTGCACAACGGATTGCGTAGTTGGGATGTCTTGTAACGCCACCCGCCGTCGCGGCCCCCTCCGCCTTGAGTACCCCGGATTGGCCTTCCGCCACTCCTGCACCCGTTGGACATTTTCTGGGCCTTTCCAGTGGTCGAGGTTCTCCGGCTTCGCCAACCATTTGGCCTGACTGGCCGCCCGGCTCGCCCGTCGGCATCCCGGCTTCCCGCAGTAGCGCTGACGCTCGCGGTTATGCGCGTCGGGCAGAAAGAAATCGACACAGTGCAAACACTTGCGTGAACCGGTTGGATGCATCGCTGTGCATCCGCCAAGCGTCCCGCCGGTTCAATCTCCACCCATTCGCACCCCTCATATCCCCAGCCGGACAGGGAAGAAAACCCACCCACGGAAGAAGAGTATTACTCTTTTTAAGGGGAAGAAGATCCACCGAAGAAGAAGTGCATTCCTAACCGCCAGAAATAGACGCTTTCCCGCTCGCCGCTCACACGGAGTGAAAGGCCTCAACTACACGGCCATCGCCTATGATTATTATGCCGACAGCACCAGCGCCCATTACGGTTCCGAGCTCGATGCAGCCTTGGAGTGGGCGGCTTTGCCGATTCATAAAAACCTGACCCTCGGCTGGCGCTTTGGTCAGTACTACGCCGACGAACTGTTTACCGACTCGCTGCGCACCTCGTTGTACGCGACCTTAAAGTTGTAATTCAAGTGCGCGGTGTCGGGTGTGGCGGGCGGGCGGGACTTAGATTGAAGCCGCCCCGGCTCACACCACGGGGCGGCGACGGTAAATCAGGAGTCCGGGCAGGGCCAGGCCCACGGCCAGCGCCGAGACGATGAAAAACGCGCGCAGGCCGTTTTGCAGCACGGTGGCCAAGAGCGCCGGAGTGTAGCCGGTGCGGTCGATCTCGATGATCGCCAGCAACGCCGTGAAGGCATAGATTCCGGGGATCATTGGAATGACTGCGGCAACCGTAAACACCTTGGGGTGGGCGCGCCAGGTCTGAGCCCAGTGGATGCCCACCATGCTCACCACGCAGGCCGCCAGCAACGTGGCCCACTCCAGCGGCACGCCGCCGAACTTGTGAAGCCCAAGCCGCAATGCATGGCCAAGCGCGCCGGCCAGGGCGCAGTATTTAAGCGCCCCCTTTGGCACGTTGAAAATCATCGCGAAGCCCACAGCGGGGATCGCCGCCAGCACCGCATCTTGCAGGAGTAATCCTGCTGCGTCGGCCACCGCTTGAAGCATGTCTTGAGCTGAAGGATTCATAGCCAGGTCCAGGTGTTCCAAACGGTCATTGCCAGCACGATGCCGCCGCAACTCGCCAGCAGCAGCAGCAGCGCAAAGGTGGCCCGCGAGATTCCCGTGTTGATGTAGCCTTTCACCATGTCGGAGACGGCGTTGATCAACGGGTAGCCGGGCACGAAGAGCAGGACGCACGCCGCCATCGCCAGCTTGGGGTTTCCGACCCACCCGTGGAGCACGCCTTGCGCCGTGATGGAGGTGGCCACAAAGGCCGCCGCAGCAAAGTTAACAAAGGGGTTAACATGCAGGTGCGCTAGCATTTGCCGCACCTGCATCGCCACGCCGCTCGCCACAAACGTGAGCCAAAGCGTGCCCAGGTCCAACGGGTCGCCATGCGCCAACTGCCCGAGCCGTGCGAAGGCCGCGCAGGACAGACCCACCATCAGTGAAACCAGCCAGCGGTTGTAGCGCTGCGGCTGGATTTCGGCCAGCCGAGCGGTTGCACCGGCCAAATCGAGTTTCGCCTCCTCGACCAACAGCACCGCGCGGTGGACTTCCGTCACCACATGCATGTTTAGTCCACGATCGGTATTCCGCCGCACCGTGGTGCAATCGCGCCCCTGGTAAATCGTCGTGATCGTGATGGCGTTGGCCATCATCGCCACCTCCACCTCGGCTATGCCCAGTGCCAGACCGAGGCGGCGGCACACCGATTCGGCCAGGGTGCTCTCCGCGCCATGTTGCAGCAGCATGATGCAGGCCTGCGCGCTCAAGTGCGTGATTTGCCGCTGCTCGGCTTCTGAAATAATCCGTGGTTCTGCCATAACGTAGGTGAACCGTAGCAGAAAGTCGGCCGCGCCACTGCGCAATCTTTGGCTTAGGTAACGCCTGGGCGGGGGGGGGGGCTGCCGAAAAGTAGCGCAGACTTCCAGTCTGCTCCGAGCGGGAAGGCAGACTGGAAGTCTGCGCTACTTTATCGGGCGCGTACCAGCAGCAGGGTGCGATCGTCGTGGCGGGAGGCCAAGGCCGAGAACTGGCGCAGGTACCGGTTGAGCTTCTCCACCACCCGAGGCAGCGGGGTTTGATCTTGTCCGCTCAAAGCGGATACCAGCCGGTCGCGGCCAAACTCTTCGCCCGATGCGTTGGCCGCCTCGGTGATGCCGTCGGTGTAGAGCGAGAGCAGGTCGCCGGGCAATAGGTCGATCTCGGTTTCCTCCAGCATGGAATCAAACACCGGGCCTTCATCAAAACCGAGCGCCAGGCCGCCGGCTGCCAGCAGTTCGGGCGCCGTTGATCCCGCGCGGATGAGCAGGGCCGGCTCGTGTCCGGCGCGCACGTAGGTGAGGCGGTTGGTGTCGAGGTCGAGGATGCCGTAAAACAGCGAGATGAACATGCCGCGCGGCATGTCGTTATGCACGGCACGGTTGACCCGTTTAACCACCGTTGCGGCGCTGCGTTCCCCTGCCGCGCACAGGCGCAGCGTGGCACGGCAGGAGGCCATCATGAGCGCGGCAGCCGGGCCTTTGCCCGCCACGTCCGCGATCACAAAACCCCAGCGCCGCCCATCCACCGGCAGCACGTCGTAATAGTCGCCGCCGATGTGCAGGGAAGCTTGCGAAAGCGCCTCGATTTCGACCTCGCCGATGTCGGGGAACACGTGCGGGCGCAACTGGTGCTGCACTTCGCCGGCCAGGCGCAGATCGCGTTCGCGCAAGGCGCGCTCCCGGTCCTCGGCGTCTTTGCGCAACGTGATGTCGGTGATCAGCCCCTCGTGGTGGGTCACGTTACCGGCCGGATCGAAACGCACCACCGTGTGGTCGTCCACCCAGCGCACTGAGCCGTCGTCGCACACGATGCGGTATTCCTGGCTGTACTCGTGGTGGCCGGCGTTGGCGTGCGCCTCCACCTCGGCCCCGACCCGCTCGCGGTCGTCGGGGTGCGTGATGCCGCGGAAACTCAGCCTGCGTCCGGTGAAATCCTCGGGCGAATAACCGAACTGGCGGATGCTCTGGGACACGTAGGCAACCGGCCAGTTTTCCTCGGCCAGCCAGAGCACCACGATCGACGGCGAGCGGTTGACGATCTGCTCGAGCTCCTCGCGGCGGGCCAGGGCGAGTTTGAGTTCATCCTGCGCTTGGCGGCGTATGGTGATGTCGCGGCCGACGCCAAAAAACGCCCGGCGCCCATCGCGGTCGGTGTAGGCGGAGCCGGTGGTGGCGTGCCACACCCAGCTGCCGTCCTTGTGTAACACCCGGTATTCGATGCCACGGGGGTTGACCCCCAGCTCCAGGGTTTCGCTGATAAATTCGCGTAGCACCGCTACGTCCTCCGGATGCACGAACTGCGTGTAGGGACGGCCGAGGATGTCGTCGATTTCATGGCCCAATTTTGGCGTCCAAGCGTCGGATACAAATTTATACACGCCCTCGGGGGTAATGGCGTAGAGGATCTCACTGGCGATTTTGAGGTAGGTGCGCCAGCGCGCCTCACTACGACGGACCTCCTGCTCGGCGATGTAACGCGCCGACACATCCTCGATCATGCCAAAGTGGTGGGTGACGCGCCCCTCGGCATCGCGCACGACCATCACCGTGAGTTCGCAGCGCACCTCCGTGCCGTCCCGGCGCAGATAACGCTTTTCCAAAACAAAGCCGTTGCGCCGCCCCGCGTGGATCTCGGCGGTCAACTCCTGCTGACGGACCCAGTCGTCGGGGTGGGTGATCTGGCGGATGTTATCGATGCTGCTGGCCTCTTGCGGGGAGAGCCCGACGAGTTCGCAAAAGCGGCGATTGACCACGTTGCGGCCGAGCAGGCCGTGTTCATCGAGTTCGCGCCAGCTCAGGCCGATGGGCGCATGGTCGAAAAACAGCTGCAGCTGTTTGATCGCCTCGGGGCCGCGACTTGCCCAAGCGGGACCCGAAAAATCATGCAAAAAATTCGAGCCAGGAGCGGGCGGTTGAGGCGTTTCGGGCGAAGACATAAGGAGCGGGGCTGACAATGGGTCTAGCCCTCCTCCGGCCTACAATCCAGCACGAAGACCGTCGCAATTGGCGCGCCTGCCCGCGCCCGGTTGCGGGCAGGATTCCTGTCCTTGGGCCCCGATGGGCCTAATCCGGCGCTTTACGGGTACAGGGCTTGTTCCTTCCAACCCTTGTCGGAGAGCGTGTACTCCATGCGCTCGTGGAGGCGGAAGGGGCGTTCCTGCCACAGTTCAATGCTGTCGGGCACAACCCGGTAGCCGTGCCAGTGTGGCGGGCGCGGCATGCGGCCTCGGGGGTGTTTAACCATGGTGGTCGCCACTGCGCGTTCCAATTCAGCATAGCCGTCGAGCGGCTGCGATTGTTTCGAGGCCCACGCACCGATCCGGCTCAAGTACGGACGTGAGTTGAAATACGCATCGGCCTCCACGTCGGTTACCGGTTCCACCCGTCCGTTCACGCGCACCTGGCGGCCGGGCGGGTTCCAATAAAAGCACAGCGAGGCGTAGGGCAGGTGACGCAGGTCGGCCGCTTTCGGGCTCTCGATATTGGTGTAGAAAACAAAGCCCTTTTCGTCGGCGTGCTTGAGCAAAACCATACGCACCGAGGGACGCCCCTCGGTGTCCACGGTCCCCAGCGCCATGGCATTGGGCTCGTGAACGCCGTGACGTTTGGCGTCTTCAAGCCACGTGTGGAACGTATCCAGCGGATTGTTCATAAGGCGATATTCTAGGGGGTAGTGGCGGCCGGCGCTGCGCATCTCTTGACCAATGGCGCGCAAAATTGTGCCACAACACACTCCTTCTTGAGCCTCCCGCGGGTACACGCTTCCCGTGGCCTTGAGCGTGAGCTCAAGGTGTTTGCCCAAAGGCATTCGCTCGCCCCCCCCCAAGAACCGATTTTGTTAAGCTCATCTTGAGCGTGAATGGGTGTTACCGCCCGAAGTCCGGCACGCATGGTAGGGCGGGGTTTCCGGCTGGCTTCGGGGCGAGGCCGGGGCAATGTCGCTGGGCTCACGGGCGCCAGTGGCACCTGCGTGGGCGCGCTGTGCAAAACCCACTCATTACCGACTGTTTGTTGTGCGGGGTGTGCTGTCACTCTCACTTGGAGACCTACGTGCGCATCGACGGGGCGGATTGGTCGCGGCTTGGGCCCGAGGCGGAGCGCCTCGCCCACTTCATCGGAAATCGCGCCTACATGCGCATGCACGCGGGGCGGTGTGCCGCGCTGGACATCCGCGCCAGCGAAACGGGCCAGCGGGAATTTTTTTGCACGATTTACGCCCTGCGCCCGCAGGTGTGCCGCGATTTGGCTCGGGGTTCGCCGGCCTGCGAGGGTGAACTGCTGGCCAAGGGCACCCGCACTGCCGACACACCGGCCTGAACCGGCCTTTGGCGCGCCGTCCGTTTGGGGTGTTTGGACTGGCCCGTCCGCAGCCAAACCGGTCGCTCGGCGCCTCAATACGCCGGCGTGGGCACGTGTTTGCGGGCTTTGACCAACTCGATGATGCCGTGGAGCTGCTTTTTTAGCGCCAGCAGGTCTTTGCGCGTTTTTTCCTGTTGCTCCGCCTCCAGTTCCACTTCGCCCAATAGAGAGATGCAGGGGTCCATCGCGGGGGAATCCGGCGGCAGCAGACTGATGAGCCGCTCGGCCTGCTGTTTGATTTGGCTAAAATGCCCGTTTTCCATCACGGCCGACACGCGGTCGATAGCCTGGCCGGAGACATCGGCCATGTGGTTGGTGTGAAACAAGATGAGTTCGGCGAAATCGATTACCGCCAAACGCCGTTCGGTGTTGAGCAACTCGGTGTTGAGCTGGGCCATTTTTGCCTCGGCTTTTTTACGCTCCGTGATGTCGCGCGAAATGCCGTAGGTGCCGATCACCTGCCCCTCCTCGTTGAGCAACGGGTATTTGCTGGTGGAGTGCCACGTGACGCGCCCATCGGGGAAGTCTTCTTTTTCCTCAATGTTGAGCTCGGGCTGACCGGTGTGCATGATTTTTTCTTCCGTAGTCAACGCGGCCTTGGCGTGGGCTTGCCCGAAAAAGTCGGCATCCGTGCGGCCGAGCACCTCGGCAATCGACTTGCCTCCCACCGCCCGCACCAGCGCATCATTGACCAAGCGGAAGCGGCTTTCGCGGTCTTTAAAATAAATGGCGTCCTCCACATGGTTGAGCAGGGTGAGCATCAGCAGCTGCTGGTCGAAAGGGTTTTGGGTCATAGGGTTGTGCTGATTAAGGTTGTGCTTTTTCGATTAAGACGTCGTGCCCGGCTTCGACTTCGGCCAGCAATTTTTCGGCGGCGGCAATACGGGTGCTCCAGAGCTGGACCATCAGCTCGTTGTCGGCCTTTTGGCTGAGCAAAAACGCCAGGTAATAGCGCACGGCGTTGAGCGGGCTGTTCGGGATGATGGGGTCGGTGCGGCTGATGATGCGTTTGTTGGTGCCGTTGGGAAGCGGGTAGGGCGCGGCCAAAACAAAGAAGCGCTCATTGGCGTGGGAAATCGGCACGCGCAGCACGCGCAGCTTCCCGTGATCGTTGACCGTGGCAAAAAGAGGCGGGTGTACCTCGCCGGTCTTGGTGGCTTCGGTGGTCGCGGTGGTCGGAGAGCCAGGGTTTTCGGCGGGCGGGGAATCTGCTGGATCGGGGGGAATCATGAGGTGAAGGTGGCGAACGGGCAGCTGTTTATAGAATAACGGCACCAAAGGGGCTTAGCTTTAATTTTTTTTAACTCCTGAGTCTAAATGCAGCGGCTGTGGATAACAACGAGTAGCATCAAAAACACGAAAGAACCGCGGACGGGGCCGGAGGAAACGGCCGTGGCGCTCTGTGGGGCCTTGTGCGTGAGCGCAGCGTTTTTAGCCCAAATAATGCGGACGGCCCCATTCCGCGTGCCCGTTACTTTTTGCTGTGCGGGTCGGCCTCCCTGTTCAAGTCTGACGCCATGACGGAACCGCTCCTCTATGAATCCCATTGCCACACGCCCCTGTGCAAACACGCGTTTGGCGAGCCCGAGGAGTACGCGGCGATGGCCCTCCTTCGGGGCCTCAAGGGCATCATTTTCACCTGCCATTGCCCGCTGCCGGACAATTTCGGCGCCGATGTGCGCATGGCGCCTGAGCAATTCTACGCCTATGTCGACCTGGTGGCGCGAGCGCGCGAGGCGTTCGCCGGGCGCGTGGACGTGCGATTGGGCCTGGAGAGCGATTTTTTCCCGGGCGGCGAGGCCTGG
Organism: Opitutus sp.; assembly: GCA_024998815.1. NCBI lineage: Bacteria > Pseudomonadati > Verrucomicrobiota > Opitutia > Opitutales > Opitutaceae > Opitutus > Opitutus sp. The sequence continues at coordinate 609,361 of JACEUQ010000003.1, forward strand.
CTGGAAAAACTTCACGCGCGCGTCCCGTTGCACCACGTGCTCGGCTCGGTGCATTACCAGATGCGCGATTACCGCGCCCGGTATTATCGCGGCGACCTGGCGGCCTATCAGGAGCTTTATTTCGAGCACCTGGCCTTGTCGGCCGAGAGCGGGTTGTTCGACACCCTGGCGCACCCCGATTTGATCAAAAACGAGGCCCCGTCGCTCTGGGATTTCGCAAAAGTGCGGCCGCACCTGGAGCGGGCCCTCGACCGCATTGCCGCCACGGGCGTGGCGATGGAGCTCAACACCAGCGGCGTGCTCAAAACGCTGCCCGAAATGAACCCCTCCCCTCCGCAACTCGCCCTGATGTGCGAGCGCGGCATTCCGGTGGTGCTCGGGGCCGACGCGCACATCCCGACCCGCGTGGCCGACGGTTACGTGGCGGCGTTGGATTTATTGACGGCTGCGGGCTATAACGAGGTTAGCTATTTCCTTGATCGCAAGCGCCATACGGTGCCAATCGACGCGGCGCGGGCATCGTTGTCTGCGGGGGCGTAAGCAGCAGCCGTGCAGGCTGCTGCTCGGCGGTTTTCCGGACACGGACGCCGCGGAGGTCGTACCTCCGGGGTGGGGGCAGGCACACGATCGAGGAAGGGCCCACCTCCGTGTGGGCTGGTCCGGAAAAAGTAGCGCAGACTTCCAGTCTGCTCTGGGTTTTGCTGAGCTGAAGCGGAGCGGGCAGGGAAGTCTGCGTTACGTGGGCGGTCGAATGCGGAAAAAACTGAGGTCGTCTCTCCGGCGAAAGGGGGAAATCGTGGAGATGTTAACCGCAGACGTTTTGGTTTTGCTCCGGCTGCATCAGGCTGCGATTCAGGAAGCCGACTGAGACGATTTTCCGTCGCGTCGCCCTTTCCTATGAGTTTCCAAACTATCCTTCGCACCATCGGTTTTTTGATCATTCTGTTTCTAGTGGTTTTCGTGAGCATCGAAAACACCCACTCCGTCGATTTCCACTTCTCGCTAGCGTTCCCCAAGCCGGTGCGTTCATCGGCGGCCATCGTTTATTTCGCGATGTTCGCGGTCGGCGTCATTGGCGGCACCTTGCTCAATGGCGGAACGGGCAAACCCAGCGGGAGCCGCAGCGAGGGCGGCAGCAAAAAGCGCTAAAGCATTTCAATTAATGTTATAGCCGAAATCGGCTCGATGTAGCGCAGGCTTCTAGCCTGCATCTGGAGTTTGGCCTCTGACTAGTTGGCCCGGAGAAGGCCGTAGAGATAAATGGGGCGTCGGGCCCATGGGAAAAAGCGTGGCCATGAACGATGGTGTCGGACCATGAGCACCACCACCAAAGTTCAGCGCATCATCCGCAAAAACAGTGAGCAGTGGTATGTGACATTACCCGCTTCCATCGCCCAGACGATGGGGTTCGCCAAGTCGGAGGCCGTCGAGTGGACCGTCACCGACGCGCATCATTTGGTCCTCTCACGCAGTCTGGTCGCGCCCGTTATGCCGGTCACGCCCGAGCTGGTGGACGTAGGCGTTAAAAAAAAGTCCAGTTGGGTTTATCCGATCGGCTGGGACGACTTATGAAACGGGCTTGTGCTGCGGCTTGCGCCGCCCCCGAGTGCGCCCGGAGACTGCAGGGGCATCTCATGGCGGCACTGGTTTCACCGTGCCGGGGGACTCTTACCAACCTGATTTGTCTGTGCGGGCGTGCCCAGCAGGACTGGACGGCCGACTACCGGTTGTATTCGCGTGACCGGGTGAAGCCGGCGGGGCTTTTCCGCACGGTCCTCCATGAGCTTGAGGTAAACCTGCCGGCGCTTACCCCGTTGGTGGCCGCCATCGATGACACCCTGGTACGCAAAACCGGGGTCAAGATCGACGGCGTCGGCTGGAAACGCGATCCGCTCGGCCCCGCGTTCCAAACCAACCTGGTGCGCGGCCAGCGCTATGTGCAACTCTCTGCGGCCTGGCCTGGTTCCGACGGACACGCCCGGATGATTCCGGTGGATTTCACCCACGCGCCGACGCCGCCAAAGCCGGGTAAAAAAGCCACTACCGACGAGGTTCAGCAGTACACGGAGAAGAAAAAACAGCAGCGGCTTAATGTCGTCGCGCTCGCCCGCATCCAGCAGCTTCGCCAGGCGCTGCCAGACACGCGCAAACTGGTGGTCGCCGGCGATGGCAGTTACACCAATGCGGTCGTACTCAAGGGCCTGCCCGCCAAGACCGTTTATATCGGCCGGATCCGCCGGGACGCCGTGCTCAACGCCCTGCCTGGACCACCCGCGGCCACCGGTCGCCCGCCGGTCTATGGCGCGCCGGTCCAGACCCCGGAAGAGCTGCGCACCGACGACACCGTGGCCTGGCAAAGCGTCGAGGCTTATGCGGCCGGAAAAAAGCACACCTTTAAAATCAAGACCCTCGGGCCGGTGCTGTGGCGTAAAGCCGGGGCGACGCTCCCGTTGCAAGTCATGGTGATCGCCCCGGTGGGCTACCGATTGCGCGCAGGCTCGAAGCTGCTCTATCGCCAGCCTGCCTTCTTGGTTTGCACCGACCCGGATATGCCCGTGGGTGACCAACTCCAGTATTACCTCTGGCGTTGGGTCATCGAGGGAAACTTCCGGGATGAGAAAACCCTGATCGGCACCGGCCAGGCACAACTGCGCACCGCCGCCTCCAACCGCAACCAACCCGCCGCCACCGTCGCCGCCTATGCGCTGTTGTTAATCGCCGCCCTGCTCTTCGGCGATCCTGCGGGGCAAACCCCTGATCCGCCGCCGCATCTTCGCCCGCCCAAATGGCGCACGCACTCTTCGGGCGCCTCGCCTGCGACCAGTTCCACGGGGGACCTCTTGCGCACCCTGCGCAGCGAATGCTGGGCCGACCAGATCGCCCCAGAGAGTTTCTCCGACTTCACGTCGACCGACCCTCCCTCCACGAACTCATCAAAAGCGCCACCCTTCTTGGCTGAAGCACTCTTCCGCGCTGCGTAACCGGGCCTCCGGCCGCTTCGCATCCACCTGCTTTTGGGGCCAAACTCCAGGCGCAGGCTTCTAGCCTGCATCTGGAGTTTGGCCCCAAAACGAGTTGAGATCCGCCCCCCCCAGCTAAGGTAGAAGCGTACCGCAGGTAGCAACGGCATGGGTTTCGATGAGTTCGTTGACGTGAGGGTGGCTGTTGCGAAGTCTGCGAAACTCTCCGGAGTGATCAGCTCAGATCGCCATACATGATGCGCAGCACCTGTATGGTTCTTGGCACGAGTTAAACCCGAACGCCGAAGTTTTAACCACGGAATTCACAGATGAGCACAGATAACAGAGTGTTACTGAATTTGAAGACAGGATGAAAAAAAGGGGATCAAGCTGAGTCCGTTTACTTCCTAAGGGATTGTATCTGTGTAATCTGTGTAATCTGTGGTTGGTTTGAACTTCGGAGTTCGGGTGTGCGACCATGAAACTAACAACCATAACAGTGAAAGTCTGTTCGACCGAATTTAACGATTCGCGGTCGAAGGGCCCGGTCACGGATGCAGGCCGCGAGGCCTCGCCGGAAAGCACGACCGTGTGCCCGAACCAGTCAGCCGCAACGAAGGTGAACCCCATCCAATGAGCTCCGTTACCGAAACAACCGACGAGTCCAGCCGCTACCTGAACGGTGAAGACTGCAAGGATCGGAAAAGGCAGTCTCGCAAAGACGTAGGACCTAAATCGTTGATTTCCGATCAACACGTCGGCGGAGTCAGCGGGGGCGGCGGGGTGGGAAAGGTCGTTAGGTTAAGTGGTGAGACCTGCGGCGGTGGGGCGTCTTGCGATGCCTCAACCACCGGCACAAGCGCGGCAAAACCTCGTAAGGCCGGACGGGCCGTGGCAGGAGTCGGAGACCTCCATAGTAGTGATGATCTAGCGGACATTAAAACCGCCGGGGAGCGAAGGGAGGGCACTTGTTCCCACGCATCACAGAGCGGCAAAGGACCCGACGATGGCTGGGGTGATGAACTCTGGATAAAAACGTCACCGAAGGTTCGGAAGCTGCAACGTGTGCTATATCGGAAAGCAAAAGCGGAGCCGCATTGGCGGTTCTATAGTTTGTATGGAGAGCTGTATCGGCAGGACATTCTGTCGGATGCGCTCGATCAGGTGATCGCCAATGACGGCGTGCCGGGAGTGGACGGGTTCGAGGTGGAAACGCTCGCAAAGAACGAAGCCTATCGGGCGGCATGGCTGCTTGCGCTGGCGGAGGAAATGCGAACGAAAACCTACCGACCCAGTCCGGTCCTGCGCGTCTATATATGGAAGGATCAGGCCAGGACCAAACGTCGTGCGCTGGGCATCCCTACGGTGAAAGACCGGGTGGTGCAAAGCGCGGCGGTGATCGTGTTGCAGCCAATCCTAGAGGCGGACTTCCATGACCATTCCTACGCCTACCGGCCGAAACGTCGGACCCATCAGGCGATGGATAAGGTCAAGGAAGCCATGCTGAGCGGAAAGGTGGAGGTGGTGGACGCGGATTTATCGAGCTACTTCGATATGATCCCGCACCGCGAACTCCTGCAATTGGTGGCCAAACGGGTGAGCGATGGGAGCGTGTTGCGTTTAATAAAAACGTGGCTGCGCGCACCCATCGTGGAAGAGGACCGGGATACGGGGTGCCGCAAGGTGCTCCCGAACCGGTGTGGCACGCCGCAAGGCGGAGTCATCTCGCCACTACTGGCGAACCTCTACCTCAACGACCTCGATCATGCGGTGAATGAGAAGTGCGAACAAAAGCCGACGATGGTGCGTTACGCCGACGACCTCCTGATCCTGTGCAAACCGGGTCAAGGGGCGGGGCTGCAAACGCGACTGAAACGGTGGCTGGAGGCACGTAAGTTAAAGCTCAACGAAGAGAAAACCCGACTGGTGGATACACGAAAGGAAGGCTTTGAGTTCCTCGGTTTTTCCGTCGCATGGCGGCAAGGCATGAAGAGCAAACGAAGATATCCGCACGTGGAACCCAGTGCGAAAAGTCTGGCCAAGTTACGCGACAAAGTGCGGATGGAGCTAGATGTGCGAACGCGCAACCAACCGGCGGTGGCGGTGGTCCGCAAGGTCAACCAAATCACTCGCGGTTGGGCGACGGCGTTTCATTACGGCAACAGCACGCACGTGTTTAGTAACCAGCAGGCTTTTGTGCGCAACCGGTTGCGGCGGTGGCTGTGGCGAAAGTATAGCCGCACCCACGGACTCTTCGAGTTCTTCACCGACGACCGTTTGCATGGTCAATACAAACTATGGCACTGGCCGCTTACGGCGGCTTGGAAGCAATGAACTCCGCTGAAACCAAACCGAAAGAATGGGGACTCGGTAAGCCGTGTGCGGGAAAACCGCTTGCACGGTTTGACGAGGGGGAGGGTCGCGCTGACGGGTTACCGACGCGCGGCTCTCTCTACTCTACTAAACGGCCAAACTCCAGACCTTGAGCTCACGCTCAAGGCCACAAGGAGTGTGTTCGCGAATCATGTGGCCTGGAGCGTGAGCTCAAGGATTCGGCTGATCTGCGTTCGACTAGTCAGGGGCCAAACTCCAGGCCCTGAACGTGAGTTCAAGGCTGCTGTAAGGGTGAACATGAACGCTATTTTGTATCCGCAGGACGGTGTTAATCGCTCCGCCGGTTTACGGTGAATATAGCCACGCGGCCAAATGTGAAAACGTTCACGTGATGCCCACGCATTGTCCGGGCGCGCAGACGCGAAAGGCGGCGGCGGGCAACTCGGCGGCGTCGAGCGCCCGGGCGAGTTCGCGCGGTGGTTCGTCGACGCTTTCGTCGGTGAGCTGAAAGGTGCCCCAGTGCATGCCCAGGCTCAGCCGGGAGCCGAGCTCGCAGTGGATTTTAACCGCCTCGGTCGGGTCGCAGTGCTGCGCCGACATAAACCAGCGGGGCGCGTAGGCACCGATGGGAAGCAACGCCAGGTCGGGCGGGCCGAGGCGGCTGCGAATCGCGCTAAAAAACAGATCGTCGTAGGCCGTGTCGCCGGCGAAAAACGCGGTCGCCTCCGCGGTTTTGAGGTGAAAACCGCCCCAGAGCCGGGCGTTGCGCCGTCCGCGCACCCGGTTGCTCCAGTGGCGCGCCGGGGTGAGCGTGAGTTCGAGGCCGGGCAGGGCGGCGTGCGACTGCCACCAATCGAGCTCGACGATGCGTTCGGGCAAAAAGCCGGCTTCGCGCAACAGCGGCGCGTTGCCCAGCGGGGTGACGGCAAGCGGGGCGTAGGTTTGCCAGAGTCGACGCAAGGTGGCGCGGTCGCAGTGGTCGTAGTGGTCGTGGCTGAGCAACACCACGTCGATGGCGGGCAGGTCGGTGAAGTCGACGCCGGGGGCTTGCACGCGCCGCGGGCCGACCAGACCGCCCGGGCCCACGCGCTGGCTGTAAACGGGGTCGGTCAAGAGGTTGCCGGCGCTGGTTTGCAGCAGGAAGGTCGAGTGGCCGATCCAGGTGGCCGCGAGGCGTTGGCCGATCAAGGGGGCGGTGGGGCGCGGCGGGTGGGCGGCAACGGCCGGCCAGCGTTTGGGCAACCCGCTGAGTTTCCAGCTGAGGATATCGTGCCAGCTGCGATTGTCGTGGCCGCTGGGGTTAAAAAACTGCTGCCCGTCGCAGTGGTCGGAAAGCGGGAAGGGCGCGGGCATGGCGGGGTGACGCGCGCTAGGCCGCTCAGAGGCCGAGCGTGAGTTGCAAATCACCGCCGGCGTCGGTGGGGGCGGGGGTGTTGGTCGTGCCGGAGGCCCTTGCGCTGCCGTTAAAGGCGCCGTCGCTGTCGCCGTCCGTGGCGGTGGCGGGCGCGGGATCGAGGCAGGCCGGGTCGTCGTTGCGGGTTTGGTTAACGCGTGCGCTCACGGCGGTGGCGCTCAGCGCATCGGGTGGGAGCGGGCGCAGAAGCGGGGCAAGGATGTCGGCCGAGGTGATCTGTGGATCGAGCCAGGCCGACCACGCCGCCGCATCGACGAGCATCGCGGGCATGCGGTGGTGGATGGGTTGCATGAGGGTGTTGGCGGCGGTGGTGATGAGGGCGCAGGACTCAACGAGTTGACCGTCGGGAGCGCGGTAAGTTTCCCACAGACCGGCGAAAGCGAACGATTGGTCGTTGTGCAGTCGAAACAGCCACGGGCGGCGCGTGCGGCCGGTTGACTGCCACTCGTAGAATCCGCTGGCGGGGATAATGCAGCGGCGCGACTGGAAGGCGCGCCGGAAGGAGGGTTTTTCCGCGAGGGATTCGGCGCGGGCGTTGGTGACGGGGCGGGTGTCGGCGCCCGCCCAGGCCGGCAAGAGCCCCCAGTGAAGCCAGGCGATTTCGCGGGCCGGTTCAGGGGCGGGTTCGGGTGCGGGCCGGGCCAAAGTATAACCCAATGGGTTAGACTTTTCCGTGCGGGCGCGCACGGCGAGGACGGGGCCGCCGGGGGGGATGTTGTAGCGCGAGGGCGGCGGCACGCGGCCGGTGTGTGCCTCCAGGCGCACGCCGAGCTGGGCGAGCAGGGATTTGGCGTGGGCTTGGGTGAGGACGTAGCGGCCGCACATAGGCAGGGGGGGGGCAGCGGTGGCGAACCAGATGAGGGAAATTGGCCAGGGACGGCCAATGCTACACGGGATCGGAAATGTAGGGTTGGCCGTCCCGGCCAAGGATTGGTCGGTGCAGGCGAAAGGGCGCTTAGCCGCCCATGCCCAACTGGGCCAGCAGGGAGGGCAGCTCGCGAATGGTTTTTACCGTGAAAAAACGCCCGTCGTTAACCGGCGGCGGTTCGGCGCGTTCATGCTCCCAGGTCAGGTGATAAGGGATGTGCACGCCGGTGCCGCCAAGGGAGAGCACGGGCAGGATGTCGGACTTGAGCGAGTTGCCCACCATCACAAAGCCGGACGCCGAGATCGCGTGGCGGCGCAGGATCGAGGCGTAGGCGTCCGCGTTTTTGTCGGACACAATTTCGGTGTGGCCAAAAAACTCGGCGAGGCCGGATTTGGCGATTTTACGCTCCTGATCGCGTAGGTCGCCCTTGGTGATGACCAGCAGGCGGTGGGTGGAGGCGAGCGCGGCGAGGGTGTCGGCCACGCCGGGCAGCAGCACCACGGGGTGGGCGAGCATGTCGCGGCCCAGGGCGATGAGCTGGCTGATTTCGTTGGTGGAGATGTTGCCGTCGCTGAGCTCGATGGCGGTTTCGAGCGCCGATAGGGTAAAGCCCTTCACGCCGTAGCCGTAGAGATCGAGGTTGCGCATCTCGGTGGCGAAGAGCGTGCGCTCCACCGTGGCGGCGTCGTGGTATTGGGCGAGCATGTGGCGGTAGCGCGCGTGCACGTCCTCGAAAATGGTTTCGTTGTGCCAAAGGGTGTCGTCGGCGTCGAAGGCGATCACGGGAGCATGGGTAGGCATGGCGGGTGGATGGGGTTTGTGCGTCCAAGGTGCGAGGGGAGGGCGGGGGCCGCAAGAGCGGCGACGCAGGGGGGGGGGGGGGGCGGGCACCGTATGGGGGCGTGTTCTTGGGGGCGTCCTTGCGCTCACGCTCAAGGTCACGAACCGGACCCAGATCCGCGAGGAGGGCTATTGCCCTATCTTGAGCCCCGTGGCCTTGAGCGTGCGCTCAAGGTGTTTCCGGCCTCCCGCAGAATCCTTGCGCTCACGCTCAAGGCCACGAACCGGACCCAGATCCGCGAGGAGGGTTATTGCCTTATCTTGAACCCCGTGGCCTTGAGCGTGCGCTCAAGGTGTTTCCGGCCTCCCGCAGAATCCTTGCGCTCACGCTCAAGGCCACGAACCGGACCCAGATCCGCGAGGTGGGCTATTGCCCTATCTTGAGCCCCGTGGCCTTGAGCGTGCGCTCAAGGTGTTTCCGGCCTCCCGCAGAATCCTTGCGCTCACGCTCAAGGCCACGAACCGGACCCAGATCCGCGCGGAGGGTTATTGCCTTATCTTGAGCCCCGTGGCCTTGAGCGTGCGCTCAAGGTGTTTCCGGCCTCCCGCAGAATCCTTGCGCTCACGCTCAAGGCCACACTCGCCCCACCTCCCAGCCCTCCTTCTGCGCAGGTTGGGTATTTACGCGGCGGCACCGCATGCTCAACTTGCCCACTTTCGTCCCTATGAAGTCACTGCGCCTTTTTGCCCTCGTCGTGTTGAGCGTTTCCTCCGCCTGGTTGGCTTCGATGGCCGCAGTGGGCGCGCCTGCGGTGGCGGCACCGTCGACGCCCGTGGAGCCTCACAGCGAGGAGTCGCCCGTGCCGGCGGCGGCTACGGCAGCGCTCAAATCCCTCGTCGAGCGTCAGCGCGACCTGCTCGCCGAGGTGGCAAAAAAAACCACCCACGCCGAGGTCGAGGACCTGCGCGCTCAGTTTCAGGAGCTCATGTTCAACTACGATGACTACCTTAAAAAATACCCCGGGGTGGCCGCCGGCTACGTGAGTTACGCGATGCTCCTCAGTCAGCCGGTGGTTGATCAGCGCAAGCTGGCGGCGGCGATGCTGCTCAAGGCCAACGCCATCGATCCCAACCTTCCTCTGGTTAAAAACCAGCTGGGTAACTACTTGGCCGAGGATGGCCGGCCGCTTGATGCGCTCAACTACTACCTCGCCGCAGTCCAGCTGGCGCCGAATGAGCCGCTCTACCACTACCAGATCGGCGTGCTGCTGACCGAGGGTCGCGAGGAATTTTTGAAAAGCGGGGCGTGGACGCGCGCGACCCTCGACCAGGGCATGCAGGACGCCTTTGAGCAGGCCACCGCGCTCGCCCCGGGCAACGTCGCCTACGCCTACCGCTACGGGGAGTCGTTCTACGATTTGGAGCGCTCCGAGTGGTCGGCGGCGCTGGTATTTTGGCGGGCGCTGGAGTCGAAAGTCGCCAACCCCGTAGAAAAGGAAACCATCCGCCTGCACCAGGCCAACGTGCTGCTCAACCAGCAAAAATTCGCCGAGGTGCTCGCCGTGCTCGAAACGGTCAAGGAGCCCGTTCTGCAGGCGCAGAAGCAAAAGCTGGTTGCGCAGCTCCCCGTGAACTCGGCAAAGTGAGCGCAATGGACACCAGTATCGGCTTTCCGGAGGTGCGCGAGGCGCTCATCCATCTCATCATCATCGTTTCAAGTCTTGCGCTACATGAATGGGGCCACGCCTTTATGGCAGACCGTTTGGGTGATCCAACGCCGCGTTCACAGGGACGCGTGACGCTTAACCCAGTGCCGCACATTGATCTTTTAGGGACAATTATCATCCCGTTTCTGGGGGCGATCGGTTTTTTTGGTGGCTTTGGCGTGATCGGTTGGGCTAAGCCGGTTTGTATAAACCCTTCTTACTTTAAGAGGCGAACTTACGATAGCGCTTTGGTTACTCTTGCGGGACCAGGCATGAATTTAGCAATCGCGCTGGTGGCAACATTCATGGCTGCGTTGAGCCACCGTTTCGCCCCCGCATTTCAGCCTCTTTTGGCCATAGTGGTTTCAGTGAACATTGGCCTACTGGTTTTTAACCTTCTCCCCATTCCACCGCTGGATGGGTCGAAATTTTTGATGTATTGGTTTGGAATGAAAGAGGAAACTTACATGCGCTTTGCCTCATGGGGAACACTCATACTGCTGCTAGCGATTAATCTCTCTCCAAGCCGTATGGTTATAGGCCAGATTTATGGCCTGGCGTATATTCCATTCGCTTTGCTTTACCGGGCATTGACTTAAGTAATATATGCCACGGTTGACCAACAAACCCGGAGTTAATTTCGATTATGTCGGAACACACCTACCTCGCCATGGGTCGGTGGGGCGGATTGATCCTCCTGATCGCCTTCCAGGTGCCGGCCGTGCAGTCGTTTTTCGGCATTCTGCGGGCGATTGTGGCGGTGCCGTTCGTTTTGCTGTTCAACCTATGCGCCGGCTGATTGCGTGCCGGTAAATTATCTCAAGGACCACACCCATCGTGCCTGTCGCCACCACCAAAATTCCTTCGATAAAACGCGCCGCCGCTCCCAAGGCCGGTAAAAAAGCGCCTACTCCGGTCACCCTGAGTGATTGGCTCAAACACGCCATCGCACGCTACAAGGAAACCGGTGCCACCCTCGGCCAGGTCGCCACCAACGCGCATGACGAGGCGCTCTACCTGTTGTTGCGCACCCTCGGTATGCCCCTGGACAGCAAGCCCGCCGTGCTCAAACACAAGCTCACCCCGGCCGAGGTCGGCGCCGTCGAGGCCATGCTTGAACGCCGCCTGGACCAACGTGTTCCCGCAGCCTACATCACCCGTGAAGCGTTTTTGGGCGAGTATCGGTTTTACGTCGATGAGCGCGTGCTGATCCCGCGCAGCTATTTCCTGGAAATCATTCCGCAGCAACTCGATGCCTGGCTTCCCGCGCCCGACAAGGTGCAGCGCGTAGTCGATGTGTGCACCGGCTCCAGCTGCCTGGCCATCCTGCTGGCCCATCACTTCCCCAAGGCCAAAGTCGATGCCGTCGACCTGTCGCCCGGCGCGCTTGAAGTCGCCAAGGTAAACGTAAAAACCCACGAGCTGGTCAAGCGGGTGACGCTTCATCAAAGCGACGTTTTTGACGCCGTGCCGAAGGTGAAATACGACGTGATTTTGAGCAACCCGCCGTATGAACCCACCGCCCATTGCGACGGGTTGCCGGAGGAGTTTCACCACGAACCGCGCATGGCGCTCGATGGCGGCCGCGACGGCTTGGACATCATTCGCAAGCTCCTGCGCCAGTCCCGCGACCGCCTGCAACCCCATGGTGTGGTGCTCATTGAGGTCGGCGGCCTGCAGGACGCGATGGACCGCGAGTTCCCCGAGCTGGACCTTTATTGGATGCACACCGCCGACGGCAGTAATTGCGTGTGCCTGATCCAAGCCAGCCGCCTGCGTGCGTGGAAGGGCTGAGCGCAGTCGCGCTTACGGCCCCTTTAGTTTCACCATCGATTAGGGGCACCTGAACGCAGCGGGCACGATTCCTGCCTCTAAACTGACCATGGAAACCACCGCCGAGGCCGTAGCCGTCCCCGTTTTGGATGCCGGACGCGAGCCGTGGGTCGGGCTGCGACGCTTCACCCCGGCGCGCATTGCGCTCGGGCGCACGGGCGGAAGCCAGCGCATGACCACAGTTCTGGGCTTTCGCCTTTCGCACGCCCGGGCACGTGACGCGGTGATGGCGCCCTTTGATATCGACGGGGTTTGCGCACGGCTGGCGGACGCCGGTTTCGCCGCCCAGCGCATCGCCACCGGCGTTGGGGATAAAAAAACTTATCTCGTGCGTCCCGATCTGGGCCGTCGTCTGGATGTTACGGCGCGCGCGCAGCTCACGTCCCTCGCCTCCGACTGGGGGCCACGCGACCTGGTGATCGTCATTTCAGACGGGCTGGCCGCACAGGCAGCTGAACGCCACGCCGTCGAAACGGTTACTCTTCTCGCCGGGTTGCTGACGGCGGCTGGCTGGACGCTTTACCCGATCCTGCTCGCGCCGTTCGGCCGCGTGAAACTCCAGGACGAGATCGGCGAACTGCTGGGCGCACGGCATTCGCTGATCTTGCTGGGCGAGCGTCCCGGACTGGGCATGCCCGATAGTTTGGGCGCTTACCTTACGCACCGGCCGTGCGCCGCCTGCACCGACGCGGACCGCAACTGCGTTTCCAACATCCGCCCCGAAGGCCTGCCGCCTGCCGAAGCCGCGCGCAAAATCGCCCACCTGCTCATCGAATCCGCCCGGCTCGGACTGAGCGGCGTCGCGCTCAAGGACACGCAGGTGCCCGCCACGCTCAGTCAGCATCCAGCGATTTAACGACCGCGCGCACGATCGGGACAAACACCTCCGCCGCCGGGCGCGAGTGCACCCCGCCCGACTATATCGACGCTTGGCTCACCGGTTACACCCAGCACCGGCGCCTGTCCGCCCGCGAACTCGCCGCGATTCCCACCTTCATCATGCTGCGCCGCCTGTTGCTCGTTGCCTGGATCGGCTCGCACGCCGACACCGCCCAGGCCCAGGCGATGGGCCCGCAATTCACCGACGACACCTGCGAGCTGGCCGAAGCCTACCTCAACAAATTCGACTGAGCGATGAACCACGAACTGCACGAATGGGGCCGATCTCTCCAGCTTTCGAGTGTTTCGTGGTTAACTGGATTGGCGAAATCCTGCACCAGCCGAAAACCATTTCTGGACAGGAAACCTGTTCGTATTAGCCTGTCTCCATGACAACACTTTCTTACACCGAAGCCCGCGACAAACTGGCCAGCGTTTGGGACGAAACCGTCTCCACCCGCGAGCCCGTGGTGCTTGAGCGCCGCGGACACGAGTCCGTCGTCCTCGTGCCGCTCGACGAGTGGCAAGGGGTCGTCGAAACCGCGCATCTTCTTCGTTCACCCGCCAATGCCCGTCGCCTTCTCTCCGCGCTCAAGCGCCTCGAAAAAGGCCAAGGCATCACCCTCACACCCGCTCAACTTGCCGCCCGCGTAAAAGCATGACCGAGCCGACGCGCAGCCTTGTTTTCGACCGCGACTTCCTCGCCGATCTTACCTGGTGGGTTCAAACCGACCGAAAAACCGCCTTAAGAATTCTCGAACTCATCGAAGCCATTCGCCGCGATCCGCACAGCGGCATTGGCAAACCCGAACCCCTCCGCCACCTCGGTTCGGGCGTGTGGTCCCGCCGCATCACCCAAGAGCATCGCCTCGTCTATATGGTCCGCGAAGACCGCATCCTCTTCGCCCAAGCCCGCTACCATTACTAAACCGCCACGGAGTTTTTAGCCCACGAAATGACGCGAAACATAAACCCATCCTTCCCGGTTTCGGGTGTTTTCGTGTGTTTCGTGGGCAACCGGATCGAAAGGTTTTTTCCATGAGTTTCGCCACCACAATCGGCCGTACGCGGCATACGTTTTCCTCACTCGGGGTACTTATGGCCAAAGCCACGCCGCTGCGCTCGGGCGACGTGCTCGCCGGGGTGGCCGCCGCCTCCGCCGAGGAGCGCATCGCCGCCCAGCTTTGTCGCGCCGACGTTCCGCTTGCCCGGTTCCTCGAAGACCTGCTCATCCCCTACGAAACCGACGAGGTGACCCGCCTCATCATCGACACCCATGACCGAGCCGCCTTCGCCCCGGTCGCCGGGCTCACAGTGGGCCAGTTCCGCGACTGGCTCCTTCGTTACGAGACTGATGCGCCCGCACTCTCGGCACTCGCCCCCGGACTCACACCCGAGATGGTCGCCGCCGTGGCCAAGCTCATGGGCAACCAGGACCTCGTCCTCGTTGCCAAAAAATGCCGCGTCGTCACCGCCTTCCGCAGCACCATCGGCCTGCCCGGACGCCTCGCGGTGCGACTCCAACCCAACCACCCCACCGACGACCCGAAGGGGATCGCCGCCTCAATTTTGGACGGGCTGCTCTACGGCTGCGGCGACGCCGTTATCGGGATCAACCCCGCAACCGACAGCGTGGCGGCGATGGAAACGCTCCTGCGGCTGATTGACGAACTCGTGCACCGCTACGAAATCCCGACGCAGTCCTGTATCCTCGCCCACGTGACGACCGCACTTCAGGCGATGAGCCGCGGCGCTCCCGTGGACCTGGTTTTCCAATCCATCACCGGCACCGAGGCGGGCAACAAAAGCTTCGGCTTCCACCTCGGGCTTTTGGCCGAGGCCCGGGCCGCCGCGCTCTCGCTCCAGCGCGGCACGGTGGGCGACAACTGCATGTATTTTGAGACCGGCCAAGGCTCCTGCCTGTCCGCCAACGCGCACCACGGCCTCGACCAGCAGACCTGCGAAACCCGCGCCTACGCCGTGGCCCGCGCCTTCAAGCCGCTGCTGGTGAACACGGTGGTGGGCTTCATCGGCCCGGAGTACCTCTACGACGGTAAGCAGATCATCCGCGCCGGCCTGGAAGACCATTGCTGCGGCAAACTCCTCGGCCTGCCGATGGGCGTCGACGTGTGTTACACCAACCATGCCGAAGCCGACCAGGACGACATGGACACGCTGCTCACGCTGCTGGGTGTGGCGGGGTGCAACTTCATCATGGGCGTGCCCGGGGCCGACGACATCATGCTCGGTTACCAAAGCACCAGCTTCCACGACAGCCACTACTTGCGCCAAGTGCTAGGCCTGCGCCCCGCGCCCGAGTTCGAGGCATGGCTGGAAAAAATGCGTATCGCCACCGGCGGCCGCCGCCTACTGCCGGTGGACGGCCAGCATGCGCTGCTTGCCGCCCAGACACCGTGATTCACGGCCTGGACGGCCAAACCGGACGGAAGGACGTTAGTGCAACCATCGCCACAAGTGGCCCGACGTAGCGCAGACTTCCAGTCTGCATCCTCGTTCGGATCAGACCGGAAGTCTGCGCTACTTTAAACGGATACCGATTAAACTAAATGATCTAAGCGACTGATTGCGGCCAAGTTGCCTCAACTTGACCGCGCTGTGGAATTAGTGACCGGCGCGGCGGCGGCGGGAAAGGGCCAGCCCCAACACGCCCAAGCCGGCAAAGGCCGCATAAGTGGACGGCTCGGGGATGGCGGAGGTCGAAGTCACTTCAAAGACACCGATCGAGCCCGCCGAACCAGGATCACCGTGGCCTTCAAACCCGACGATCAGCAGGTTTTTTCCTGTCGTATTCCCCGCCGCTCCAGCAGCTAGGAAAAGCATCGATTCAGGAGAGATATAGACGCCACCACTGGCCCCATCGGTTAAGCCCGTGATCGGGTTAAAATAGCCTACAATGGTGACCTTGCTAGGGTCGCTGATATCGGTGATGTCGAATTGAAAAATGCCGTTTTCACGCTCGTTACCCACGAATACAAAGTCCTTGCCATCGAAGCTACCGAAGGCGAGGGCCTCGGGCTCGGGCCCTTTGTCATCGGAACGAGTGTCGAAAAGCCCCGGATCACCTTTGCTCATATTGAACGAGTCCGGGTTGTTAGCGGCGACATACTGCTCGATCATGGAGGCGGAATCGAAGGCGAGCGCGCCGGTCTCGGCATTCCAGATGGAAAAGCTGCGTGTACCCAGCATGGTGGGCGTGTCGATGATACCGTCGGCATTGGTGTCGCCCTGATCCTTGAGCAAGTTGAGGCGGCCAATGCCGGTGTTGTTGGCAAGCGCTACGACCTCGGGCGTCGCAGTCGTGTTAGTGAGAAGCGTCGCGCCACGGGTGATATCGCCGTCGTCGCCGCGAGCGTCACCTTCGTTGGCGGTCACCAGGTAGGTGGTGCCATTGCGCTCGAACTTGGTGATGGTGTCGGGCATCGGCATGCCGGCGACCGTGTCGTTGATGGCAATGGCTTTGCCCTGAGTTGATCCCGAGCCGGCGCCGTCGCGGTCCGAGGCATCGATGGTCTGGGTGATGGTGCCGAGCAGACTGATCTTGGTGTATTTGCCGGTGGCCAAGTCGAGGGTGGCGATGGCGTTGGCCTCTTGCAGGGTCACGTAGGCCGTGGTGTTGCTGGCGGTGATGTATTCGGGCTCCACGTCGGCCGCGTTGGCCGTCTTCACGGTGAGCGTGTCGAGGCGGTTGTTGCGCAGGCCGTCCAGGGTGACGCCCGCGCCCAGGTTACCGGCACTGAAGTCGTGGGTGCTGACCGCGGCGTTGGTGAGCGCTCCCAGTGTGCTGGCGTAGTTGGACGAGTTCACCCCGGAGAGGTTGACGACACTCACCGAGCCTGGACGGGCGAAGGTGCCATCGGCGGTGGTGCTGACGAATTCACCTTCGTTGGCGATCAGCAGCTTGCTGCCATCGGGCGTGATGGTCACGGAGTCGGGATGGTAGCCGACATCAAGCGTCTTGAGGATGCTGCCGCTGGTCTTGTCGAAGATCGCGATGCGGCCGAAGTTGGTTGATCCCGTCGCAGTGGGGATCACCGTGGCAACACCGAAGCCGCGGGCGTCGTTGAGCACGCTGGAAATGGAAAGCGTAGCGCCAGCGGTGCCGTAAACAGTATTGAGGTCGATCGTGCTGGTGGCCGACAAAACGGCATTCGAACCCAGCGTATAGGCCTGAATGGAGTGGTTGGCCGGGACTTCCGCTGCAACAGGGTTCGTCGTAGCTGCCTTGAACGCGATTGAGTTGGTGGAGAGCAACGAGTCCCCGGCAAAAGAGATGATTTCACCGCCGTTGGGCAGGGCCACGCCCGAGAGAAAAGAGATATCAGCGAAAGCCGAGACAGGCAGTAGTGCGCACGAAGCGCCCTCGAGGAGGGAGTTGAGTTGGATTTTCATGCGAAAGAACCCAACCGTTACCAGCGCTCAAATTTAGCGCCATAAACCTATTGTAATAATAAGGTAACGCCGTAACCGAATTGCCATAATCCGGCCCAATACTTCTCGCAGGTGCCGGCCTGCCCGCACAAAAAAGGCGCGCCCTGAATGGGCGCGCCTTGTAGCGGATAAAACTAATCTGGCCCGACCGCTCAGACCTTCGGGCCGCCTTGGGCGAGGCTGCGGGCGCGCAGACGCAGGCCGTTGAGGCGGATGAAACCGGTCGCGTCGCTCTGGTTGTACCAGCTCTTCACGCCTTCCATCGACGCGATCTTGTCGTCGTAGAGCGAATACTTCGACTTGCGGCCCGTGGTGATGATGTTGCCCTTGTAGAGCTTCAACCGCACGGTGCCGGAAACGAACTTCTGGCTCTCGTCGACGAGGGCCTGCAGGGCCTCGCGCTCGGGGGCGAACCAGAAGCCGTTATAAACGAGCTCGGCGTACTTCGGGATGAGGCTGTCGCGCAGATGCTCGACCTCGCGGTCGAGGGTCAAGCTCTCGATCTGCTTGTGGGCCTGCATGAGGATGGTGCCACCCGGGGTCTCATAGACGCCGCGGCTCTTCATGCCAACGAAGCGGTTTTCCACGAGGTCAACGCGACCGATGCCGTGTTTACCGCCGAGCTTGTTGAGGGTCTTGAGGACCTTGCCGGGGGTGAGTTTCTTGCCGTTGACGGCGACCGCGTCGCCCTTCTCGAACTCGATCTCGACGTACTCGGCCTTGTCGGGCGCGTCTTCAGGGGAAACGGAGAGTTTGAACATCTCCTTGTTCTCCTTCGTGGTCGGGTCGAACCAGGGATCTTCCAGGATGCCGGCCTCGTAGGAAATGTGGAGGAGGTTACGGTCCATCGAATAGGGCTTCTTGAGCGAGGCCTCGACGGGGATCTTGTGCTTGGCGCAGTAGGCGATCATCTCGGCGCGGCCGGGGAATTCAGCGCGGTAGCTCTCCATTTTCCACGGGGCGATGATATCGAGATCGGGGGCGAGCGCCATGTAGGTGAGCTCGAAGCGGCACTGGTCGTTGCCCTTGCCGGTGGCGCCGTGGGCGACGGTGTCGGCCTTTTCCTTGCGGGCGATGTCCACCTGGGCCTTGGCGATCAAGGGGCGGGCGATGGAGGTGCCCAGGTAATACTGGCCCTCGTAAACCGCGTTGGCGCGGATCATCGGGTAGATGTAGTTTTTGGCGAATTCCTCGACCAGATCGAGGGTGTAGTGCTTGGAGGCGCCGGTGGCCTTGGCCTTCTTGTCGAGGCCCTTGAGCTCTTCCTCTTGGCCGACGTCAGCGGCGAAGGTGATGATCTCCGCGTCGTAGGTTTCCTTGAGCCACTTGACGATGACGGAGGTGTCGAGACCTCCGGAGTAGGCGAGAACGATTTTCATAGGTAAAAAAGAGAGAGTTGAGTGAAAGAGTTTTTAACCGCGAATGGACACGAATTAACGCGAATGATCGGACAGGACGATGCGTTCCCACTCAAGCTTGGCACGCTTGAAATTAATAATAAGCCCGACCTTCAGCTTGGTGATTCGTAGATAGCTGATCATTTGCCCCCGTTCGTGATCGGTGATGCCATCAATCGCCTTGGCGTCCACGATCACCGACTCGAATGCGATCAAATCGGGGATAAATTCGGCGACTTGCACGTTTTTATAGAGGACCGAAAAGCGCTTTTGCTGGTCGTAGGAGATACCGCAGAGTCCGAACTCCACCACCAGCGCATTTTCATAAGGCTTTTCATGCAGCCCATGCCCGAGCTCCTTTAAAACCGAGAATGCGGCACCGATAATGCGATAAACCTCATCCGCCTGGATCAGATTATTCGCGGCCATTAGCGTCCATTCGCGGTTACAAAACGGCTCAGGCGCGCGGTTGTTGGGCGAGCACGGCCATGATGGCCTTCTGGGTGTGCAGGCGGTTTTCGGCCTGGTCGAAAATGATCGAGCGCGGGTTATCCAAAACCTCTTGGAATACCTCTTCACCGGAGTGCGCCGGTAGGCAGTGCATGAAGTAGGCGTCGGGCTTTGCGGCAGCGAACAGCGCGCCGGTGACCGCGTAGGGTGACATCAGGGCGATGCGCTGTTTGCTTTCCTCCTCTTTGCCCATGCTCACCCAAACGTCCGTGTAAACCACGTCGGCATCCTTCACCGCTTCAAACGGGTCGGTGGTGAACTGGTAGTTCTGGGCAAAGCCCTCCTGCTTGAGCAGCGCGTTGATTTCCGGGCCGGGCTCGAAGCCCTTGGGGCCGGCGAGCGAGATCTTCATGCCGAAAAGCGCCGCGCCAAGGATCCACGAGTTAGCCATGTTGCAGGCCGTGTCGCCCAAAAACGCAATCTTGCGGCCCTTGAGCGAGGCGAGCAGATCGCCGCCCTTGGGTGCCCAGCGCTCGGCCATGGTGAATGCGTCGGTGTAAATCTGGCAGGGGTGCAGGAAATCGGTGAGCGCGTTGATCACCGGAATCGTGCCGCTGGCGGCCAGGCGCTCGACCTCGCTGTGCTCGTAGGTGCGCACGATCAGCCCGTGGACGAAGCGCGACAGCACCTTGGCGGTGTCCTCAACCGACTCACCGCGCCCAAGCTGGATGTCGTTTTTGTTAAGGAAGAGCGGATTGCCGCCGAGCTCGTGCACGCCGACCTCGAAGGAGACGCGGGTGCGTGTGGAGGACTTGGAGAAAATCAGAGCCCAGGTCTGGTGCTCGAGCACCGGCGGGGTGTGCCGGCCACGTTTGGCTTTGAGCTCTCGGGCCAACGCAAAAACTTCAGCCACCTCGTGGGGCTTGAAGTCCGTCTCTTTGAGGAAGTGCTTCATGGAAAAATGAAGCGGATATGCGTAAGTCATCCGCTTGGCTCCGACGAGAGCAAAATTCGGGCCGCCTTGGCCGCTGGGCGTAGCCCGTTTTTAGGCGCTGCGCAGCGAGGCGCTAGAATCCAGCGGGTTAACTGTTGGGGGCGGGAGCCCCTTTGGCTCACGCTCAAGGCCACACGCGGGGTGGATTCATTCTAAAGCTTCGCCTGCGTGGATCCGACTGAGGCTACCCGATTCCGTGCCGCGAACCTGATCTTGCCCCGGGCGGTTTTCCCCCTACACGTTTTCTTTTTCGCCCGTGTATCGCACCTTTCTCAAGACCAAGCTTCACCGCGCAACCATTACCGCCGCCGATCCCGATTACGAGGGCTCGGTGACGATTGACCGCGAACTTTGCCGCGCCGCCGGTCTCCTCGAATACGAGCAGGTTGACGTGCTCGATATTAACAATGGCGCGCGTTTCACCACCTACGTGATTTACGGCGCGGCCGGTGAAATTCAGGTCAACGGAGCCGCCGCGCGCTTGGTGGCGCCGGGCGATCTGGCGATCATCATCGCCTACTGCCGGCTGCCCGAGGATCAAATCGCCGGCCACCAGCCGCGCGTGGTCCTGCTCGGCCCAGGTAACAAAATCAACAGCAGCCAACTGCACTCGCTGCATCAGCCGTAAGCGGACGCGGCTGCGGGAGCGTGGAGAGGATTGGCTAATCGTACTCCTGCTCCTACTCGCGGGAGTACGGCGGTAATTTCAGGCCAAGAACGCGTAGGAGTAAGAGAACGAGAACGATTTCGGCGGTCGCTTAGACGGCATCTTCGGCCCGTGTCTGCACTTGGCGCCAAATCGCCAGCAGTGCCGCAAAATCGTCTTCCCGGTTGCGGCTCTCGACCACGAAATCAAATTTACCGATTTCCTTCAGTTCGTTCGCGGCCGTTTCCATGCGATGGGCGATCTCCGCCTCGCTTTCGCCGCGTCCGGTCAGGCGCACGCGCAGCTCGGGAATGGGGACATTGATGAAAACCGTGCCCATGCGTTTCGCGAGCAAGGGGGAGGCTTGGGCCGCCTTGCAGAAGCTCTCCACGCCCTGCACGTCGACGTTGATGATCAGGCTGCGCCCGGCCTGAAGGGGATCGAGCACAGCGGAGGCCAAGGTGCCGTAGCGGTTGCCGGTCTTGTGCACCCAGGCCCATTCCAGAAACTCGCCTGCAGCGACCTTGGCGTCGAATTCTTCCGGGGTGAAAAAGTGGTAATGCACGCCGTTAACCTCGCCGGGACGCGGGGCGCGCGTGGTGGTGGTGACAATACGCTCAAACCCCGGGACCTCGGCGACCATGCGTTCGCACAAGGTGGTTTTGCCAGAGCCGGCCGGACCGGCGAGAACGAGGAGAACAGGCGTCATGGTGGGAAACGTTAAGGGGTTAACCGCTGCCGATTAGTAGGTGAACGCGATGCCAGCCAGGAGAAGTCCGTAGGCCGAAAGTGCGGCCCCGAGTGCGCGCGCCCGCGCCGGGGTGCGGAACAGCCACTCGAAAAAATCCCGCAGGCGAAACGGCGAGGCGCCCAGGTAGATGGCCGCGCTGATGGCGACGTAGAGCGCCGAAACCATGCAGAGGCGCTGCGGCAGCTCGTAGCGGCCGTAGGCGGACATCAGCAGTGGCCACGAGCCGACCAAGATGACGACGCTCAGGCCGCGCACGGCGAGGAATTCCGGCAGGTAGATAAACGAGAGCACGGCGAGCGCGGCGAACAGGAACACGAACGGGGTAGAGGAGGAGAAGCCGATCACATCGGCTGCGGACATGCCGGCCACGTTGTAGGTGAACCACGCCGCGCCCGCGCCAAAGAAGACGATGGCGGCGGCCTGCGAGCGCGGCAGGGCTTTGAACATCGCCGTGATGGCGGAGTTGCTCACGAGCAACAGGAACCCGAGCCCGAGCAATATCAGGCCGACAAGAAGGGTGGAAAGGGTGAGGGACATGGGTTGTGGTTTTAAATCGTTCTCGTTCTCTTAATCTTACTCGTTGTCTTCCGAATCAATCAGGTACTCCCCGCCGTAGCGCGTCTGTTCTTCCTCAACGTGATTGGGCCGTGGCGCGGTGGAGAATCGGGCAATTAATCCCGCCGTCATAGCGACAACCTCCAGCAAGATAGCTTTGCCGGTTTCCGCCTCCCCGATGCTCAGTTTTTCCTTGGCCACCAAGACATCCAAGCATGCGGCGCATTCAACCGTGGAGCCCCGGGCTATATCAAAATAACGACAGCGATCTGGATAGGACCGCTTTCCGTTACCTTCGGCTAAGTTCAGAGCAATGCTGGTCGAGGCGCGATCCAACTGGTCACGCGCCGACAATTTGGACGGCAAGTTTTCGATCAACGGGGATGCCCATGCGACAAACCTAAGTGCCATTTGATAGGCCTTGAGTTTTTCGTGATCAAATAAGGCAGCCATGAGGGAGAACGATTAGGATAACGGGGGAAGCGAAAGAGGAACGAGAAAGATTAAGATAAAGAGGAAAGAGAAAGATTTGGGGGACGGGCTGGGGGATTTATTCATTCTCGTTCTCTTAATCGTTCTCTTTCGTCAGGGTTTGGGTGTGGAACCAGAAGGCGTTGAGAAAGATTGAGATAAAGGGGGCCGATAAAGATTAAGATAAAGAGGAAAGAGGACGATTAGACGGAGGCGGTATCAAACCCCGGCCAGTTGCAGTTCGCCGTACAGCGTGCTCACGCTGGAGCGTTCGATTTTGAGTGGCACCCGTTGGCCGATCAGGCGCGCGTGGGCGTCAAAAATGCACACGCGGTTGCCGCGCGTGCGGCCGGTGAAACGCTGGCCGGTCTTGTCCGGGCCTTCGACCAGCACTTCCTCGATCGTGCCCAACAGCGCGGCGTTGCGGCGCTCGGAGTTCTTTTTGAGGATGTCCAATAGCACGGCGTTGCGATGCTCCTTAACCGAGTCGGGGATTTGGTCGCCCATGTCGGCCGCCGGCGTGCCGCTACGGATGGAATACTTGAAAATGTAAGCCATGTCGTAGTTGCATGCCTCGAAGAGCTCGCGGGTTTGCTCGAATTCCTCGTCGGTCTCACCGGGGAAACCCACGATGATGTCGGTGGAGAAATACATGTCGGGGCGCACCGCCCGCAACGACTCGACGATCTCGCGGTAACGTTCGCGCGAATACGGGCGGTTCATCGCCTTCAGGATGCGGTCGCTGCCGCTTTGCATCGGCAGGTGCACGTATTCGCACAGTTTGGAAAGGCGGCCGTAGGCCTGGACGAGGTCGTCCTTGAAGCCGCGCGGGTGCGGCGAGGTGAAGCGGATGCGCTCGATGCCGTCGATCGCGTTGACGCGTTCCAACAACTGCACGAACGGCGAAATGCCGTCGGTGTGGGTGTAGTCGCGGCGCCCGTAGCTGGTGACGATTTGGCCGAGCAGGGTCACTTCCTTGACCCCGCGTGCGGCGAGGCTGCGGCACTCGGCCACGATGTCGTCCATGGGGCGCGAGCGCTCGTCGCCGCGGGTTTTGGGGACGATGCAGAAGGCGCAATCCATGTTGCAGCCCTGCTGGATCGAAACGAAGGCGTTGACCTGGGGGGCAAGCTGTTCGCCGTCTGCGCCGAGTGCGCCTGCCTCGGGCGCAAGGTGGTCTTTAATGGTGTTCTGCGAGCCGGCTTCCTCGGCGATGTCGACGATGGTTTCACCAATGGGCACGCCGGCGTCGCGGGCGGCACGCAAGTTATCGAGGTAGTCGGGGACTTGATGGAATTTTTGGGTGCCGACGATCAGGTCCACGTCGGGCAACTGGTCGAGCAGGGATGCCCCGCGGTTCTGCGCCATGCAGCCGAGGATCCCGAGTACGAAATCGGGGTCTTTTTTCTTCCGGTGGGCGACGAAACCGGCCTTGCCGATGGCCTTTTGTTCGGCGGCGTCGCGCACCGAGCAGGTGTTCAGAAGGAGGATGTCGCAGTCGTCTTCCGAGGTGACGATGCGGTAGCCCCGGGAGCGCAGCATCGCGGCGACGGCCTCGCTGTCGCGCTCGTTCATTTGACAGCCGTAGGTTTTAATATGGACCCGATTCATCGTGCAGAAGGTTTGGGATTAAGCGCCCCGCTTGGAGGGTCAAACGGTAAAGCGCCCCGAGGGAATCCCGGCAGCGCCGATTCATAGCGGGAAGTTTACCGAGGTAAGTGCGCGGAGCGCGCGACGGTCATGATTTTCGGACATGTGGGCGATAAAGTCGGAGGTATAAAGGTGGCGTTTTTTAGTTCGTTGACCGCGCCAGTGCATGAACAGGCTGTTGGCCCAGCGGTTGAACATGCCGTGGATGCGCACCGCGTTCGGGCGGCGTAATCGGCAGCGATCATCCTGGCGCGAGGCGTCGAGGCGGGCATGCAAACCGGTCTTGATTCCCCAGTGCGCAATGTTGACCTCCAGCCATTGGGCGGGAGTCAACTCGGCGGCGGGGCGACTGGTGATCAGCGCCACGGTCTCGGTGGGCTTGCCGTGGCGTTTTCGGCAGATTCTCGCGGCTTGCGCCACCAGGGGGAAGCAGGCGCTTTCCGCGCTCAACTCGCGCGCCACCAGGGTGCGCGTCACGGGGTGCTTCTTTTCCTGGGTGGTACGTTGCTCGGCAGCGGGATCTTTTAACGGGTCAAAAAAGGGGCGCCCGGATCGGGCACTTGCGCTGCTACGATTTTCTGCAAGCCGGGCTGATTGCCTTTGACGGTGAACAGGTAGTCGCCGCCATGCTCCAGTACGATCGCCCGCGCGGTGTCCGCCTGGGTATGCAGGGCATCAAGGCTCACGAGTTTATCGACCAAATCGAGTCTCTCACACAGGGCGCGGGCGGCGGGAATCTCGTTACTTTTTTCGGCGACGACCTCGCTGCCGAGATAAAACAAGCTCGGCGAGGTAACCGCGGTCACGACGTTTTGTCCGCCGCTGTGCTTGGGGACTTTGCCGTCGATGACCACGATCTCGCTGTCGGGGGGCTCGCCTCGCACCTGACGTTGGTGGGCGAGTAAAACCTCCTCGATGCGCGAGGCCTGAACGCGGGCGAACAGCCGACTAAAGGTGGGCTGGCTGGGAGCGCCGTATTTGCCGCGGCGGCGGATCACCCCGAGGGCTTGGCGTTGGACCGGGGAGAGCCGGCGGGCGAAAGCGGCCAGGTCACGTTGGCCGCGGGGTGCTCCGGCCAGATAGGCCGCCGCCGTGATCGCCAGCAGCGCGTGCAAGGGATAGGCCCCGATGTAGGCGCGGTATTCAGGCACTTGCCGGAAGGCCTCCGCCAGGCTGATTAAATCGGGGGCCTTCAGGGTACTTCGCACCGGAACTTTCGCCTCCACCGCAGCCAGCGAGGGTTTGATCTGCCCTGCCTGAAGAGCTCTCCGGGCCCGGGGCTCCAGCTCGCGCACAAACAAGCGCTTGGGCTTGGCGTGGTGCTCGTAGTAATCGCGCGACTTACGCGTGTTGCCCTTGGTCAGGCCCAACTCGGTCCACCCGGATGCCTTGTATACACTTCCCGTAAAACGCTCGGGGTCGACGAAGGTTTCCACGACGAGCACGGGGTGCTCGTAACGCGACTGCCAGTCGGCACTGAGCCGGCCGAGCACCCGGCTCAAAACCGCCGAGCCCAAGTTGGGCACCGCCGGCTTGGGCAGCAGCAGGAACCGCACGTTGTTGACCACCAGCGCCAATCGGCGTCGGCGCTGTTCGCCACTCCAGCCAATCCACGCCTCCCGGCCGCGCAGGTGCAGCGCCGCCGCCGCAAACACCAGCACCGCCACCCAGGTGCCCTGCGCATCGCTCACCGCGTACAGCAGCCGCTCGCCCACCGGTTTCACCGCGCCCAGATAGTGATGCTCCTCAAGCAGCCCCTGCGCTCGGGCGTTTAACTCGGGGCTGTCTAGCACCTGCACCTGCAAGTGGCGCAGCGAAATCACCTCCCCTTGGGGGTTCGACGGGTTCGTTTCGGCCGGCATCATTCACCCAGCCAAAATGATTTCCTAGGGCTTGTCCCGCTTATTCCGCTCCTTTGTTAGTATTCAGGTGTTTAGCTGTTCAATGAATCGGCGGTGGAATCCCGGTGCCGTTACCACCGGCCGATTTAGCGGTCTACGAAAGGATGCGCTCTCGGGTATACCTCTTGCCCCTGCTTGGCCTAGCGGCCGCCTGTGCGCTTGCATCCACCTTTACGCCAACGCCCTTGGGAGGGGCGCGGTTGGGCGCGGCTTCGGGGCGCGAGGGCGGTGTTTTTGAGCTCAGCCCGACCCTGCTGGAAGCGGGCTCCGACGCGGGTGGCGAACGGGGCGTCGGGCCGTTGATATTTCCCTCTTTCCGGGCGGCGCCCCACCGCGTGCGTTTAATGCCGGAAAAATCTGTTTATGATGGGGATGCGCGGGTTGATTTTGCCGTTGGTCCGGCCGCCGAAACGGCGCCTCCGCACTCCGCGCGCATGGTTGAGATCGTGTTTACCCGACCACCGCCTCCGCGCGCCCCCGACCCGGGCATTCGGCCCTCCGATGTCGATATTCCGCTTTATAAGGCGTGGGTGGCGCTGTTGATCGACAGTCCGCGGCCGCGCCGCGCCCAAACTTATTTGAGTGATCTCAAGAAAATCTTCGCCGCAGAGGGATTGCCCGAGGAACTCGTTTGGCTGGCCGAGGCCGAATCGAACTTTGATCCGCGGGCTTTGAACGCGAGCGGTGCGCGGGGGCTGTTTCAACTCATGCCCTACACCGCACGGGAGCTCGGGCTTCGGTTGCAGCCCCAGGACGAACGCGATGATCCCCGCAAAAACGCCCGCGCTGCGGCGGTTCATTTGCGCCACCTTTACGGCAAATTCGATTCTTGGTCGCTCGCCTTGGCCGCTTACAACGCCGGTGAGGGCTACGTGCGCCGCAGCCTCAAGGCGGCCGACGCCCAAACTTATGGCGAAATCGCCGAATCGCTCCCGCTCGAAACCCGGGTGTATGTGGCCAAAACGCTGGCGCTTCTGGTGGTGCGTGAGGCGCTTGATGACCAGGAGCTTGACGTACTCCTAGGACATTAAGCTGAACGGGCGGACGGAGCGCTCCAGCGGCCGGAGCGGCAACGTTGGGATCGGTTAAACGAATAGTGCAGCGTGGCGGCTGAGGGCTGCTTTTTGAGGTGGCGGCCGGCTGGCAGCGGGGTTTTGCTGGCGGCCGCGTGATTTCCGCCCGCAAACACATCGACTACGCTCTCGGCTTTATCGCCCTGGGGCTGGGCACGGCGGCCCGCGAGGAGTTGGCCTTTCTCAGCCCGGCCGAGTTGCAACACGCCGACAGCCTGCCCGCCCGCCTCGAAATCGCCATGCTCGAGGAGTACTGGGACGAAGTGCCTCTGCTCGCCCACCAAGCCACGGAGCTCGACCCCAAGCAGGAGCGCCCGTGGATCGCCTGGGCCTATGCCTTGCGCGAGCAACAGCACATCAGCGCCGCCCGCGATGTGCTCCTGCGCGGCGAGCGTGCCATCGCGCAGCCCAGCCCGTTGGTCGGTTACAACTTGGCCTGCTACTATTGTCTGCTGGGCGACCTGCCCGAAGCCATGCGCCGACTCAAATTGGTGTTCGCCCGCGAACCCGCCTGGAAGTCCGAGGCGGCCACCGACCCCGATCTCGCGGCGCTGCGGCCGGACTATAAGGGTTAACCTCAATGCCAGTAAGGAATGGCCAAGATAGATTTAATCGCCTCTAAATCAAGACCATGGGCGAGACGCCCATGCCACGTTACGAGCCGATGAAAGGGCGGGACGCCCAAGGCACTCGGCCCCGTCCGGACGTAGCATGGGCGTCCCGCCCATGGGATTGACGTGGCATGGGCGTCTCGCCCTTGGGATTGCTGCTGTGTCGGTTATGGTACTTTTATGAATGCCTTACAGGCATTGGGGTTAACCTCAATGCCGGTAAGGCATGGCTCGGGTGGTGCTCATGATAAGTAACTTGCCTGCTGAAGCGGGGTTGCGGTTGGCAGGGAAGAGTGCGTCGGTCCGGCCATCACCCGATCCCCTGACGAACGAGAACGAGTAAGAGAACGAGAACGATCCAATCCCCTTCCACCAATCAGCATGCTAGTGGCACCTCTGAATTTCGTATCGTTCTCGTTCTCTTAATCTTACTCGTTCTCGGTCCGATGCCGATTGGCCGAGTTAAAGCACGCCTTGCCGGCATTGAGGCTAAACGGCCTTGGCTGCATCCGTTCTCCAGGCGGCCCCTTGCGCTTATTCCGCCCGCTCGGAAATCACGATCAGCAACTGCCGATTGCCCGAACGGATCAGCACCTGCAGGGGCAGTCCCCCATCCGGCACCGCGCCCGCCTCGAAGCGACGGGTTTCCGGGTTGAATTGCATCCAGTCCGGCACCGGACTTCCGTCCGCCAGCGATACCGTAATCGCACCCGTCCCCAAGGCTTCACGGACCTGGGCCGGTAACGCGAAACTGAAGCCGCTCCCAGCCGTCGCCATCGCCTTTGGCACCGACACCGTCACGATATCGCCCTGCACGCCGCCACCCGCGTTGCCCTGCGAATCCGTATTGAGCGAAATCGAGATGCCTCCCGCGCCAACCTGGCCGGGACCGGTAACCTCACTGACTTCGCCGGCACCGCCACTACTCAGGGTGATAACCGTCTCCGGACTGGTATTCTGGATGGGACCGCTGAAGCCACCGGTTTGCGTTCCACTGCTCCCGCTCACCGACGGGGCTGGCGGGTTGGTCCCACCCGGAGCCAGCGGTGATGCAACGACCGGAGGAACCAC
The DNA here is from genome assembly GCA_024998815.1 of Opitutus sp. Taxonomy (NCBI): domain Bacteria; kingdom Pseudomonadati; phylum Verrucomicrobiota; class Opitutia; order Opitutales; family Opitutaceae; genus Opitutus; species Opitutus sp. Next base: position 638,154 of record JACEUQ010000003.1, read on the forward strand.
GACCGGTGGCGCTGGATCAATCGTCAGGCTGCCGGCATTGAAGCTCAGGTTGTAGTTCGCATCCGTACCGCTGGCGGTGTGGGTGTAGCTGCCGGAGTTGATTCCGCTGCCACCCGTGGTGCTGACACCGCTGAGCACCGCAAGCGTCTCACCGTTGACCAGTCCACTGGCGGTGAACCCCGTGACGCTTTGCACCAGACCATTAAAAGCCTTGGTATCGCTGTTGGCCGACACCGTGGCGTTGGCCTTGTTGATCACCAAGCTGCCGGCATTGAAGCTCAGGTTGTAGTTCGCATCCGTGCCGCTGGCGGTGTGGGTGTAGCTGCCGGCGTTGGTGCCGCTGCCACCCGTGGTGCTGACCCCGCTGAGCACCGCAATCGTCTCACCATTGACCAGGCCGCTGGCGGTAAAGCCCGTAACGCTCTGCGCCAGACCGTTGTAGGTCTGGGTATCGCTGTTGGCCGACACCGTGGCGTTGGCCTTGTTGATAACGCCATCGCTGCCGCTGAAGCTGCTGCCGCTCGTGAGCAGGTAGTTGCCTGCATCCGCACCCGCCAAAGTCAAATTGCTCAGGGTGTAGCCTAGACCACTGGCCGCATTGGCCTGGCTGAAGCTGCCAGAACCACTGACAGTGACAACGTCGTTGGTTTCCTTGCCAGTCAGGCCGATGGTTAGCCCCGTCATTGAGTTCGTGCCATCGTAGGTTTTGGTGACACCGCTAGCGGAGGCGGTGAGGTCTTTTGCACTCACCTGATGTGCACCGACCACCGTGATGGCGTTGCTAAAGTTGCCACTGTTTTCGGTCACCGTGCCGCTGGTTGCCAATTGATAGCTGCCTACTTTGACAAACCCAGCACCCGAGGTGGCTGCACCTTGGGGTGCCAGCGTAAAGGTTGCCGTGCCTCCGCTGCCGTCGGTGAGCGTGATGGCGTTACCGATCGCGCTGAGGTTGCTGGTGAGGTCGACGATGGTCGTATTGTCACTGGCAAGGTATTGGGCACTGGTGACGCCATAAGTGGTAGCGGTGCCGTAGGTGTTGCTGACATTGCCGACGGTGACCAGCAGTTGGTCGGCCGCAACGATCGTGTAGTCGCCGGCGGTGTAGCTGAGGCTGTAGTTGCTAGAGCTGAAACCGGAGGCGACGAGGACGCCGCTGTAGGTGCCGGCGGTGTTTACGCCACTGTTGCTGCGGCTAATCGCCAGCGTGCCGCCAAGGGCTGAGCTATCTTCGCCACTGACAAAGCCGTTGTAGCTGACGCCCTTATAGGTGGCTCCATCAGCCTGGGTGACGAATTTGGCGTCCTTGTTGGCGGTGATGGAGAGCGCCGCCTGGTTGATCGTGCTGGTGGTGTTGGCGGCGAAACTCACCGTGTAATTGCCGCCACTGTTGCCGTCGCTGAGGGTAACGCCGCTCACGGTCACGGTCTTGTTGCCAGCGCCCGCAGTGGCCGTGTTAAAGGCAAAGCTGCCTCCCGAGAGCGTGTCCCCGGTGAACAGCGTGCCGCTGCTCACCGTCGCCGTGCCAAACGCCGTGGTGGTGCCGTCGTAGGTCTTGGTGACGTTGCTGGTGGTCAGCGTGATCGGCGCAGCCGTGATGTCGCTGGTGAGCGTGCCACCGGTAAACGTGTAGTTGTTGGCCAGCCCGCCATTCGCCCCATTGCCCAGCGCAAGACTCCCCACGCTCACCGCCTTGCCCGTGCCGACATGTTTGTTGGCCACACTGCCGGTGCCGCTCAGAACCAAGGTTTCCGTCCCCACGAGGTTGCCTAGGCTAAAAACGCCGTTGGCCAGACTGGTGGTGCCGTCGTACTGGCGAGTCCCGGTCAGATCGATCGCACGCCTGCTGATGGTGCTGGTGGTGTTGGCGGCTTGGGTAATCGTGTAGTTGTTGCCACTGTTGCCGTCGTCGAGGCTGATGCCGCTCACGCTCACCGTCTTGTTGCCCGTGCCCGCGTTGGCATCGGCGAAGGCAAAACTGCCGCCCGAAATCGTATCCCCGCTGAACAGCGTACCGCTGCCCACCGTCGCGCTACCGGCCGCACTGGTGGCGCCGTCGTAGGTCTTGGTGACCGCGCTGGTGGTCAACGTGATGGGGGCGGCGCTGATGTCGACCGTGTGCGTGCCGCCGGTGAAGGTGTAGTTGCTGGCGAGCCCCGCGCTACCTCCGGTGCCGTCCAAGAGCGCGAGCGTGCCCAGGGTGACCGCTTTGCCGGTGCCGACATGCTTGTTGGCCATGCTGCCGCTGCCACTCAGGCTCAGGGTCTCGCTGTTGGCGAGGTTGCCCAGCGTAAAGACGGTGCTGGCAAGTGCTGTCGTGCCCTCGTACTGGCGGCTGCCCGTGAGGCTGATCACACGGGGGTCAACCGTCAGACTGCCATTATTATAGGTGATAGCGTAATTACTGTTCGTGAAGGTGCCGCCGGTGGCCGCACTCGCGGCAATCGCATAGCTGGCGACGTTGGCCGTAGCCGCTGCGCCGCTACTGCTCAAGGTAACGCTGCCGATGGTTTCGCTATTCACCAGGCCGCTGGAGGTGAATTCCGTGCCGGCAAAATTTTGCGTATCGCCATAGGTCTTGGTGGCGTTGCTGGCGGTGACGCTGAGGGCCGCCTGGTTGATCGTACTGGTGGTGTTGGCGGCGTGGGTAACCGTGTAGTTGTTGCCACTGTTGCCGTCGCTCAGGGTAACACCGCTCACGGTGACGGTCTTGTTGCCAGCGCCTGCGTTGGCCGTGGTGAAGGCAAAGCTGCCGCCCGAAATCGCATCCGTGCCAAACAGCGTGCCGCTGCTCACCGTTGCCGTGCCCGCCGCACTGGTGCTGCCGTCGTAGGTCTTGGTGACGTTGCTGGTGGTCAGCGTAAGGGCGGCGCGATTGATCACCAAGCTGCCGGCAGTGAAGCTCAGGTTGTAGTTTGTATCCGTACCGCTGGCGGTGTGAGCATAGGTGGCGGCGTTGGTGCCGCTGCCGCCGCTGGTGCTGACCCCGCTCAGCACGGAAAGGGTTTCACTGTTGACCAGTCCGCTGACGCTAAAGCCGGTGACACTCTGCGCCTGCGCGTTGTAGGTGACCGTGCTGCTGTTGGCGGTGACCGTGGCGCTGGCCTTGTTGATCACGCCATCGCTGCCGCTGAAGCTGCTGCCGCCCGTAAGCAGGTAGTTGCCTACATCCGCACCGGCCAAAGCCAGGTTGCTCAGCGTATAGCCGAGGCTGCTGCCGGCGTTGGCCTGACTGAAGCTGCCCGCGCCGCTGATGGTGACGGCGTCGCCCGTTTCATTGCCCGTCAGACCGATGGAAACCCCTGCCATGGAGGTGGTGCCATCGTAGGTCTTGGTGACGCCGGTGGCGGAGGCGGTCAGTGCCTTTTTGTCGATGTTAAGTGCACCCGTGACCACCAGGGTGTTGCTGAAATTGCCGGTGCTGCCCGCCGTGACACTGCCGCCGAGTTGATAGCTGCCCGCAACCGTCTTGCCCGCGCCACTGGTCGTCGCGCCATTGGGCGAAATCGTGAAGGTGACCCCGTCGGCGACAAACGTGTCGCCACTGCCTGTCGGCGTCAAAGTGGTGATGGCGTTGCCACCGGCCATATAGGCCGCGCTGGTAATGCTATAGCTCGGATTGGCGGCTCCGTAGGTCATCGCAACGTCGCCGACCGTCACCAACAACTGACACGGCTGGGACGATGGTGTAGGTGCCGGTCTGGAAGCTGATGTCATAGTTGGCAGAGGTCAGGCCCGAGGGTGTCAGCGCATAACTGCCCGCCGCGTCGGCGCTGCCATCGCCGGTCAGGCCGCTGCGCGCAATGGCCAGCGTGCCGCCGAGTACGCCGGACCCTTCGCCGGCCACAAAGCCAGCATAGCTCACGTCTTTGTAGCCGGCGGTGTCCGTCTGGCTAAAGAACCGCGCATCGTTATCCGCACGGGCGGTCAGCGTCGCCTTGTTAATCGTGCTGGTGGTGTTGGCGGCGTAGCTAATCGTATAGTTACTCCCGCCATTGTTGTCGTTGAGGGTGGCGCCGCTGACGGTAACGGTCTTGTTGCCAACGCCTGCAGTGGCCGTGTTAAAGGCAAAGCTGCCACCAGAAATCGCATCACTGCCAAACAGCGTGCCGCTGCTCACCGCAAGCGCTCCGACCGCGCTGGTGGTGCCATCGTAGGTCTTGGTGACGGCGCTGGTGGTCAGCGTGATCGGCGCAACGGTGATGTCCGTGACATGCGTGCCGCCCGTGAAGGTGTAGTTGCTGGCCGCGCCGGTGCCATTGCCCAGCGCCAGAGTGCCCAGGGTCACGGTCTTGCCGGTGCCAATATGCTTGTCGGCCATGCTGCCGCTGCCGGTCAGGGCCAGAGTTTCGCTGTTGGCGAGGTTGCCCAGAGTAAAGATGCCGTTGGCGAGCGTGGTGGTGCCGTCGTACTGGCGGCTTCCCGTGAGGTTGATCACACGGGGGTTAACCGTCTGGCTGCCGTTGACGTACGAAATGGCGTAGTTGCTATCCGTGAACGTGCCGCCGGTGGCTGCGCTCGGGGTGATGGCGTAGCTATTAACGTTGGCCGTCGCACCCCCTCCGCTGTTGGTCAGTGTGACGCTGCCGATGGTCTCACCCGTGACTAAGCCGCTGGAGGTGAATTCGGTGCCTGCAAAGCTTTGTGTGTCGCCATAAGTCTTGGTCGCGTTGCTGGCGGTGAGGCTAAGCGCTTTGGCCGCTATGGTTCCGGCCCCCGCGCCCGAAAAGGCATTCACGCCATAGCCACTGACAAAAAAGCCGCCATTGGTTCCCGCCGTGAACGAGTAAGCGGCATCGAGCGTTCGGCTGCCGACATCTTTAGTGCTGTAGGTGGCGGAACTGAGGGACAAATCCGCCAACGTATAACTGTCTCCATCTAGAGCGCCGCTGAGCGTACCACCCGACAGCGAGCTGGTCGCGCTGGTCGTCCCATCATAGGTTTTGCTAGCGGTTAAGCCGCTGATACTTAAGCTAGGATTTACGCGGTAATAAAAATTTCGCGTGCCGGCAACCGCCCCTGACAGGGACGCATTGCTGGCGTTATAGGTTTTAAATTTCGTAGCGCCGGTCGCGCCACTCATCTGGGCGCTCAAGTTCGCGGTGTCGGCATTGCCGGAAAATACCGTGATTTTCCCGCCGCTGGTGGTCGTGACAGGACTGGTGATCGTCACATCCCCACCGGTAGCTGTTCCGGCTGCTGTGTTGTATCCCGCAGTCAGCAAGATGGAGCTGCTGGCACCGGATAGAGTGATCGTGCGATCCACAAGCAAAGCACCTTGAATGGTTGCCGTCAGGTTACCCGTGCCCGACACATTCCCGCTCAGGGCACTTAAGCTGACACTATCCGAACGAGAGTAGATCAGACTGGCGTTATTGGTTACCAGACCACTCCCCAGCGTTCCCGAAGTACCAGCATTTCCCACCGATAACGAACCGGCAGTGATGGTCGTCGTGCCGCTGAAGGTGTTATTGCCAGTCAGGATCAAGCTACCCGCGCCTACTTTCGTGATGCCGCCGGTGCCGCTGATGATGCCGTTGTAAGTGGCCGTCGTATTGCTGCTATCACCGATGGTCAGCGTGTTGCTCCCCAGTGCGGTGGTGCCGCTGCCGGTCATCGAGTCGATGGTCTTGTTGCCGGCGATGCTGAAGTTGCCGCTATTGGCCACGCCGGAACTGGTGGCAATCGTGCCGGTGCTGTCCAAGGCCAGCGTGCCCGCGCTGATGGTGGTGGCGCCGGTAAAGAGGTTAACCCCGCCCAGTGTCAGGGTGCCCGTGCCGCTTTTTACAAGACTGCCCGTTTCTTGGATTATTCCGCTAAATGTCGTGCTGGTGTTGTTGCTGCCCACCGTCAGCGTGCCCGTCCCTAGGTTAATAGTGCCTGCACCTTCAATGCTGCCTACCGTATCGCTGAAGTTATTTAAAAGTACAAAGAAGGAGCCACTACTTACCGATACAGCTGTGGAATCGCTCAGGCTGTTGTTAGTGTTCAAATACAAATCACCTTGGCTGATGGTGGTGGCACCGCTATAGGTGTTCGCACCACTTAGGGTCAGACCGGTAAAGCCGACCTTAGCTATTCCGCCTGTACCACTTATAACACCGCTGAAGATTGAATTAGTGCCGCTAGACCCAAGGGTCAAGGTGTGCGAATTCAGGTTGATGCTGCCGCTGCCGTTCAGAACTTGGATAACCTTGTTTGCACCGATTGTGAATGAACCGTTGTTGGTAACGCCAGAACTGTCAGCAATCGTGCCGGTGCTGTCCAGGGCCAGCGTTCCCGCACTGATGGTGGTTGAGCCGGTAAAGGTATTGACGCCGCCCAAGGTCAGCGTGCCCGTGCCTGCTTTGGTGAGGCCGCCCGTGCCGCTGATGATGCCGCTGTAGGTCGCAGAGGTATTACTGGCATCCCCAATGGTCAGTGTGTTGCTGGCCCCCAGATCGGTGGTGCCGCTGCCGGTCATCGAATCGATGGTCTTGCTGCCGGCGATGGTGAAGTTGCCGCTATTGGCCACGCCGGAACTCGTGGCAATCGTGCCGGTGCTGTTCAGGGCCAGCGTTCCCACGCTGATGGTGGTGGCGCCGGTAAAGGTGTTGATACCCGAGAGCGTCCAGGTGCCCGAACCCGCTTTGGTCAAGGTGCCGGCGCCGGTACCAATGATGCTCGCCAAACTACTGCCTGTCGCGGTGCCGTCCAGCGTGAGCCCGAAACCCGACCCGGTGATCGTGCCGGTGTTGGATAAGACGATATTTCCGCTGCTGGCCACGATACTGCTGGTGCTGCCGAGCGTGATGAGGCCGCTGTAGGTGGCGGAGGTGGCCGAGCTGTTGGTCAGCGCGCCGCCACTGGAAACTCCGGTGCCATTGAGGGTCAAGGCCTCAGCCGTGCTCAAGGTAAAGCCATTCAGGTCGAGCGCCGCACCCGAGGTAACGGAGGTTCCGCCCGCGGTTGTCCCCAGCGCGGCGGTACTGCCCAGTTTGAGCGTGCCCACGCTGATAGTGGTTAGGCCGGTAAAGGTGTTGGCCCCCGAGAGCGTCCAGGTGCCCGAACCCGCTTTGGTCAAGGTGCCGGCGCCGGTACCAATAATGCTCGCCAAACTACTGCCTGTCGCGGTGCCGTCCAGCGTGAGCCCGAAACCCGAACCGGTGATCGTGCCGGTATTGGACAGCACGATGTTTCCGCTGCTGGCCACGATACTGCTGGTGCTGCCCAGGGTGATGAGGCCGCTATAGGTGGCGGCGGTGGCCGAGCTGTTGGTCAGGGCACCGCCACTGGAAACTCCGGTGCCATTGAGGGTCAAGGCCTCTGCCGTGCTCAAGGTAAAGCCATTCAGGTCGAGCGCCGCGCCGGAGGCGACCGTGGTGCTACCGTCGATGGTTCCTAGCGCTGCTGTACTACCTAGTTTGAGCGTGCCCGTACTGATGGTGGTCGCGCCGGTAAAGGTGTTCGCTCCCGACAGTGTCAGCGTGCCTGTACCGGCCTTGGTCAACCCGCCCCCGCCGCTGATGATGCCGCTGTAGGTGGCGTCCCGATTGTCGGCATCACCGATGGTGAGAGTGAAGCTGCTGAGCGCGGTGGTGCCGCTGCCGGTCATCGAGTCGATGATCTTGTTGCCGGCGATGGTGAAGTTGCCGCTGTTAGCGACGCCAGAGCTGGTGGCAATCGTGCCCGTGCTGTTCAGGGCCAGCGTGCCCGCGCTGATGGTGGTGGCTCCGGTAAAGGTATTGCCCCCCGACAGTGTCAGCGTGCCTGTACCTGCCTTGGTGAGGCCGCCCGTGCCGCTGATGATGCCGCTATAGGTGGCTGAGGTATTGGTGGCATCACCGATCGTCAGGGTGTTGCTGCCGAGCTCGGTGGTGCCGCTACCGGTCATCGAATCGATGATCTTGTTGCCGGCGATGGTGAAGTTGCCGCTGTTGGCGACGCCGGAGCTGCTCGCAATCGTGCCCGTGCTGTTCAGGCCCAGCGTTCCTGCGCTGATCGTGGTGGCACCGGTATAGGTGTTCACACCACCCAGTGTCAGGGTGCCCGTGCCCGCCTTGGTGAGAGTGCCGCCGCTGCTCGTGAGTGCGCTGGCCCAGGTGACGCTCTGACCGTTGGTGTCCACTTTGTATTGCTGGCTGGCGTCAGTGCTGAAACGGCTGGAATAGTCGGTGATGTTTGCACTGCTGTACTGCAATGTGCCACCGCCAAAAGTGATCGTGCCACTGCTGCCGAGCGCGCCCGAGGAGCCGAGGTTGAGCGTGCCGGCACTGAGCTCCGTCCCGCCGGTGTAGGTGTTGGCCCCAGATAGGGTCAGGGTGCCCGTACCGAGCATGAAGAGTTTGCCGATGGTAAGCGGGTCACTGACGGTGATATCGCCGGCCCCGTTGAAGCGCAAGAAGACGACTCCTGTGATGGCGCTACCCGAGGTCGGGTTGAGGGTCAGCATACCAGCGTCGCTCTGGATTATTGTGTCATTCGTCAGGGTGATGAGACCGGTGAGGGTATTGTTGCCCGACAAGTTGCGAATACTGGTGCCGCCGACGATGGAGATGGCGTCCGCCAGGGTGATGCCGCCGGAGAGTTGGAGGGCTGCGCCGGCGGCAATGGTGACGCCGCCGGCACTGGTGCCGAGCGCACTGCTATGAGTCGCGGCCAGTATGCCTTCACTGATGGTGGTCAGGCCGGTAAAGGTATTGACCCCCGACAGTGTCAGCGTGCCTGTACCAGCCTTGGTCAGTCCGCCCGTGCCACTGATGATGCCGCTGTAGGTGGCTGAGGTATTGGTGGCATCACCGATGGTCAGGGTGTTGCTGCCGAGCGCGGTGGTGCCGCTACCAGTCATCGAATCGATGGTTTTGTTACCGCCGATACTGAAGGCACTGTTGTTGGTAATCCCTGAACTGCTCGCAATCGTACCCGTGCTGTTCAGCGCCAGCGTTCCCGCGCTGATCGTGGTGGCACCGGTATAGGTGTTCACACCACCCAGTGTCAGGGTGCCCGTGCCCGCCTTGGTGAGTGTGCCGCCGCTGCTCGTGAGTGCGCTGGCCCAGGTGACGCTCTGACCGTTGGTATCCACGTTGTAGAGCTGGCTGGAGGCCGTGCTGAAACGGCTGGAGTAGTCGGTGGTGTTTGCACTGCTGTACTGCAAGATGCCACCGCCAAAACTGATCGTGCCACTGCTGCCGATCGCACCCGAGGAGCCGAGGTTCAGCGTGCCGGCATTGAGGGCCGTGCCGCCGGTGAAGGTGTTGGCCCCAGAGAGCGTCAGCGTGCCCGTACCGGCCTTGGTGATATCGCCCCCCGTGCCACTGATGATGCCGCTGTAGGTGGCAGATCTATTGGAGGCATCACCGATCGTCAGGGTGTTGCTGCCCAGATCGGTGGTGCCGCTGCCGGTGAGCGAGTCGATGGTCTTGTTGCCGGCGATACTAAAAGTGTCACCGCTTCCGACGTCGACACCCGAACTGCTTTCAATCGTGCCGGTACTGTTCAGTGCCAGCGTACCGTTACTGATCGTGGTGGCGCCGGTATACGTGTTTGCTGCGCCCAAAGTCCAGGTGCCTGCGCCAAGTTTTATTAGCGAACCGCTGCCACTGATGATGCCGGATACGGTGCCATTTTCACTACCCCGTACCGAAAGGTCGAAACCAGCGGTAGCGATGGTACCGGAAAGCGTGATGTTTCCAGTCAAACTGGCGATACTGGAGTCACTACCTAACGTAATTGGACCGCTGTAGGTGGCGGTGGTTGACGAATCATTGTGCAGTGCACCGACCTCAGTACCATTGTCCAGCCAGTTGCCATTGAGGGTCAAAGCCTCAGCGGTACTCAAGGTAACGCCGTTGAGGTCGAGCGCCGCGCCCGTTGCGATCGTTGTTCCGCTCGCGGTGGTCCCCAGCGCGGTGGTACTCCCCAGGCGTATTCTGCCGTCGTTGATCGTCGTCGTGCCGGTATAGGTGTTGTTACCGCTTAACATCAGCCTGCCGCTACCCTCCTTGATGACGTTGGTCTTGCTGATGTTGCCGCTGTACTCGCCGCCGCTGGTGCCCGGGTTAAAGGTGGTGGTGCCGGTGCCGCTGATCGCTCCGGTACCGTCGATGGTGCCGCCGGCGTTGAGCACAAGATTGAGCGTACCGGTGGAGTTCGAGATGTTGGCATTGACGGCGATGGCCCCAGCGGCGGTGAGAGTGAGGGTGCGCGTACCGGCGGCGGTGCCGGTGGCAATGGCGCTGGCAACGGTGATATCGCCGGCATCGGTCCCCGTGCTGCCGGTGGTGATGGTGACGCTGGTGCCGGCGTTGAGGCTGGTGACGATGCTGCTGGCCAGAATCGTCGAGGTGGCGGTCGGGGTGAAAGTACTGGAATACGCGGTGCCACTCGCTCCACTGGCAGCGATGGTGACGTTGCGCGGGTCGAGCAACCAGTTGCCTGCCTGCCCGGCGCTGGCCGAGGTGTCCACAGTGCCAAAGGCTTGCAGGATATTGTAGCTGGAGGTTTCGACCTGGCCGCCGTCGCCGCTGCTTATGCCACTCGTTGCCGCGATGGTGCCGTGGAAGCCGGTATAGTCATCGGACCACAACACCACCTTGCCGCCATCGCCGTTGGTAATCGCGCTGGCATCAATGCTGGCACCGGCCTCCATGGTGACGACTTTGGCGTGTTTGAGCGTGCCACCGCCCATCCAGTCGCCGCCCACCAAGACCTCGCCACCGCCGGTGGCTCCCGTCGCCGTGATCTGGCTGCTGCTGGTCAGGCTGATGTCATCGCCTTCGAGCCAGATGCGCCCGCCCTTTTCAGTGAGGCTGCTGGCCGAGAGGGTGCCGCTGTGGCGGATGACGCCACCCTGCAGGCTGCTGACAGCCTGCGCCGAGAGGATGATCAGGCCACCGGGGGCGAGCACGGCGTTGTTGTTTTCCACCAGCGCGGCGATCTGGCTCGGGGTGGCGGTCAGGCCGGCCAGCGTCCCGTTTCCGGCGAAGTTAAGGCTAATGGCTTCACCCGAAGCCAGCGCCACGGTACCGGACTGGGCAATGATAACACCGTCGTTGCGCACGTCCGGCGCCAGCAGCGCGATGTAGCCGCCCAGCGCAGCCCTCAGTTCGCCAGCGTTGCTCACGCTGCCCGTCGCTCCGTTGCGCTCAAAGGTGGTACCCCCGGCCATGAAGTCATCGACGCCGATGCGGTGGGTGGTGGCGACGAGTCCGCCCACATCGACACTCGCGCCGGGGGCAAAGACCACGCCATTGGGATTGGTGAGAAAAACCTGCCCCGGTGCGGTGATGCGGCCAAAAATCTGGCTGGGGTTGCTGTCGAGTACGCGGTTGAGGGTAACGCTGCTGCTGGACGGCTGGTTGAAGTTAACTTGGGCGGCACTGCCGACGTTGAAGGTGGCCCAGTCGATGGCGGCGCGGGCGGTGGACTGGTTGATATTCAGCACGGCGGCGTCTTGTGTCAGGGATGCCGAGCCGGCCACGACACTGCCGCCGGTGGGCAACTGATTGGCCGCCACCTGTGCCCACGTGGGCGCAGGCAGGACGGCGCCGATGAAGGCGAAGCAGGCGAGTGCCACCCAGGTGGTGGTGAGTTCGTTACAGAAGAGGAAGAACCGGTAGAAAGAAGTCATCAGGAGGCGTGGGCGCGGAATCAGAACGGCAGGGTGGCGGTGAGCCAGAAGCGGCCTTTTTCCAGTGAGCCGTCCTGGTCCTTGCCGGTGGTGGTGTCGCGGTTGGGGTTTTCGCCCAAGCGGTGGGCGTAGGTGCCCTTCAGGGTGAGGCCGGCCGGACCGATCCAGGCGAGCGAGACGCCCAGGCCGTCGAGTTCGTAGCGGTTGAGCGCGGGGGCGCCGGCAAAGCGGTTGTCGGTGTTGAGGGTGGCGCTGCCCCAGTCGTAAAAGCCGGTCACCACGAGGTTGGCCCTGGCGCGCCAGCGCAATTCGACGTTGAGCATCGTGCCCTCACTGCCGCCACCTTCGTTGGACGGGTAGGCCCGCACGCCGTTGGCCCCGCCAAGGAAGAACTTTTCGGAGGAATCGAGGTTCTTGCTGGCAAACTGCCCGGTGAGCAGGACGTAAAGTGAGAAATTAGTGGTCAGTGCCTGCTGGCGCGACAGGGAGTAGCGCAGCTTGCTATAGCGGCCGTGGGTCTGCGTGGTCGCCGCATCGGCGGCTTGGTTCGGCGAGCCGTCCAGGTCGGCATTACCCGCGGTGAGGGTCAGGCTGGCCTGGTTGGCGCCGCCGCCGCCCCATTTGTCGAACCGGTTGCCCATCAGGCCGGCACTCAAGTTGCGCACCCCGTACGCAGTGGTGGTGGCCGCGTTGGCCTCGTTGTCGAAGGTCTTGTCGTCGTAGGCAGCGGACAGATACAGGTTTTGGGCGCGACTGCGCAGCAGCGGATACTGCGCATCGAGGCCGGCACTGGTGGAATTGCCGTTGATCTTAGCGGCGGCGAATTCGGCGGTGACCACGTCGTACTCCAGACGCGAGGCGTTGATGCCAAGTCGCAGGCCGTCGTAACCGACGGGGGCGGAATAGGCCAAACGAGCGTAATCGCTGCCCTCGCTATGCATGAGATTGGCGCCGAGCTGGTCACCGAGTTGCAGGGGGCTGTTGAGGAAAACGGTGGCGGTAACGCGTTCGCTGCCGGTTGCGCGAGCGCCGGTATTGTCCACACCCACTTCGCCGGTGAGCAGAGGCTCGTCGGCCATTTTCAGCAGCAGGTCCGTTTCGGCCTGGCCACTACCCGGGGTGAGGTTGCCGGAGGCAGCGATGCCCGGCAGGTCGTCGAGCACCAGCAAGGCGCGATCGAGCGCGGCGGCGTTGATCGGCTGTCCGGCCGGCTGGGCGGCCAAGAGGGTAGCTTCGGCGCGAGCGGGGGTCAGGCGCCGAGGCGGGTTGCCTTCGATGCGCAGCTGGCCGAAGCGGCCCTCGACAATTTGCAAAGTGACGATCCCGTCGGTGATTTCCTGCCGGGGCAGATAGACGCGCACCAGCCAGCCTGCGGCGCGGTAGGCTTCGCTGACCGCAGTGGTGGCCTGCTGCAAGCCGGCGAAGTCGAGCGGGCGCTGCAGGAAGGAGGCGACAGCCGCGTCGAGTTGCGCGGGCGATAGCAGGGTGTTTCCGGCAAACCGAAATTGGGTGACGTTCACGCTAAAGCCGGGGGCGGCTTTGTAGTCCTGAGGGACGGTGGAGAGCGGCTTCTTTTCGACCGGCAGAGGCGTGGGCAACTGCTGCTCGATTTGCTGGCGCAAGGTGCCGGCGTCGGGAGGTGTCTGAGCGTGCGCGGTTAAAAAACCAAGCAACATGGCCAAGCTGAACGGATAGTGGATATTACGTGCCACTCAGGGGTATCGTCACGGGCGAGCGGAAACTTGAGGGAGAAAAAGGACGATTGGCCGGCAGCAGGGCGGCGGCAGGGCTGAACCAGCCATCACTGGATAACCCATTTAATTGACTTAAAGTCGCTTAGGGTAAAAGTCGGGGCCGTTAATGATTTCGGTGGGTAGCGAGCACCACCAAGGTCGCCCGCGGAGGCCCGATCGATCTCGGACTCAAACCGTTAACCACTGATGAGCACTGATGTGCACTGATAAATCCACCCCGTTGAAGATTGCTCAAGTGTCACAGTTACGGCCTTCGATTACGCGTATCGAATTCGTAACGCTATTTAACCGATGAAGCAGGTTAACCACCGTGGGGCAAAGACCGGCACCTGATTTTCGATTGGAGCGGTTTGCGTTTTATCAGTGGCGATCAGTGTCCATCAGTGGTTAGCCGGTTCGTTGCCTTGTCCGACTCAGACGATCCACCCGAAACGTCGAGGAACCAAATCTCTGGTTCAAGGACTTGTTCTCGGATCGGGCTAAAATCACCGCGCCATGCCGACATACGCAGACTGCACGGCTCGAAATCACCCCAAAAGCATTACCATAACGGAGGCGCTGCCTCCATTTTGAGACTCGAAATGGACCCAATCCCTCGTTTTTTCAAGAAGCCGGCCGACACCTTTTCATCCTAGTAGGTAGCGCACTTCGATTCGCATCTGCCTATACTGCAATATCAAAGGAACTCCATCGTTTTAGCCGCGAAAGAACGCAAAGAGCGCATAGACATACAGGGTTTGTTCTTTGCGTTCTCTGCGTTCTTTTGCGGCTAAACTGCCTTGGTTTTATCCGGCAAGTTCAAAGTCCGCCCTGAGGATCTCCGCGGACTGCGGGCCTTTGGTGAAGATTACCCGGAGGCGAGTCGGTATCTGCTCTATCGCGGGCGCGAACGCATTCAGCGTGAAGGGGTGCTCTGTATGCCGATCGACGAATTCCTCTTGGCGCTCAGGCCGGGGGTGTTTCCGGCTTGAGGCAACACGGCCCCAGCAGAAATCATCAAAGCGCTGCGCCTCACCGCACTAAAGACGATAACCCCGTCTCGATTTGGGAAACTCTCCGCGTTGTTCATGGGTCCATCCTTTTTATGAAAACCCCTATTGTCATCTTGCTGCTTTGCGCGGGCCTGCTGGCTGCAACTGGGTGCCAGAACTTTGAGTACCGCGTGAAGCAAAAAGCCGCCTTGGTCGCCACGCTCGATGGCGCCACGCAAGCGCGGTTAAAGGCGGGCGAGATCCGCCTCGGCGACAGCGAGGACCTGGTTTACCTGGCACGCGGAAAACCCGACGAAAAAAAGCTGACCACCACGGCCAGCGGCGAAACCACCACGTGGGTTTATAACCGCTATTGGCAGGAGTACCGGGGGGAAACCGCCGGCGGGTTTCAGCCCCGAGTGCGCCGCGACCCGACCACCGGCGCGACCACCACCTATATGGAGCCGGTTTATCGGCCGGTTTACACCGATCGATCCCAAGCAGTCCTGCGGGTGACGTTCACTGAGGGAAAAGTCTCCGCGATCGAGCGCCCCCAGTCTTGAGCGGAGCGCGAAGGGCGAACGGGCGCGTTTTACTCTATTGAATCAAGGTGGCTAAATTACTGCGGAGGGATGCCTGGGTGCAGGCCATGCCCCCTGAGGGACGACCTCCGTGTCGTCCGTGATCGGGAAGTAGCGCAGACTTCCAGTCTGCTCCGCGTCAGCCCGGGGCAAGGGCTCAAAGCAGACTGGAAGTCTGCGCTACTTTTAGGGGTGTTCGAGCCAGCCCACACGGAGGTGGGCCCTCCCTCGATCACGGCCATGCAGTTACCCACTCAAACCGGTTCCGTGCGGCTAATTTTGAAAGGGACAGGCGATTTATTTGCCCATTTCCGAGGGCAGCGTGTAAACGAGGAAGCCCGCGTTCTCGTAGCGCAACTGGGCCGACGGCGGGACGTCACCGCGCCGACTGGGGGAGAGTAACAGGTAGGACGGCTTAAAATCGCGGATGAGCCGGTGCAGGGAATCAGGGGCAACCCCGCGTACGCTGACCGTGGGGTGATGGTGCCACCACGTCGCTTCGGTGCCGCCGTCGAGCGGGTCACTGAAGGCGATCAGCACGCCGGGCGGTTGGGTTTTGAGGTAGGCGGCGGCGGCGCGCATCTGCTGGTAGTCGCGCAGGTGTTCGCGGTCGTAGGCGTAGTATTTGGCAGGGGAGCCGGTCAGTGCGATTTGCACGGCCCAGAAGGCGAGGCAGGCGAGTGCGGTAACGGCCAACAGGGTTCGGGTGGCGGTCCGGTGGCGGAGACGAGTGAGGAGTTGCGCGCCGCCGAGGGTGGCGAGAATCAGCACAAAGGGCAGGATGAGAACAAGGAAGCGGTACTTGAACTCGGGCCAGCCCAGGCAGGGCGCGGCGATGGCCAAAACCACGGCGAGCAGACTCAGGAGCGAGCGGCGTTGTGCGGCCGGTGTACGCCACAGGGTGAAGCCAAAAAAGGCGGCCAGGCCGAGGCCGAAGACGCCTGTTTCCAGTCCAAGATGCAGCAGAAAGTGTCCGCTGCTGGCGAGGGCGAGGCTCAGGTAGGGGCCCACGTGCTGCCAGCCGAGTGCGCCCACGGCGTAATGGATGCCGGACGGATCGTCCTGGATCGTCACGAGACCGAGTTTACCGGGCAGATAAAAGGTCGAAGTGGAATGGAGCAGGGTTCCGAAGTGGGTGTAGTTCCAGGCCAAGAGGGGCGCAAGGAGCAGGGCTGTTGTTACGAGGTAACCGGTGAGCAGGCGCAGGCGAGAGCGCGTGCCGGGGTGGGGGTTGAGGGCGAGGCCAAAGAGGCCGGCGGGCACCAACAACATGCCGGCGCCGTGGACTTGCCAGGCGAGCGTTGCGCCGAAGCCGGCGAGCAGGGCGCGCTGCCAATCGGGGCGGTCGTTGGCGAGGATCGCCAGCGCCACGGCGAGGGCCCCGGCTGCGACTGCAATGTAGGGGCTGCCGTTGGCGGAAAAATCCACCAGCATCGGGTGTAACGCGAGCACCAGACCGACCACGGTGATGCGCGCGTTGACGGAGGAGGCCTGGGGCTGGGCCGACGCGGTGCCGATGACGGGTGCCTGTGGGTTTTGGAGGAGCGAACGGGCCAGCGCCATGCCGAGCGCGATGACCGCCAAACCGCACAGAAGCCCGAGGATTTTGAGGGCGGTAAATTCATCGAGCCCGACCGGTAGCGAGGCGAGCAGGCCGGCCAGCCATGACCACGCGGGCGGGTGCTGGCTGACGGGGGAACTTAACGTGAGGTACGGCGTAGGATCGAAAAAATCGAACTTGCCGGGGTAATCGAGGCGGCCGGTTTCGCTCCACTGGCGGGCGACTAGGGCGTACAGGTTAACATCGCCAAAAAGCCGGTCGTTCCAGGCGAAGGCAATGAGGCGAGTGAGCAAGCCGAGGCCGAGGATGGGCCAGAGCCAGGAACGGGCGCGGGGCGCGGCGGGCGGCACTTGCCGCGTCGTTCCGCTGGGATCGTTCGCGGCCGAATCGTGAGCCGACGCGCTCTCAATCTCCGCTGTCGATCGACTGGGTTCGGGTGAGGGCATCAAACGAGGTCAGGCGCGGGAATTAAGGCCGGCGGCGAGCGTGGCGAGGGCGCGGTCAAGGCGTTGCAGGGCATCGTCGATGTCGGCATCGGTCATCGCTGCACTGATAAACCAGTTGTGGTGCGGGTGAATAAACACCCCTTCCGCCACCGCCGCTGCACACAGGTTTTGCGTGCGCAGAAACGACGGGTCGTCGGCCACCCGCACGTAGGGCATCGCCGGCGGACCGCTCGCCGCCAGCGGGATTCCGTGTTTGGCCCCAAGCGCCAAAAAGCCGTCCACAAAACGTCGACCGGTGGCGGCGAGTTTTTCGGGGATTTTGTCGCGCTCGATGATCGCCAGAGTGGACAACGCCGCCGCCATGGGCGCGGGGTCGTTCCAGTAGCTGCCGGTTAAAAACACGCGGCTGGCGGCGGCTTGGTGAACTGCACGCCCGACGCAGGCCGAAAGCGGGTGGCCGTTGGCGAGGGCTTTGCAGTAAACGGCCAGGTCGGGCGTGTAGCCGTAAACCGTATGCGAGCCGTCGCTGGACAGGCGGAAGCCGCAGCGCACGTCGTCCAAGATGAGCAGCGCACCGTTCTCGCGGCAGAGGCGGTTGGCGGCGGCCACGAATTCCGGCGTGGGCAACTGGGAGTCCGCGTAGGCCGGGTGGTGGAAGGGCGTGAGCATCAGGCCGGCGACTGCGCCTCGGTGGCGGGCGAAGAGTGCTTCGAGCGCGGCGACGTCGTTGAAGGCAAATTCGTGGATGTGCGTGCGGTCCTCGGGAAGGAGGCCGCCGTGGCCGGGGGTGCACCAGGCTTGGGTGCCGTGGTAGGCGCCGGCAATTTTGAGGATTTTGGGGCGGCCGGTGACTTCGCGTGCGACCATGATCGACCAGGTGGTGAGGTCGGCGCCGTTTTTTCCAAACACGGCCCAGTCTGCGAAATCGATGCGGGCGGTCAGGGCTTCGGCCAACTCGACGAGCAGTGAAGTCGGGTGGTTAAAGGCGGCGCCAAGTCGGCGGGCGGCATCGGCTGCGGCCTCAACTTCGGGGTGGTGGTAGCCGAGCACGATCGGGCCGTAGCCGCCCATGAAGTCGATAAACGTGTTGCCGTCGACATCGCGGTAGCGGCAGCCAAAGCCCTCGGCGGCAAAATACGGCACCGCACCCGGCACCGTGGCTGCCGGTGTAGTGTGGCCGTAAATACCGCCGGGAATCACGGCGGCGGCGCGGCGGAAAAGGGCGTGGGATTGGGTGAAGTTCAAAGGACGCTGGGAGCTACTGACTACGGATTGGTTGCACACGAAACACACTAAAAAACACGAAAAACGGATGGGGGACTCGGAGTTTTTTAACCGCTAATAGGCGCTAATAGGCGCTAATGGTTCGGATCTACTCACTACTCGCTACCCGCTACTGTTTTTTGAGCAGCTTGCCGACTTTGAGCATGAGGATTCCTAGGTTTTCGGCTAGAGGGAGATGTCCTTCGATGCGGAGGGTGCCGAGGCCGAGCGCGGCGGGGGCGTCGAGGCGGTGGTCCAATTCGGCGAGGACGGTGGCGATGTTGGCGAAGGTGATACGGGCGGTGACGGGCGTGGCGGGTTCACCGGTGCCGACGGTGAGCGTGGCGAGGTCGATCCAGAGCGTGGCGGGCAAGGCGGGACAGGTGAAGATGACCGTGCCGCAGGAAAGGTGGGCGTGGTCGGCAGGGTGGAGCCGGAGCCAGGTAATAGAGGCGCGGATACCGACGAGAAGGCTGCCCCAGGCGTGGAGGGCAAGGTGAGTTTCGGTGCAAGTGGTGAGGAGTGCTTCGAGTCGTGCGCCGGCAGCGGAGAAACGGCGGACTTGCGGGAGTTGGCTCCATCCGGCGAGGGGCAAGGTGAGCGCGGGGCGGTGAGCGACGGTGCGGAGGAATTGTCCGGCCGACGGAAACCAGAGGCGGAGGTCGCCTGGTCGAGCCGCTTCCGTCGAGGTAGTTATGGTGCCGTTGGCCAGGAAAACGATACGCAGGGACTCCGGAATGCCGCGCACGGAAAGGGTGACTGCAAATTCACGCGAGCCACCGGCGGCATGACGCAACGTTTCATCGTGCGCCGCGAGCATTCCCAGAGCAGGGAGGGCGGCGTGAAGATGAAGGGTTGCGAGGAGGAGCGGTGAAGGGGGCATGCGCCCGGAGGCCATGCGGTGAAAAGACAGACCGCAGGCGGCGGCGCCACCTTTTTCAGGAGCGCCCGAAAGGATGTTTCGGACGGGAGGGGCGGCGCATAAGGGCGAAGCCCAGACCCAGTGCACCGAAGATTTGCGCGGCGGCGGCGGGTTCGGGGACAGGTTGGGCGGTCAAGACCAGCGATGTCACTGTTTGATAAATAAAGGCTTTGTCGTGCGCCTCCAACGCTCCGGTGCCGGCATTGTCTAAGCCGAAGATGTTGACGAATTCCCCTTCGAGTTCGAAGGAGGTGCCGGTGCTAAATCCGTAGGTGGACGCGTCGCCGTCGTCGCCCTCAAGTCCACGGTTCTTGTAGAAGGTGAGACTGAACTCGGTGATGGGATCGCCTGATGCACGCAGGCCCGAATGGAGTTCGTCGATGGGGTTGAAGCCGTTGTTGAGATGGGCGACAAAAAGACCGTAGGCGAAGTGGCCGCCTTGAACGCCTTCGGCGCGAAGTCCGTAGCTGTTCATCGTCACAGTGAAGGATTCATTTACGCTGGACGGGTCAAAGGAGAACACGCCTTGGCCGATTTCGTTAAGCGACCAAGAGCCAGTCGCGCCGGTAATGGTGAACAGGGGGTTGATTGGGGCGGCTTGTTCGTAGGGAGTGTTGGGCGCGGTGATGGTGACAACACCGGAGGGAGTGCCTCCAAGGGTGTGCGTATAGGTCGCGCCGATCGGCCGTTCGACAAGCATCTCGGCAAGTGTGGTCCAGCTTTGGCGACGTTTGAAGATGTTGTCGTATTCGGGGTTTTTCGAGATGGGCTCGGCTGGGTCTCCATTGACGGCAACGGTGAGGCTGGTGACGTCCGGCAGGTCGTCGAGTTCGTCAAATGCATCAAAGCTGCGCACGACGAGCGTTGAGTCTTCGACTTGGTAGTTATACTGCTCGAGGCTTGAAAAGACGCCCCCGGCAACAGCGCTTAAAGGAGCAACAAGGAAAGAAACGCTAATGAAGGAAAGTATTTTTGCGCTAAACATTAGCGCCAGAAAAAAGTGGCTCGAAGATTCGTCAATAAATTAGATCTCGGGCTTGCGGTCGTGGATCCAGCGCACGATCTGCTCGGGGTGGCCGGGGGGGCGGGCGGCGCGAAGCCGGGCGCGGAGTTGCGCGAGGGTTTCGGGGTGGGCGTGCAGATCGAGAATTTCTCGGGCGATCGCGCGGGGGCTGCCGCCGAAGCGGGCGCAGCCGTGTTCGCGGCAGTATTGCACCGTGATTAACTCCTGCGGCATGACTCCGCCGATACCGTTATGGATGAGCGGCGTGCCGAGCAGAATCGCTTCGCTGGTCGCGCCGGTGCCGGGGCGCGCCACAAGCACCGAGGCGAGGCGCAGGAGCGCGGGGATTTTCTCGGTGTGGTCGAGCGCACGGACAGTGAGTGCCGGGTTGGCGGCGGCAAACGACTCGATTTCGCGGCGTATCGTTTGGTTGCGCGAACACAGGGCGACGACCTGGAGTTTTTGCCCGCTGGCCGCGAGGGCGCGCAGTATGGGAAGGTGGTTGTTAGCGCCAGCCAGCCCGCTGCTCAGGACCACCGTGAAGACACCGCGATCGAGGCCTAACTTGGCGGCCTTGGCGTTGGCGGCGGCTTCGAGTTCGGCCTCGGTCGCGTAGAAGGGCGAGCGCAGAAGGAAGCCGCCGAACAGGACGCGGTGTTCGGGCGTGCCGACGGCGCGGGAGGCGGCGCAAACCTCGGGTGTGGCGCCAATGAAACCGTCGGCACGGGGGTTGGCCCAGTGGCGGCTGAAGCCGTAGCCGCCGAACAGTTCGCCGCAATAGGTCAGGCAGCGTGGCGGGGCTTCTGGCAGGGCGAGGCGGGCGAGGTCGAAAAAACCGTGGTTGGTGTGGGCGTGGACGCTGATGATGCGGTCGGGGCGCCAGTCGCGGATGAGTTGGCTAAAGGTGTCGCGGCCCAGGATTTTTGTGCCGCGGCGGTGCATGCCGGCGATCTCCAGGTAGTTGAAATACAGGTGGTGCAGGCGCGGGGCGTGGCGCTGGATCACGTTGTAAAGCTCGACGCCGAAACGGTACAGCCCGTGGGTGGTTTCCAGCACCGGGTGGATGCGCACCTCGACCTTGTCGCCGTACACCTGGGTGGCCCATTGGCGCAGGGAGTCCGCGCGCATGTTGTGGCCGGTGCCGGTTGAGGACGTGAGGATGAGCCAACGCATGGGGATTGGGAGTAGCTGAACGTGGACGGGTGTCTGACTGATGCGGAGTTTTAACGCTAAGATCGCAAAGAACGCTAAGGAGTCGGGCCTAGGATCGGTCCTTTGCGGTCTTGGCGAACTTAGCGTTAAAATTCCGGTTCTGAATCCGATACTTCAAATGTTACAGCTTACTAGTTGAGAGCCAAAGACGAGAAAGCGGAGCGAGGACGGGTGGTCAGCAAAACGCCGGTTCCCGTGAGAGAACCGGCGTTTGCTAGGGTGTTTCCGAGTTTACCCGTTTACCCATTTTTCGGCTTGTTAGCTTAGAGCGCGTAGCCGCCGAGGCGTTTTTCGATGCGGTTTTTGTCGAGTTTGACGAAGGCGGGCAGGCCGTTGTCGTAGGGGACGACGGTCTCGCCTTGAATCAGCGGCAAGGCGTAACGCAGGAACTGTTGGTTCATGCTGATGCCGTCTTCGCTGATCCATTCGCGGGGGAGTTTCTTCACGCCGTTTGCGATGTCGGAGAGGGGGGCCAGGCCGGTCTCAACGGTGTAATGGTCGTGGTCGCCGCGCAGCAGGGTGATCATGACGTCGGTCTCGCCGGCGATGGCGGCTTTGACGGCGGCTTGGCCGGCGAGGTAAGCCTCGTCGGTATCGGTCTTGGAGGCGGCGTGCACGGCGGCGCGCTGGGCCATGCCGAGCTTGACGGTGCGGGCTTTGATGCCGGGCAGGTTCTGCTCGACGAGGCCTTGCAGGTAGTCGGCGGCACCACCCAATTGGGCGTGGCCGAAGGAATCGGTAGCCTCGGCGGCGGACACGTAGTTGCCGTCAGCGTCGATCAGGCCTTCGCCGACGACGACCAAGCAGGACTTCTCGCGCTTGAGCACGCGCTGGACGTCGGCGATGAATTTCTCGGCGGCGAAGGCGACTTCGGGGAGGAGGATAATGTGGGGGGCGTCGTGCGGGCAGTCCTTGCGCTTGGCGAGGGCGGCACCGGCGGCGATCCAGCCGGCGTTGCGGCCCATGACTTCGACGATTTGCACGAGGTCGTGCTGGCCCATGGCCTCGTTGTCGCAAGCGATCTCGCGCACGGTGGTGGCGATGTACTTGATGACCGAGCCGTAGCCGGGGCAGTGGTCGATCGTGGGCAGGTCGTTGTCGATGGTCTTAGGGATACCGATAACGCGCAGGTTGTAGCCCTGTTCCTGGGCGAGCTTGGAGATCTTGTCGGCGGTGTCCTGGGAGTCGTTGCCGCCGGCGTAGAAGAAGAAGCGGATGTTGTGGGCTTTGAAGACCTCGAGCACGCGCTCGTAATCGGCCTGCTTCTTGAGCTTGTAACGGCAGGTGCCGAGGGCGGCGCCGGGGGTGAACTTGAGGCCGCGGATGGTCTGCTGGGACTCGGCGGCGAGGTCGATGAAGTCCTCTTGGAGGATGCCGAGAACGCCGTTGAGGGTGCCGTAAATCTCCTCGATTTCGGCGTGGTTGAGGGCCTCAGCGATGACGCCGGCCAAGCTGGCGTTGATGACGGCGGTGGGGCCGCCGGACTGGCCGACGAGGACATTACCTACAAGTTCTTCAGACATGGCGTATGGTTGTTGGGTTAAAAAAAGAGGGAGGAGCGAACGTGAACGGGCAGCGTGTCGGGCGGCGGGCGACACTGGCAAACTCAAACTTTGCCCAGCTGCACGGGGCGCGAAGTTAAGTGCCGCGTGAAGCACCAGCGCGACCCCTACAAGCCGTCGAGTCAGCAGCCTCGCTGCCGGGGCATGCATTCTGCGGGCTCGGTAAAGCGACTAGGGGATTCCCCCTGTGGCGCGACCTGGGATGAACCCTAGGGTTTTTGTCTGGGGTGGGGCTTAAAAATCCTCGTAGTGTGTCGATATACCCCCTGTGCGTCTCCGGCATCTCATTTTTTGCGTCTGCGCCTGCCTCGCCCTGACCGGGCGCGCGCAGACGGTGGCCAGCGCCCCCAGCGTCAAGGAGTCCCGTGTCACCTCACGCGTTTCGCCCGGTTCGACCATTTCATCGCGGCAGGCCGCTTTAGCCGCCGCTCAGCTCAAGCGGGCCGTGCCCGGCACGTTGGTTTATTCGGTAAAACCCACCGGGAGCATGCGCCCGCTCTTTGATGGCAATTGCCTGCTGCTCACCGAGCCGGCCCCCTTTGGCGAACTCGAAGTCGGTGATATCGTGGTGTTTAGGCACTCGCGAACCGGCGACCATATCGTGCACCGCATCTTGGAGCGGCGCAGCAACGGCTTCTGGACCAAGGGCGACCACAACGGCCGCATGGACGACGAAATCGTGACCACGCAGAACTACATCGCGCGCATTTACGGGATCATTTACACCGAGCGGAATAACAAAAACCGCGCGCCCGACGCGATCACCAGCAGCATTAAGCTGTCGGCGCTGCCGAACTAGGCGCTTCGCCCGCCCAGGGGTCGCGGCCGAGCAGGTGTTGGCTCAACTGCACGGCGCTGCGGAAGGCGTCCTCATGAAAGCCATAGCCGAAGTAGCTGCCGGCGAAATACGTCTCGGTGCGGCCCGTCGCCGCCGCGTTGAGGGCGGGCAGCTCGGCTTGCGCCTGCAGCGCTTCCAAGCTGAACAGCGGATGGGCGTAATCCATGCGTTTGATCACCTTGGCCGGATCGATTGAGTCGGGGCGGTTGATGCTCACGAAATAGTTTTCGCGCTCGGAGACACCCTGCAGCGCGTTCATCCAGTAGTGGGTCGCCGGGCTGAGGCGGCCAGCGGAGTCGCGGGCGAGCTGGTAGTTCCAGGCGGCGCGGGCCAGCGGGGTGCGCGGCATAACCGAGGAGTCGGTGTGGAGGGTGGCGACGTTGTCCTGGTATTTGAACTCGCTGAGAAGGCGCACCTCGTCGGGGGTGGGGTTGACCAACATGCGCAGCGCGTGGTCGGCGTGGGTGGCGACGATCACCTGGTCAAAACTCTGGGTGGCGCCGTCTTGGGTCATCACGGTGATGGGCCGGTTTTGGCCGTTGCGGATGATGCGCACCACGGGGCGGCCGAGCTGGATCGAGCCGAGGAAGGGCGCAATCAGGCGGTCGCGGTATTCGCGGGAGCCGCCGGCCACGGTCATCCATTGGTGCTGGGTGTTGAGGCCCAAAAAGCCGTGGTTGTGGAAAAACCGCAGCAGGCTGGCGGCGGGAAACGACAACATGAGCTCGGGCGGTGTGCTCCAGACTGCGCCACTCATCGGCACGAGGTAGAGGTCGAAAAAATCCTGGCCGTAGCCGCGCCGCCGCACGTATTCGCCCAGCGTGATGGTGGCGGTTTCGGGCTCGTCGAGAGCGGCGATGGCCTCTTTGTTGAAGCGGTTGACCGCCATTAGCATTTTCAAAAACCGCAGGTTGAGCAGGTTCTTGCGCTGGGCGAACAGGTGGTTGAGGGAGGATCCGCACCATTCGATCCCGGTGAGGTCGTCGCGCACCGCGAACGACATGGTGGTCTTTTTTACCGGGACGTTGAGCTGGTTAAACAGGCGTGTGAGCAGAGGGTAGGTGACCTCGTTGTACACCATGAAACCGGTGTCGATGGGAACGGGGCGCGCGGTCCCGGGCTCGGTCGCATCGACGGTGTTGGTGTGCCCGCCGACGTAGTCGTTGGCCTCAAAAAGAGTGAGGTCGTGGTGGCGGTGCAGGAAGTGGGCGGAACCCATGCCGGCGATGCCGGTTCCGATGATGGCGAGGCGTGACATAGAGAAAGGCGCGAGCAGACAAAAAAGAAACCGGGTGCGCAACCCGTTAAGGTCTCACACCCGGTTGGACGGGGGGGGCGCGGAGAACGTTCAACATCCAACATTGAACATCCAACGTTCAACGGGCGGAGCGGCGTTGAGCGTTGAATGTTGGACGTTGTTCGGTCCTCCGGAGTTCGGCAGGGAGAACGAGTAGGATTAAGAGAACGAGAACGATTGTTTGGGCGCGCCGGAGTGGTTTTGGCTGCTCTTACTTGCCGGCTTCGGGCGGGGTGGCGGCCTGGGCGGTGCGGTTGAGCTCGTGGGCCAGTTCGGAGACGTCCTTGTGGTGGGCGGCGCTTTCCGGTTTGGCGGGCAGGCCGGTGTTGGCGGCATTGACCGTGGCCACCGCAATGGCGGCGGCGGCGGGCAACACGTGTCGCAGCGACGAGGCGTGCTCGGGGCGGGCCAGCGTGCTGGCTTGCGCGGCGGCCACCGAGCGCTCGTGCTCGGCGCGCATGCCTTCCTCAAGCACCGACTTGGGGACGTCCTTCAGGCCCCAGATCAGGCCCGTCCAAGAGAGCATCTTGAGGCCGTAGTAAGTCGGGTCGATTTCCCACCAGTAGAACCCATTGCGGGTGGAACTTTGGTAGCGGTGGTGGTTGTTGTGCCAGCCTTCGCCCAAACAGATGATCGCCAGGATGAAGCTGTTACGCGAGTCGTCGTCGGTCTTGTAGCGGCGATTGCCCATGAGGTGGGCCATGGAGTTGATGCACGCGGTGCCGTGAAAAAGTGCGGTCGTGCTTACGAAGAAGCCCCAAACCACCATCTGCCAGCCGTTGGTGCCAAGGCCGGGGGCGAAGCGCTCCAGCAGCGCACCGAGGCCGAACATGGATAAGGCGTAAAGGATCGGCACGACCAGATCGAAGCGGTTTAGCCAGACGAGCTCGGGAAACTTGGCTAGGTCCTTGATCTTAGAGTAGTCGGTGGGGAAGTTGCGGCGCGAGGTGATCCAGCCGATGTGCGACCAGAGGAAACCGTGTACGTGAGGGGAGTGTGCGTCCTCCGGATCATCGGAGTGCAGGTGGTGATGGCGATGATGGTAGGCCCACCACAGCGAACCGCGTTGCACCGTGGTACCGGCCCAGAGCGCGAGGAAGAACTGGCCGAAGCGGCTGGTGCTGTAGGTTTTGTGGGAAAAATAGCGGTGGTGGATGCCGGTGACGGCGAACATGCGCACAAAATACAGGAATACCGCTGCCCAAGCGGCAAAGGCACTCACGCCGGTCCACAGCACGCCGAAGCAGCCCAAGTGGAGGACTGCGAAGGGCATGACCCGGACCCAATCGACGCGGTCGGGCTCATTGCGCATCTTTTCGGCGCCACCGGGGCAGTAATCAGAGTCAATCCACTGGGTCACGGCGGTGGCCATGCGGCGAAAAAACGAGGGAGGTGAGGATTCGGAGGAGTTCACAGGAAAGGCTATTAAGGGCGGCTAATGAAGGGCTGAAGGCCCCATGGTGCAAGTCGGGTTTGTTGAAACCAGGTTACAATACGGGATGGGGTTTCGTCGGCTTGTCGCTTCTTGCGCGGCGGCATGCGGCCGGGTTCACTGCCGTGCACATGAGTCAACCCGTCACGCAGTATCCGGTTAAGCGACGTGAGATCCTGGGCTGGTGTTGCTTCGATTTCGCTAACTCGGCTTTCACCACCCTGATCATCACGGTGGTTTACGCGGTTTATTTTCAAAAAGTGGTCGCCGCAAACGACCCGCGCGCCGCCGGTTGGTGGGGCACGGCGCTGGCCGCCTCGCAACTTGTGGTTCTCGTGCTGGCGCCGTTTGTGGGGGCGTACGCCGATGTCACGGCGCGCAAAAAAACCTTCCTCATCGCCACGGCGGTGCTGTGTGCGCTGGCCACGGCGGCCTTGTATTTTGTGGGGCCGGGCGAGGTGGTGTTGGCGCTGCTTCTGGTGGGGCTGGCCAACCTTGCCTTTTCGTTGAGCGAAAACCTGTGCGCGGCGTTCCTGCCCGAGATCAGCACTCCGGCCAACGTGGGTCGCATATCCGGCTATGGCTGGAGTTTTGGCTACCTTGGCGGGTTGTTGAGCTTGGTGCTGGCGCTGCTGATCATCCGCAGCGGGGAGGGGAGGGTGCCGTGGACCTTTGTGATGACGGGGGCGTTTTTCTTTTTGGCCAGTTTGCCTACGCTGCTGCTGCTGCGAGAGCGCGCCCAGCCACGGGTGCTGTTGCCGGGTGAAAATGCGCTGAGCCTGGGTTGGCGGCAGCTGGTGCAGCTCAAGCGGGAATTGCCACAGCACCGCACCTTGGCGGTGTTTTTCGTCGCGCTGACGCTGTTTTTGTCGGGACTGCTCGCGGTGGTGGCCTTTGCCGCGCTTTACGCGACCGAGGTGATCGGCATGGGCGAAGCGGAGGTGATCGGCCTGTTTGTGGTCTTGCAACTGGCGGGGGTGGCGGGGGCGTTTGGCTTTGGTTTTATGCAGGACCGCAGCGGTGCGAAGTTGCCACTGGTGTTGTCCCTTCTGCTCTGGATCGGGGTGTGCGTGGGGGCCGCCTTGAGTCATACGAAGGCGGAGTTTTATGTAATCAGCGCGCTGGCGGGGGTGGGCATGGGGGCATTGCAGTCGTCGGCGCGTGCGGTGGTGGCGACGTTGACTCCGGAGGGGCGCAGCGGGGAATTTTTTGGTTACTGGGGCTTTTTTGGTAAACTGGCGGGGGTGATCGGGCCGTTGGTGTTTGGCTGGCTGGTAACGGGGTTTGGTTATCGCGCTGCCATCGGGGTGAACGCCGGGTTTTTCCTGGTGGGGCTGCTGATTTTGCTGCCGTTGACGCTCTCGGCGCGGGCGAAGGCGAGGGCGAGTGCGTGAGAGAGGGCGAGTGCGTTCAAGTTGAAGCTGACGGCATTTCCCTGAGCTCACGCTCAGGGCTACGCGCAGGCTCACGCTCAGGGCTACGCGCAGGCTCACGCTCAGCGCGAAACTTAGGGCCGCGCTCCGCATTTCCATGTGCGTGAGTGCGGGGGGTGTTACATTTTAAGCAACCCGACAGGCGCTAATTGCTTTTGCCGAGGAGGCCGCATTATACAGCTGCCATGAACATCCATGCACGAATCTCCAAGGAATGGCGCCAGCGTATGATTTTTATGGCCATGATGCTCAATGGCTCCGCGCTCTGGTTCTGCTACGACGGCTTTGTTGCCTGGCCCGCCGAGGCATCCCGGTTTGAGCAGCTCCAGGTCATCACCAGCGAAATCGTGGCCGCCGATAAGGAAATAGATCGAAAAGACCCTGCGGTGATACGCGCCTGGGAGGCCTATGCGGCCACCAAGGACCTCAAGCCCCTGGTGCCCAAAAAACGCACGCCCGGTGACATCGCAGGTCAGCGCTACATCGGTGCAGTGATGGGGGCAATCGGGCTCGTTTTTGTCGGCTGGGTGATCCTTCAGCACCGTCGCAGTGTACGCGCCGATGGCGACATGATCACCGGACCCAGCGGCGAGCAGGTCCACCTTGATAGCATCATCGAAATGGATCGCCACAAGTGGGAGTCCAAAGGCATCGCCTACGCCATCTATCAAGTAGATGGCCGCAACCGCCGCCTCTGTCTGGATGACCACAAATTCCTCGGTTGCGTCGCGATCATTCTCGAGGCCGAACGCCGTATCGCCGAGCGTGCGGCCGCACGCTCGGCAGCGGGTTCACCCACAACAGCTGTTTAACCAAAATTCCGAAGCGGGTATAGGTGATATAGGGCAAGATGCGTGATGCGCTTAACGGGAGTACCTCAACGAGGTGCACCCAATTAGCGGATTGGGTGGTGTGGCAAACGATGGGATGCCCTGCAGGTTGCTCCACAACCCGGGGCTTAGCGACCGTTGGCGCGTCGCAGATTATCACATACAATCGCCGCCGCTACGCCGGCGTTGAGCGATTCCGCCCCGCCGAAACGCGGGATCGTCACCAATTGGGTGACACATAACCGGACCGCTGGCGAAAGCCCGCGGCCTTCGCTGCCAATCACCACCACCGCATCGCGCAAGCCGGGCAGACCGTGGACGTCGTCCCCGCCCAGATCGCAGCCCAACACGGGCGCACCGGCTTGGGCGAGCACCGCAGGCAGTTCAGCGGTGAAGGTTTTAACCCGTGCGAAGGAGCCCATGCTGGCGTTGATCACTTTTTGCGAAAAAAGATCGGCGCAGTCCGGCGAAAGCACGACGCGGTCAAAAGCGAACCAGTCGGCGATCCGTAACAACGTGCCGACGTTGCCCGGGTCCTGGATGCAATCGAGCGCGAGAGTCAGGCCGCGTGCCAGGCCGTTGGCGGGTAAAACGGGGCGCACGATCGGGCCCACCGCAAACACCTGCGAGGGGGTGGGGAAATGGCTGATGCGCGCCATTTCGTCGGTGGTCACGAGGGTGCGCGTCATGGCGCTGGCCCCGGAGGCGAGCGGACCGGTCCAGGCGGGGGTGGCGTAGAGTTCGCTAAAAATGACGCCGGCGGCGAGCAGTTCGGCGACGACCTTGGGGTTCTCGACCACGTAGCGGCCCTCGGCTTCGCGGTTTTTTTTGTCGCGCAACGCGCGCAGGCGGGAGAGCTGGGCCTTGGTCAACATGGCCGGCCAGCCAAGCCCGCCGTCGCGCAAAGGCAAAGCAAACGCGCTGCAGGCTGGTTGGGGTGGCCGAGGATAACGGGTTTCAGCAAAATTTGTGTTGTAGTATACCCGATCAAAACATGGGTTCGCAGGTAACTATTTTATGGGTACTCTACTCCGTGTTGTCGTTGGTGGGTGGCGGTGTGTAATCTGGCTGTGCGTGCCGATCCTAGCTGCCGGAGCACTTTATGGACAATCCGTTAAGGAGGTGCTCGAAGCGGCCGAGCGGATATATGCCGACGCACCAACGTTTTCTGCACAGGTGGATGGTCGGACGGTACGATTTGAGGCTGTTTCGGGGCAGCCGGCTGGGACACCGAGCTATAAAGCGGTGAGCACGCAATTTAGGCGCATGCAGATCAAAGTGCGTCGCCCGAATGCTTATTGGTTGTCCATCCAGTCAGCCTTTGAGGGCGGTTCTGCAATGTCCGAATCGTCTGCGAGTACTCTTGGCCAATCTCAGGGTTGGTCCGTGTATGCTCGCCAAGATAACGGTACGGCGAGTCGTGGTTATTATGAGGGGCCGCGATTTGCTACTCAGCCCCTTGGAAATGAACCTTTTATGCTTATGGTTTCGACGCGAATGGGCGGCCGCGTCGATATGGATTTGGTGCTGCGGCATTTCCAGGTGCGTCCTGCAGGTGCAGGCGGACTGAAACCGCTCGGGCTGATCGAACCTGAGCTTATAGGGAGCGAATTGTTGAACGGTCGCTCGGTTTATCGGATTTTCGCTAAAACGGCTGCCGGTAGTCCAATCCTGCTTTGGGTGGAGCAGTCGTCATTTTTGATCGTGCGCTCGATCATGCAGTACGCCAGTCCGAGTATGTCGAATCGCCAGGTGATCGTTGAGGAGAATTTTTACAACCGGCAGCAGTTGAACCCCTCTTTTACCGCGTCCGATTTCACCGTGGAAAAATCGCCACCGCCTGAACCGTTGAGTGCGGAGCAGATGGGGTTCATCTCGATTCCAGCGTTGATCAAGTTGGCTGAGCTCACTCCCCCCGCTGATGGAACCCATTCAGGGGAGTCAGCAAACTCCGTTCCGCCGACACCGGCATCTCCGGGGGTTGCAGCCGTAGCTTCGCCGACGCCCGCAGGTACGGGCCAAAGTTTGTCGTATCAACAGATGTCGAGCATCGTGCTGGTCGAGGGGGAGGGAGGGGCGGCGACGGGGTTCATGACAAAAATTCGCGGCGTCGATTTCATTGTTACGAATCTACATGTGCTGTCTGGGAGCAAAAAAATCACCATTAAGAACCTAAACGGTCAGGAGCAGGCCACGGCAGGCATTTTTGGTGCAGTTGGCAGTGACATCGCGATCATCCGCACCGCGAGCGGTACCCAAGGCGAAATGGTGCTGGCCCAGGACGTGTTTGCGAGCAGCCAAATCGGCGATCGGGTTGTGGTTGTGGGTAATCGGCTTGGCGGTGGGGTGGCCACGCAGACGGTCGGCAGTATCATGGGAATTGGCCCGACGCGGGTGGAAGTGAATGCCAACTTTGAGCCCGGCAATAGCGGTAGCCCCATCTTCAACCTGCGCACCAACGAGGTGGTCGGCGTTGCTACGTATGCCGAGATTCGTCCAGTGGATGCAGGAGGTGGCGGCAGAGGCAGCGTTGCCGTACCGGAAAAGCGTTGGTTCGGCTACCGTATCGATAGCGTGGCCAAGTGGGAGGCGATAGATCTCGGAAAATGGAATGCACAAGGTGAGCGCATCGCCAAGTTTCGCGAGGCTTCGAAAGCCCTACTGGCCATAGTCAAGTTTGACTTCAAAACCGCGCGCCTGACGCCTCCATTTGGTCAGTTAATCGATAAGCTGGAATCCAATTACCAGGCTGCGGCGACCAACAAGATTGTCGCGACTGGTATAGTTAAAGATTTTTTCCGCGTTGTGCAGTCGATCTCGGCGCAGGGCCTTAAGGACCTCGAAAGCGGGGATTACTACGATTATTACCGCACCAGTCTTTATTGGGACACGAGTATTCCGGCTCAAATCGAGTTTCGGAAGGAACTCATTAAATCGCTTGAGCGTTACGAGGCGGACTCCAGTGCGTATATATCGAGGATGCGTAGCGGTGGTTGACGGCGGGCGCCGCCAAAGTGCGGCGTATACCACGGCCGGATTAAAATATTCTGACCGTCCGCTGGAATGCCTATAGGGGGGCGGATTAGGGCCGCAGTATGGCCCGGTCTGCTTTAGGTAACACCTAGTGGGGGATGCACCTATTTAAGTGCATAAACCGCGCGCAAAAAAGGCTGAAGGGTTGAAGCTGAATCCCTCCGCGGGACTCAGCCGTTCAACCCTTCAGCCTTTTAATCGAGCAGCGCTTCAGCCGATCGATTCCTGGCTCGGCAGGATTACTTTTTCGGGGTGACGTTTTTGATGCGCTTGCCGCCCTTGCCGGTGCCGCTGGGGACGCCAAGCGGGGTAGGCGTGGGGGCTTCGGCCGTGTATTTGTTGACCACCAACTGCTGCACGATGGTGAACAGGCCGTTGATCGTCGAATAAAGCGCCAAGGCGCAGGAGAAGTTGTAGCAGATTGCCGTGAAGAAAAACGGCATGAACTTGAGGATCTTGGCCTGCATGTTGTCCATCGAGGGCGATGGCGTGAGCTTCATCTGATAGAACATGGTCACGCCCATGAGCAGCGGCATGATGTTCACCGGGAAGCCGAAGATATGCGTGATCGTGTCGGGGGCGGACAAATCTTGCGCCCAGAGGAAGGGCTGGAAGCGCAACTCGGCGGTGCCCTGCAACATGGCGAAAAACGCGACGAACAGCGGGATGGTAATCAAAACTGGGATACAGCCGCCCATCGGGTTAACCTTGTGCTCCTTGAAGAGCTCCATGGTGGCCTGGTTGAGCTTCTGGGGCTGGTCCTTGTACTTCTCTCGCACCGCCTGCATGAGCGGTTGGAGCTTCTGCATCTTCTTGGCCGACTTCGATGCGGCCAGGGTGAAGGGCAGCGAGATGGTTTTGAGTAGCAGGGTCATCAGGACCACGGCCACGCCCCAGTTGCCCACAAACGAATGCATCCAGTTGAGCAGCTTGTTCATCGCGGGTGCGATGTAGCCGGATAGGAACATGCGGTTAAAGAAGTAGTAGTCGTACTGCATGATCTTGTCCTCGTTTTTCGAGAACGACGCCAAGCGGATGTACTCCTTGGGGCCAACGTAGAGTTCGCCGCCGATCTTCTCGATGCCGTTGGCCGGCAGCACGGGCAGGTCCAGGCGGATGTCGCCGGTCAAGCCGATGTTGGTGTGCGTCGAACCGGGCATGGGGGGGAGTTCGACGCGGCGAACCACCACTCCCGTGCCGGGCTTGTCAGGGGTGAACAAGCTGGCGAAAAACTGGTTTTTAACCGAGGCCCACTGGACCACTTCGGTGCGCTCGAGACTGGCCTTGGCGGCGCCGTCACCGAGACCAACCCAGCTGGAGAAACCGCCGCCTTCGAGGGCCGAGCGTTCTGTCACGTTGGCTTGGTCGCCGTCGTAGGCTGCGACGTTGAGGAACATGC
Organism: Opitutus sp.; assembly: GCA_024998815.1. Classification (NCBI taxonomy): domain Bacteria; kingdom Pseudomonadati; phylum Verrucomicrobiota; class Opitutia; order Opitutales; family Opitutaceae; genus Opitutus; species Opitutus sp. The sequence continues at coordinate 671,296 of JACEUQ010000003.1, forward strand.
CGGTGTCGCTCGAGTTGATCAGCGCGGCGGTGCCAAGGTTGAGCTGGTTGGGCAGCGGGGCGCTCTGGTCGGTGAGATTGCGGAAGGTGGTCTCGTGGCGGATACGGTAGGGGTCGCCGCTCTTGTCGCCGGCGGCGCGCAAGATGTATCGGCGGGTAACCTCGATGCGCTTCTCGAACAGTGCGCTGTAAACCACTTCGTTCGCGGATGCGCTGACCAGGGTGAAGCGGGTGTTTTGGTCGAGGCCGGGATATTGGAAGGCGAGGATCGGCGCGGCGTGAACGGCGTTGAACACAAACGGCTCGGTTTGGTTAAGGTGGGCGCCGTATTTTTTGAAGGCGACGTTGCTGATCGCGCCGCCGAAGTCGGTCAGGCGCAGCTCGACCACGTCGTTGGACAGCGTGGTGATGGTCGCGGCGGCGTTGGTATCAACCAGCGCGGCGAACTGGGCGTTGGCGATGGCGGGAATCGCCGGGGCGTTGAGCGTGGCGTCGGTGGTGGTGACGCTCGGCTGACCCGCGGGGGCGGGTGATGTAGCGGTCCCATTTTGGACTGCGCCTGCGGGGGCCGCGCCCGGCTGGGGCGGCTGCTGGCTGGTGAGGAAGAGGCTGCCAAAGGCTACGAGGAGCAAGAGGACGCCGATGGTCGTGTTCTTTTTATCCATGGAATTGAAAAGGTGTTTTATTGATGAAAATGGAAATTAGCCGCGGGCGCAGGTCGGCCGTGTTGCGCGGCGCGGAGCCGGTACGAAGTCGATGCCGCCAGGGTGTAACGGGGTGCAGCGCAGTAGGCGGCGGGCCGACAACCAGACTCCGCGCACTGCACCGTGGGTGCGAACCGCCTCGGCCGCGTAGTGAGAGCAGGTCGGATAAAACCGGCAGCCGCAGGCCGGTCCCAGCACAGCAGGAATCACCGGCGAAAGCGTGTGCTGATAGGTCCACACGAGCCCGAGCAGACCCTGAGCCGGCAGGCGCAGAAGAAAGGCGAGGGTTTTGGGCAGGTGTGCGGGCATCAGGCGGAGGCGGACGGGAAAATTTTGCGACAGGCTTCGACGAATCTCCGTTCCACCTCGCAATACTCAAGCCGATTGAGCGAGCTGCGGGCGACCAGCAGTAAATCGTAACCTGGGGGCACGAGTTCTTGGTGGGCGCGAAACACTTCGCGCAGGCGGCGTTTGGCGCGGGCCCGTTGCGGCGAGTTGCCCACCGCAGAACGCGAGGCGACGACTCCAAGACGCGCGGGCGTGGGTTTGCAGGTGACCGAGGCAGGCGCTTTAACCGGTGCAGGCGGCGCTGCCGTTTCAGCTACGACGTGTTCGCTGGATTCGCCACTCTTTGGTGGCACAGGCGAGAGTTGGGCTAGGGCCGACTGTCGTGAGTACCACAGCATAAAGGCGCCGCAATCAGAGCGGCGCCCGTGGGTGCGGACATGCTGGAAATCCAACTGGCGCCGAAGGTGTTGTTCGGCGCGGAAACGCATGTCGGCTTAAAAAATACAGCGGCGCAACGCGACCGCTGGCGGCTTAGACGACGGTCAAGCGCTTGCGGCCTTTGGCGCGACGAGCGGCTAGGACCTTGCGGCCACCAACAGTGGCTTTACGGGCGCGGAAGCCGATTTTGCGGGCGCGTTTGAGGCGGTGCGGGCGAAAGGTGGGTTGCATACGATTAGAGTGTTAAGAGGGGACTGAAGTGGGGAATCCCGCTGGCCTTGTCAAGGCACTGTTTCAGGAGAAATTCACGCCGCGCCCAATTCGCTGGGCTCCCCCGCGTTAAATCTCCCGAAAACTGGGCTGACAGGGGCAACGCCACCTCGCAACGTGGCGGCCATGCGTATCGCGATCATCTCCGACACCCACGGGGCTTATCCGCCTGGCTTGCCGGAGCGGCTGCGCGGTGCCGACGAGATCTGGCACCTCGGCGACGTAGGCGGACCGGAGACGCTCGTGGAGTTTGAACAACTCGGTGTGCCGGTGCGGGTGGTGCGGGGTAATTGTGATGATTGGCCCGCGTGGCCGCTCTTTCTTAACCGGGATTGTGCGGGGGTGAGCCACCACCTCGTGCATATCCCCCCGCGGAGTGCTCCGGCTGGAGCACACGTGGTGTTACACGGCCACCTGCACGTGCCGCGCGACGAGGTCGATCGGCGCGGGGTGCGTTGGCTCAGTCCCGGGTGCATCTCCTTGCCCCGAGGCCAGGGTTGCAGTTTCGCGTGGCTGACGGTGGACGCGGGGCAACTTCAGTGGACCCTCGTTAGCCTTTAAAAAGGGCGTCGGGCTAAATCAACTACGCGACAGGTACTCGGCAATGATCGGTCGGTCGGCCTCCGGCAGATCGAGGCCCGCGAGCTCGCAGGCGGGGACCCAGCGTAGTGCGGCGTGTTCACGGGCGCGGATTTCGCCACTGGTGGGCAGGAGTCGTGTCACGAAGGGCATGAGGTGCACCGTGACGGAAGCGTAGGCATGGGTGTGCGGCAGGAGCGGGCAAATGATTTCCACGCTGCAGCCCAGTTCCTCGTCCAGTTCGCGGTGCAGGGCGGCCTCGGGGGATTCACCCGGCTCGATCTTGCCACCGGGAAATTCCCACTTTCCGCCCAGGTGTTTATGAGCAGGACGCTGAGCCATGAGCACATGGCCGTCGCGCTCGATTAGGGCGCAGACAACGGCAAGTGGAGTGGCGGGCGATGAGGACATGGGCGCGACGTTGCACCACTGGGGGGATCGCGTCGATTCCGTTTAGACTTCCGGTCGGCGTGCTTCTGCGCTCAGTTCACCGCCTATGGCCAAATCGGCGGAAGACCCACGCACGTTTATCTCCCAGGTGAGTCTGGTGGGGCGCAGCGACGGCGCGTTTAAGGCGCTGCGCGGGTTTGATCGCAAGCGCCACACGGAACCCGATGCGGTTAACCAGGCGACTGCTTCGTTTTTGGCCAAGCTGTGCGCGCCCGAGCTGGCCGAGGTTGCGGAGGCGTTTTTTCAAAGCGCCCGCTCGGCCCTGGCCTACAAGCGCAAGGACATCGCGCTCGATGTGACCAGCCCGCTGGCGGTACTCAGCGCCAAGGATTTCACCCTGGAAATCGCCTACGCGTTGGACCCCGTTGACCCGGCCAGCATCACGATCACGCGCACGCTGCACTCGATAAAAAACGGCGACCTGCTGCGGGTGGCGGAGTTCGACGCGTTGTTCGCCGGACAGTTTACCGCGATCGCCTTTGCGTTAAAAAAAGGTGTGCGTGTCGAGGCGGTGATCGACGCCGTGGAAGCGCTGGCCGCTGCGGAAGACGAGGCGGGTAACACCGTCGGCGGTGACGATGCTGAAGAGGCGGGACGATTGCGGGTGGATTATCCCTCGGATTGTAGCCAGTGCACGCTCACGGTTGCTGGAGTGGGCGCGGCGGTGGTGTGTGACGGCGCCACGCTGGAGATGCGCTTCGACAAAGCCGGTTCGCCCCGGGAGCTGGTGGAAGCGTTCGCTGCGGTGCGCAAGGCCTTCGCTCTGACCAAGGACCGGGCGCTGGCGGGGCTGTTGTAATGAATTGCGGGTTGCCTGTGGTGTGCTGAGGGCTGGTCGCGCGGAAGCGGGCGAGCGGAGGCTGAAGTCGCCACTTGCAATCGGGGCGAATGGGCGAATGGTGGGATTGTTCTTTGATTGGCCTCACGCCGATCTAATCCAGCCGCCGCCCCGCAACGGGCGGAGGTCGATACACACACTTTGGGGGTGTTACGGATTCGATCCTTGGTTCGCGTGCGCCGCTGCCCTTGGAGGATGAACGACCCTCCTAAATCCCGTTCAAAACAAACAAACGGCAACACTGAAGAAATGCCCCTCGCTGCCTAAGTGCAGTGACGTCCGCCTAGTGACATCTGCTAGCTAACGTGGACGACATCAGCAGACATAACGCACCGAGCCATCCGCGGGCAGTGCGTCGTACTTCTACCCGGGGGTTGGTTGACGTCTAAGCGCGGTTGGTCGCGTAACGTCGGCGAGACAAATACCAGCACATAAGGGTAGACGCGGCGTGCAAAGATCAAGGAGACCCGGGTTCAAATCCCGGCACCTCCACCACTTTTCTCCTCCGGAGAGCAAAAACCTTGTCCTTGGTCACTCAAAACTAGCCTCAAGCTAACATTTTAATGCCTTTTGCTGGGGCCATAATTCAACGCCCGAACGTTCTCGCTCAGAGGGGAACCTTGCTGAAGCTCAGGCCTAAGTCTTAGCTTTTCGCCAGTTTTTAGACCAGCGTGACACTTCTAAAAAAAAATAGGGGGCCTTGAGCAAGGCCCCCTATTTTGGGATCTAACAGTTGAGATCAGTTGCTGGTCAATGGTCACGCCATGACCAAAACGCTTTCACGTCTTTCGGTATTCGTGTCGCCGGATCCACTACGTTTTTCCCGCTTTTAACTAAGGCGATGATGCGCTTGGAAACCTGTCGTGCAATTGGCCATAGTAACCAATTTACGTTTTTGAAATGCCCTGAAATATTGCGGCGGGTTAAAGTTTGCCCGGCCGTTAAGGTCTTCAAAATAGCACGGCGCATCTCAATGGCCGCTTCCCATGTCATAGCCCTCCTTTTTAAACGACTGATCTTTAGGTTATGCGCTGAAAGCAGCTTCACGAAATCTGCGTCACGAAAAGCAATATGCTTCTTGTCGATGCCGAATCGTTTTGAGCAATCTATCAGTAGAATTTTGCCGTACGGATTGCGTGATATTTCTCGGCGCAAGTCGATCACTAGGTCATGCCCAGTTAGATTTAACTTTTTGGGGTTAGGGGGTACGTGTTTGTACTTTCGAGGTCGAACGCTTGAATTGACCTTCTGTGGATTGATTTCGGACGCATCTAGCCGGCGAGCAAATAAATCTGAAATTCCCACACCGTTTCCCCATGCCAACACGGCCAGCGCTTGGAGGTCGGCCATGCGCTTCCCTGACTTCCAGCCAAAAACCGTATTGTTAGAAAGGCCAAGTTCATCACCCATCGGTTTAAGGCCGCCATAACGAGTGGAAATTGTGAGCAAGTTTGAACGAAATTGCCCTGCGCAATCGTTCATCTTTAAATACTGCTTGTTTGACCACTCCAGAAAAAGGCCGATTTGGGAAGTTCGCCAAATTGCTGGATGCTTTTCATCCAGCGGAAAGCTCGTTACATTTGGCGACAACGTTGCATGGCAATAATGGCAAGAAATTATATTTGAGCCGAGTCGATCTTCCCTCTGCTTGAGTCGACATTGTGGGCATGCACTTAAAAGTTCGCATTTATGCCGTGCGCAATGAGTAACGCCGTGAAGTTGCCACAGCAGTCTTTCATACGGATCCTTATCTTCGGAAAGGCATAGGGGGCACCATTCGCGGGATTGCTTGCGATCAGCACGTACACACCTCTTTTCAATCAGGGGCATTAGCGTTATTTCAGCAAGGCAATGAATGCCTGTTAGTTGTTCTAAAATCTTGATGCATTGCGCTGAAAGACCCGACTGAATAGCGCCCATAATTTCACTTGCGGGGGTCTTTCGACCATCAGACCAAAGTAAGGGCGCAATTACGAACTGAAGCAGGTCCACCTGGCGCACAGAATGCGCTTCCGCGAGCCGAAGGAGGTAGGAGAAAAGAGACTCAACCTCACTGGTTCCGTGTCCATGGGGCTGCAAGCTCACGAGTCGACTGCGTGGTGCAATATCAGGGATAGCCGATTCGATATCTTGTAGCGCAAGAAGCTGCATAGTATCGGAGTTTATATTAACGTCACTGCTCATATGGTTAAGCTCTTGGCCCCTCAAATTCTCTTAGGGCGCTCAACCCCCGGTTAATCTCGGCTTGCCAGATCTTGACCGCTTCATCCGGTGCTAGCGTCTTTTGGAGTGCGGCCGCGTTTAGCGGGGATTTGGTTCGTCGGGAATGAATGAGCGCCTCGGATAACCACCGAGCAAGCAAGCCGACGCAACCACACGACCGCTCCAGGAGCAGGTCTCGGCTGCCACTAAGGTCACACTCAAACCCCGTTCCATTTAATCTGTGTTGAAATCCAGATATGATTTTCCCGAAATCCTCAGCTTCGTTTTCGGCGTAAGGAGCCAAATGGACCGTAATACACCGCCGATTGAGCTGTCCATTCATTGCGCCTAGTTTAACCAATGAGTAATCGCCTAAAACCACTAGATGGCAAGAGCTTCGGTTTGAAATCGACTTAAGGAAACTCAGGTTCTTGGCAAGTGCGCCCCTCGTGCCTGCCTCGACCAATGCACCGCCTTCATCTAGCAATATTGCAGCCGGGCGGCGATACTTAAGCATTTTAATACATGCATTATGCAGTGCGGGTAACGTGCCACCAGCCCTCTGATTTCCTTCCATAATTTTCCGATTAATTAATATGTCGTTTGCGTCTGTGAGGAGGTCTTCAAATAGGGCCTTCCATTCAGGGCCTCGACCCGGCACGAAAACCATTTCCGCAGCTAATGACGCGAGTCGACTGGCATCACTACGCATTGCCTCGGAAAACATTTCCGCCAGCCGCTTTCTTAGGATTTTGAGTAGGGTGCTTTTTCCGGTACCGGTGGCCCCTACCACGAGCAAAATTACGGGCTCGTTAAAACCCGTAATGCGATCAATTAACCAATCGCACACCGCCGTCAGATGGGAGTGCTGTATCACCCATCGGTGCAATGGCTGAACGTCTGCAAGCTGTGTGGTCGTTTGCATATTGGCTAATTCTAGATTTGCTCAGAAGCAAAGAACTCACCCTTCGTTGCACAGGCACTGGGAGACATCGGCGATGGGTTCATTTCAGTTTCCGTATTAATCAAGTTAGCTGTCTCATCAAAACACTCACCTCGGTTATTTTTCATCTGTTTAGCTGAGGCTTTAAGCCTCTGTATTGCAGCGATTTCGTCAGGGGTTTTCCGGTTGGCGAACAGCCCTGCATTTAGCTGCTCAAGGATCTTGCTGTAATTGCGGGTTCTTCACGGAATACTGTGGGTTAGGGCTGGGGGGAAATTAGGCTCGAGGTCGAGTTTACCACAAAAGAAAAGAATACGGGTGCGATAGTTTTCGAACTTACGGAAGCCACGAGCATCGGCTTTAATTGCTTGGATTTTTGAATTAAAACCCTCGGTGAGTGCATTCGAAATACGGTGCTTAAAGTAAGTCAGTAATCCGGCCAGATGGGCTTTTAGTGACTTTGCTACTTTTTTGACTCTGGGCAGGCGGCTACTCATAACCGAGCGATACCACAGCTGGAAGAAAGTATTACCCGCATCGGCGTTGGGTTGTCCCCAAAACTCGACCAGCTGCTCTTTATAAGCCCATGCCTTGGCCGTACGAAGATTGGACTCCAGCAGCGCCTCGAAGTGCTCTTTGCGGTCATCAGGAACGATGCCATGCAGCCAAAGAAAGCGAGTGCGTTTTAAGATGTCATCGCCTTTGGCAGCGAGTTCAGCGGCCTCATCCCGGCGGGTATGATCGACCGCCTCGTTCATAGGCTTTGAAACATGAAAGCGGTCGTGAACGATGTCAGCGTTGGGCGCGGCCTGGTGGGTGGCGGCGATGAAGGATGCACCCATGTCCATCGCGACGGCTTCAATCCCGTCAATTTGCTCCTTTGATAATGATGCCCAAAGCTTTAACCCACTCCCTGTATCCCGGCCTGGAACCACGTCCAGTACCCGCCGACCGGTGAGATCGGTCATCAATGAAACGTAGCTTTGACCGCGCAAAAAACTCTTTTCGTCTAAGCCAACTCGGGTGATGCCGTCGAGGTTTCGCCGCGCCAAGCCTCGCTCAACAGCCTGATCGATTATACGTTGTACACTATCCCAATGAAGTCCCAGCAACTCGGCGGCTTGGCTTAGCGATCGGCTAGAGGCGATCACGGCCACGGCAAAGCTTTCAAAAAGCGAGGTGAACCGCGAGCCTGGTTCGGCCCACGGCACGTGCATCGTTTTAACACCATGCTCCTCGCAATCGCAGCGGGGCACCGCGCACCGCAGTTCGAGTCGATATTGCATCACATCACGGTGACGCCAACTCCGCTCCTTCATTCGGTCGTAAATAGGCATCAACTGACCGCACACTGGGCACGGCACCTTGGCCCCGTCTGGCCATCGTAACCAGACCGTCACGTTTAGTCCGAGAATGTCTTCCTCCACTTTGGTTACTTCCCACGGTTCCGGCAGCAACAGCAACCGCCGGTAATGTTCATGTGCGCTTATGCTCATCTTTACTTTTTAGCTGCTTTTATGCCCGAACCCACAACAAAACGGGAAGAACCTAATTGCGGCCGTAGCTCAGGCGAGCGCGGCGCAACTCGAGACTTGCGACCGCTAGTTGCTCCGGCGGTTTTGCGCGGAGTCGCTTGAGTTTTGGTGCAAGGCACTCATGCCATTCGCCACGGGCAAAAGCATATACCCTTGTGATATCTAACGGATCCCATCGCACCGGTACTCGTGTCCCGTTGAGGTCCGCTGAATCGAATATATTGTTCCAATATAACACGGTGCTGACCTGAACGCCGTTGTGTGCCTGTATCTTGGCGGTTCCGTCGCCAGAAACAAGTGGCAGTGTGATCATGCGAAAAGTTCGGTCTTGATCGATTTGGATGTGATTGCGAGTGCCATGCCTACTGAGGCTTTCTTCGCGAACCTGTTTGGGGCTCATACCATTGAGGCCGGCGTGGGGGAGCTCATCGTAAACTTTAAAACAATATTTTTCGATCTCCCCCTGTAATTCATTGATAGTGTAGGCTGCTAAGCGATCTGGGCTATGCGAGGGACTGATGCGCAGTTGAGTGCGCATCGCTGCGGTGGCGCCTGGCAGCGTGTCGGTTACCCGCTTGTTCATTGAACCAAAAAAGCGTTCCATTTCTGCGCCCCAGCGAGGGCGTCCGACTGGACGTCGAATGAACTCTATTTGGTAAAATGAGAGGAAGAATTCAACGGATAGGTTCACAAATTCGGAACCGTTGTCCGACAGAATTTGTGACGGCAAGCGACCATGACGCCTGACGCATTCACGGAAGAGGCACAATGTTGAGGCTGCACTGGGGGGCTCGTAACTAATGTACGTTGCAAGCACGGTTCTCGAGTACGCGTCGAGCATGACTATAACCCATGCAGTTCCCAAATTCACGCCCTGCTCTTTACACAGGAGGCTAAGGTCGGCCACCGAGAAATCGATGTGCGCACGTTGCATATAATGCTCTGCTGATCCGAAGTCATATGAAGTCGAAACGGGGGCATTATGCTTTGCAGCTGAGTAATTACCCCGCTTCGCTTTCTCCACTAGGCTGACGGACAGTCTTTTTATTGCACGTCCGAAGGTTCGCAAGGTGACCGTTTTTATATTAGCGCTCTTGCAGTCACCCACATATCGCGAATATGCGTGAGCAACGCAGGTCTCCCCTGGCTTAAGGTAATGAATCTGAATGCCTTCATTCATGGCATCTAGTGTGGACTGGGGCAGTCGTGATCGATGTTGTGCTTTGGGCGTGGATGCCCGCAAGCAGCCGATAAGTGCACCTCGGCGGCCATATTTGCTGATGCTGAGGCGAACGCGCCTTAACATCGCTCTTTCTGTAGAGTTGAGTTTAGCGACACCCTTTGGGGCGCGGCGCAAGCCCTGTGTTACGTATTGTTCGATCCGGGAATAATCAGCAACCGCTTTCGCCCACTTGGACGGATTTGCGGTCCGCAGCTTCGTCTCTATTTCGGCAGCCCCTTCTTTGGGTACTCCGTACGACCTTAGCTTGCCGTCGATTTCGAGTCGCTTGAGTGCAGGAAGGTCCATCGGCAAAACATTACCGTGCCCGTCTATGAGCATTACGGTATCCCCATCCACATATGAAACTTCGTGGTCGCGTCCGGAAAGGACGATCAATTCGCCTTTTTGGAATTTAGCGCGGCGAATCGAGCGATCTTGGTCCATCCGGGTGCGTTCTACGATGTCGAATGCCTTAGCGACAGCGGCACTAGCAAAGATCCTGCACGTATTGTGCGACATAACTTCGTAGCGGCTTAAATCGACCCATAGGTCGCTTGATGCGACCATTCGGTAGCAGTGATCAATCGATAGCCCCGAAATCTCTTTGAGTAGAGTTTCAATCGTACAGCCTGGATTTAATGTGACATATTCGCGTGCCTTAGCGGTGAGCGCGAGTGGTGCCGGTTGGCAGTCGGACCGGTAGTAATCAGCTAGGAATGAGCTATTGTTGGCCAATGCGGCCGAAATGTCCTGCTCGGTTATTACTTGGTAAGGTGCCCCGTAGGCATTGAGGGCGGCGGTTTCGCCGGGAGGAAACCCCCACCCAGTGGTTTCAGATTTCGTAATGTAGTCGCAACCCGGATTTCCTGCGTGGCGCCGTAGCCAAGTCGCATTTTTTACATCGATGAATTTAAGAGGGCACCAGTTGGCGGGCGGTTTTTCGGGAATGGATAGCAATACGACAAAATCGACGACGTGTACTTTGCTAGAGCCTTTTAAGGGATCTTGAAGTGGTACCTGAGTGAAGAATCCCGCAACGGCACTATCTGCATCGAGTTGATGTGCAACGCCCCGTTCCAATAAAGACCCCGAGCAGAAGCGAAGCTCGCCCATTTTTGGGCTTTGATAGGTGCGGGGCATGCTGCTGGAGCTTGGGGAAAAAGCCGGATGGTGCTGGGTGGATAGATTCCGAATGAGTTCCAGGATTTCGGGTTTTACGATCACCGCTAAGGCGGCAAGTCTTGTTAAGTAGCGATCGGCGCTGAATGAGTTTTTCATCTATAATTTTTGAATGTTGAGCTAAGGCTAATTAAGTAGTTTCGTTGAATTAGGTAACTGATATTTAATTAAGGGTTAAATTGGTAACCTAAATCGGTTAAGGTTGAGTTGGGAAACCTTAGCAAGCGGAAAATTACTTGCGCTCGGGGATTTGTTAACTTAGGTTAACTTTCAAATGACACAACCCCTTGTAGGTACAAGTCTTGCTGAAAGAATCACTTACTGTGCAAAAATTCTGGGTAACGCGGCTAAATTAGCTCGTGCAATTGGCGTTTCTAAGCCTGCCGTAAGTAAGTACTTATCAGGCAAAAACAACCCGAGGCGGAATGTTCTTTCCCGTATCGCCCACGCAGCTGGGGTTTCGGAGTCTTGGCTCGCCTTGGGGATCGGTAGTCCAGAGCAAGGTGATACTGAACATTCAGCTGGTTCTTCAGTCATTAAAACCGTGCATGATCTTGTTCATCAATTAGGTGGACTGGAAAGCGCTGTGGCCATTCTCACTAAAGCAGCGTCCTCGGGCAATAGGCGTAGTGTTAACTCGGGTAAACTTGCCCCCGTAGAATTCACTCAACGGTTTAATTCAACTATCGCGGATCAAGGTGGGCGGGAGTTATTTCTCGAGAAGTCACGATTCGATCCAAAGCGATTAGATGAAATTTGTGCAGGCGCAGTCCCAAGTATTGACGAGTTTAAAACCCTAATTAATCACCGAGTCTTATCACTAGATTGGTTGATCGCGGGAGACGGTGAATGGCAGACGCTGCCTAAACACCGTGCGTATTTACTTAATATGCTTAAGGCCAACATGGCCGAGGCTGATAAAATGAGATCCGTCCCATTCACGGGCGGAACTCGGAGCAGCAATTACCCCAACGGACCTGCTCACGCTTCAGACTCGGACGTTATCAAACTTTGGGGCAAGATCTATGAGAGACTGGATCCGACCTACTACAATGTTGAGGTCATCGCTGATGAGAGCATGTCGCCTTTGCTTTCGACCGGCGACATCGTCTTGATTGATACCCTAAAAAATAAAATTAGCAGTGGAACCTATTTTATAAGAACAACTAACGGCAATCTGTTTGTTAATGCCGCCAATACAGGGTCCAGACTAGTCGCAAACTATTTAGCCAATAAAGATAGTTCTTTTGAAATTAGGCAGGATCAGTCGCTCGGCCGAGTTGTATGGATTTGGAAAAAAATCCCCTGAAAGAGGGACAATTTACTGTAATTGGCGACCTTGGTATTTCAATGACGGTGGACCGAGATTGATTCCTGCAGCAGTCACCGTCGCCGCTACTTGGGCCCACAGCAGGCTGATGCGCTGGTCGGAAAATGCGGAGTGAAAACGAATTTCTACCTGGTCCCCGATAAGGAGTCCAGCGACGGCGTTACCGCGGTAATCATCCTCGTAGCTCAGACCAGGCACCTTGATCGACCGGTGCTGCTGGGATTCAGGGAAAAACACCACGCCCTCCTCATTAAGCAGAAATTTACACCGTGGGTGCGGCGTTTTTAGTGCCTCGCGGATAAATTCGAGGTTTTGGATTCGGAGGCTCATTTAACCCGGCTGACCAGACTCGATGTCGTAGAGCATGCGCCAGAGGAGATCCTGCTCGCCGCGCTCCATGACGTGCATGGGCGTCGAACCATCGAAGGCTGGATTAGGCCGCACAAGCCAACGAGCGACTTGAGCTGGTTCCATCACTCGGGCCAGACCAACCAGCAGGCGATCCAGCTCCACCAAGGCCCTTTCCTGTTTTGCCGAGGGCGTTTCTCCAGCAGCCCACTTGGCAACCGAGCGCGGCGAAAAACCTGTCAGTCGAACCAGCTGCGCTTGAGAGATTTGAAACTGCTCGCGGTAGGTTTTTAGCAGACCGGCGTAGCCGCTAATACCATGATGCTGAAAGGGAAACGGAACGTCCACCCAGTCGGAACTCGCGGAATTAGATTTTTGTTTTGTCTCCCCCATTTGTTGGCAAAAATAACTGCATTAATACAGTATTCCAGCATTCATTTCTCCAGGAATAAAATTATTTTAATAGGTTTTATTAGCCTCATTTTGTTCATTTATAATGACTTAATTGATATTATGGCCGCCTGCTACGCACTCCCACCAAACACGCTAAAGGTGAAGCCAGGCGCTTCAACCCGGTGTCGGCTCCCGGTCCTGCGGCCAATTTGCGACTGGTCGCACTCCGCCATCTCAATCAAGCGGGCCACTAAAAGCACCAACGCCCCTGGCTACTTCACAGTAAAGAAGGGCGATTAGCGGGCATCCATCCCTCAGCAACTTGCTGGAGATCACCAAGTCTTCGGGGCAGACAAGTAATGCCGTTCATCTCCGGAGTTTTGGCGGATTGCGGAAAGTTGGGTTTGCTGGTGCTTACGAGAGCTTTGGCAAACCGCGGGTTTGCAATTCCATCAGACGCGCGAAATGGCCATTGGGTCTAGCTAGCAAGGCCGACACTGAACCATCTTCGATAATTTTGCCGCGTTGGAACACCAAGACGCGGTCCACCCCGCGCAGTGTTGAGAGTCGGTGGGCGACGATGAAAGTAGTGCGGCCTTGGCACAGTACGTCGAGGTCGTCCTGGAGGCGCGCTTCGGTCTCCAGGTCGAGGGCGCTGGTCGGCTCGTCGAGAATGACAATACGCGGATCGCGCAGAAATACCCGGGCCAAGGCGATGCGCTGGCGTTGACCACCTGACAACCGGCCACCGCGTTCGCCACAAAGTGTGTCGTAGCCGCGCTCCAGTTTACGGATAAAGTCGTCGGCTTGCGCCTTCGTGGCGGCCGTTTCGATCTCGGCATCGGTGGCGGTCGGTCGGCCAAAGCGGATGTTTTCGCGAACGCTGGTGTTCCATATAAACGCATCCTGGCCCATAATCGCGACCGAGCGGCGCAGCGTACGCAGGCCGATGTCGGCGATCGGCTGGTCGTCGTAACGGATGTCGCCTTTATCGGGCTGATAAAAGCCCATCAATAAATCGAGCAGCGTGCTCTTGCCCGCGCCGGTCTCTCCAACCAAGCCGATCCGCTGGCCGGCGGGAATGTGGAGGTTGATGTCGACCATCGTGGGTGTACCTATGTCAGCGCCGGGGTAGCGGAACGAGACGTTACGCAGGGTCAGCTCACCGCGCAGGGCGGGTGGTTGCGCGCTCCGGCCGTCGGGTCGGTAGCCTTCCAATTCATGCGAATCAAGGATGGCCAACATCGCCTCTAGCCCGGGCTTGGCCTGCAGCCACGCGTCGTAGGCACCGAAGAATGACTGAAACCCTCCGCGTACAAAACCCAACATGCCAGCGAAGGCGACCAGCGAGCCCAGCGGAAGCGAGTTGTTTAAATAAAGCAGGCCGCCGACGCACCACACGACCACGCCTAGGTATTCACCGATCATTTGCATCCCCATCATCACCCAGCGCATGGTAACGCTTGCCTCGATGCCGCTGCCGCGCACGCGCTCGATCACCTCGGCTAGCTCGGCTGCGGCGATCTCCTCGTTGCCCAAGCTCTTGGTCACCCTCATGCCGCCGATGAACTCGACTACGCGGGCGGAGAAATCCTCGCCGGTCTGCTGTACTCTCTGGTTAAGTCGCTCCAGTCGCAGACGCACGCTACGCATTACGAGTACCTGTGCTGGCACGGCCAACAGCGTGATCGCAGCCAGCAGCGGACTCAGCCAAGCCAGATAGACTAGCGCGCCGAGTCCCAGGGTGATGGAAACAATCAAGTACCCGGACAAGTTAACCAAAAACGCCTCTACTCGGCCCAAATCTACGGTGACTTGATTGGCCAGCGCACCGGCTCCCCTTCGGGTGAAAAATCCGAGCGACATGCGTTGTAGCTGATCGACCAGCAAGCGACGCAGGCGAGCGGTGGAGGCTCGCACCAAGCGTTGGCTGAAAGCGAACGCCTTCACGGTAAACCATGCGTGCAACGGCCAAAGCGCGAGGTTGGCTAATGCGTAGATCCCGATCCATCTGATGCGTTCCTCCAAGGTCAACGCTGTGTTCTGTAAAATATGGTCCACCAAGATGCCCACGCCCGCATAGAACGGCAGGTAGCTGAGCGATTGCAGGATCTGGAAAACGACGGCGGCGCGGAGTAGGCCGTCATCAAAACGAATTAGCGTCCACAGGCGCTGGAGCGGCGTGGCAGTCTGGTCGCGTTTTTGCATGGTGAGAGGTGCAGCCCAGTCGTCAGGCCGAATTAAAAACAATTGTATCAACCCAATAAACCGGACTTTGCTTTTATAAAGTGGGAGTGTTCATGGGTGAACACTCTTTCGGACGGCCTTAGCATACGTCGCCGACAGGATAGCGAAGCGCTACGTCACGCCCTATATCATTAAAATTAGCCGTCACCGGCATTCGTATGGGTGATAAAAGCGGCTCGCGAAACCAGCCCAGGCTTTCAACGGTGAAATCGGTATCGCGTTGGAAATCCCAGACGCCGGAAAGATCCGTGAAGCTGCGATATCCATTTGGGACAGGGTTAATCATACAGAAATAATCTTGGTCGTAATCAGGTAATAGCGGAATGACTACGAAAACATAAGTACCAGCTGGTTAGTATTAAACGTTTTAAAACTTGGGCTGGGTCCTAGTCAACCGGGTCGGGTGGGGCGGGGTCTAGCAGCATGACTTGCACGGGGCGTAGGAAGCCGGGGTAAAGCAGGGCAACCCGCCTATCTTTGGGCGAGAGGCCTTGTGAGGTGGAGTTGATCACGCGGCCTTCGTTTTCGATTTCGGCGGCGACCAACAGCTCAACCATGGCCGCAGCATCACCGGTCAACCCAGTAGGCAGTGTCAGGCGGCCTTTCAGGGGTATCGTACCGCTGGAACTCCCGAGTTTAACGGCCAATTCACAGGGCATAAGATTGATAAAACTAATCGATCCTACCGGAATCGAGTCGAGGCTTTGGTTAATGGCTTTGAGGGACACTTCGCCACTGGACTCATTGAGTGCGACGAGGACTATGATATTGCGCCAGGAGGGATCGACCGTGGTTTCAGCTACGGGGATAATCTGCGGTGGTTGGGTCGGATCCGGGGAGCGCCGTTCGCGATAAATCAAAATACGACCTTCAGCTTTTCGCGTGAAGGGGCCCCTGGTCTGCCCGGGGGTAAGGGTGAGGTCTTTCGTCACTTGGTCGGCGCGAAATTTGAAGCTGGTGCCCTTGTCGGCCTGGTCGCCTGAGCTGCCGACTTCTTTGCCGCCGATCATGCAAAACGTGATGACCTGGGCCTGTTTGTCTTTGGCTCCTGGCGCCGTGGTTTGCCCAGAGAGCAAGTTGGCGGCACCGAGCCAGGAGGCGATGAAAACGACGAGGAAAGAACGTGAGAAGATCATAGGTCGGAGGGACTGAGCCAGCGGAAGCTGACGATTTTGAAGCGGCGGCCGAAGTTTTGGTTGGTGAGCGTGGCGGAGGCGGGGGGCGTTTCGGGCGTGTTGGTGGTGTCCACATAGTCGGGAACACGTTGAACGATGGCCTCGCACCATGCGCGGCTGAGCACGGTGGTCGTTGAGGTGTTGAGCGGATCTACGACCTCGCCGTAGGTGCGGATGCGGAAGGTATCAGAGCGGGCGGAAAGCACGGGACCGAGCACTTGCAGGAGATCGGCTTGGGTGAGGAACCCGGGCGTGGCGGCCGAGCGAGAGATGGCGCCTTGCGATATGAATCGGGCGCTGTCGAAACCGGGGACTTGCGTGGTGACCGATGGCCTTAGGCTTACACTGGTGATGGTGCTCGGCGTGTTGAGACCGGTGGTCGTTGTGGTACCGCCATTAATGGAGGGGGTGGCGTCTATGGCGGCTTGGAGCGGGCCCGTGAATTGGTGGGCTTGGGTGCTGGATGAAGGGCGGCGGTTGACGAAGTCGGCCAAGCCACGGAAGGGGCCGAAGCTGCTGTCGGCGGCACGGGCCTTGATTTGTGCGACGATGGCGATGGCGAGATCGTCGAGCTGCGCATCAGTGAGACTGCGGAAGCCGGCGTAGACCTTGGAACTCGATTCGGCGATGCTGGCGGCAGTGGCGGAATCTACGTGGTCTTCGACCGGATAGACGGCGCGGGCAAACGGCGTGTGTTGGCTGTTGGCCACGGTGGCCGTTGAGCCGCCTTGCTTGACGACCGGGGCTTTGCGGGTGGAGGCGAGCACGGCTCGCCAGGCTTCGCGCGAGGTCGAGTTGATATTAAAGGCCCCTTCGACGAGCAGGTTGTTGGCGGCCGAATCGAAGTTTTGCAGGGAGCTGGCCAAGCCTGAAGCCGCGAGGTTTTTCGGATCGTAGAGCGAGTGGCGGGGATTGGCTAAGGGGAAACTCGGGGGGCCGCTGGTGGGCACGGAAGAGAAGTAGTATTTATCCCACAGGGCCGTGTTCAGCACGAAGCTGAGATCGAAGTGGAATCGTTGAAAGGTGTTGTTGTAGACGCCGCCGAAGCTTGAATCACCCCAGTCGGGAAAGCCGTCGAGGTCGGAGCTGAGCACGCGTGGATCGACATAGGAGTTGCCGATGGCGTAGGCCGGCATCGCGCTGGCGGCGTAGCCGGTGGGTGAGGCCGTATTGTTGAGAATGCCACTACTGGGATGGACGTTGGCGTGTTGGAGTGCTCCGAGTGAGAGGACGCCGGTTTCTAGGCGCGGCAGGTTGAATAGGACGGCTTTGGTCGGACCGGGATTGTCCAACGAGTAGCCGATGTAGGCGTTGTTACCGCTGCTTTGGAAGTTGGCGAAGGTGGTGCCGGAGCCGCTAATCACGGCTTTATTGTAGTTGGGGGTGTTGTTGTAGCCGGCTGAGCCTGCATTTACTTTATCCAAAGCCGTGCGCGTCAAGGCAGGGGCGGCTGGGTTGTAGTGGGCCAGCCAAGGGAGCATCGAAAGACTATCGTTTATGGTGAAACTGACGCCGAGTGCCGTGACACTGGGCTGGAAGCTCATCTTGAGGGTGTTGAACCAACCGACCGCCGGGGCCGTACTGGTGGGGACGAATACCCCGGAGGGCATGGGCGCAAGTGTGGTGATTTCTTTTAAGGGGTCTCCGTTGTTTTTTAGGAAAACAGGTTCGGTGGCCCCCAGCGTTTTCCACGCCAGAGAGCCCGTGGGTGTGGGAGAAGAAGCGTCGCTGACCTTGCCGATGTAGTCGCTCCACCAGTTCATGCCATCGACTTTTTGCAGGAGGCTACCGGCTACGGTATAGCCCGTGGAGACCGCGCCGCTGTTGTAGAGAAAGAAGCCGGTTTCGCCCATATTAGCCACCGTGAGCACCAAGCGTTTAATGACGTCGCTGGCTGCGGGGGCCGGGGTTGAGGTAAAGGCCGAGGGCATGACTCCCGTGCCGGTGGGTGTGGTGCTGACGGTTTCCCACCAGAAATTGGTGCGCCAGCCAGGCGAGAGGGTGAGCTGGGCTGAGGTGGTGGCGGCGGCATAATCCACATTCGACCCTGGGGTGAAAACAATCGCCTCTCCGGGTGCGATCGGCGGGCAATTAATGATAAATCCTTTGGTCAAAAAGCTACTGCGAAGTCGATCCGTGCCCCATTTATAGCTCGTTGCCGCGCCGGCGGCGGGTCCCATTTCAGCCAATATTTTGGCATAGAAGGAGGAGGAGTTATAGAACTGGCCGGTGTATGTGGTCGCTTGGAGGGTGACGTCGTAGGGATTCCAAAGTACGACGGCCGGGAAATAGAGCAGGCGGAGGCTTTTGCTAGCATCGGCTTCGGCAGTCGCATGGATCCAGAGCTGCGTGCGCGCAAGCACGGGATAAATACCCATTTGCGTATCGGTGGTCGCGCGAGGCGCGATGGAGGGTGTGGCGCCTGAGAGCGAGTTCTGGAGTTGGACGTAAGAACGTAAGGCACCCCAGGAGGGCAAGGCCGCCGGAGTCGTCGTCGGTGCTCCGCTGGCTGGGATAGCGAAAAGGGGAGTCGAATTGATTATGCTCGTTGGGGGCGTGCTGCCGAGCAGGCCGGCGGTGAGATCCTTTTTCAGGCCGCCAGCGGAGACGTCGGCGAGCACGCCACGGCTGCTCACGGTAATATCGTGAAAACGGGCCTTGCGGAAACTACCGCTTGTGAAGGCTGAACCCAAGAACGCCATTTGCTCGCTGGATTGAAGTTTACCGAGGTGTCATTGGCCGTGTTGGTCGCCTCATAGGCCCCAGTGGCGTCGCCGAGGTAGTAGGGCGTCGCGTAGACGCCGCTCCGAACCGACCACGGCCAAGTGGCCGAGGCGGGCATCGTGGTGGTATTGGACAGGGAGGCATCGGTGGCGAGGAGTTCGCCGCCGGTGCGGCCGGGAACCATGATGCTTTGGCGTTGTTGTGTGGAGGTGGGGCTGACGGAGCTGAGGCTGGGCGAGCCGGTGGTGGTGGCTATGCGCTGGGCATTGGGGTCGGTCAGGTCGATGCGGGCTTTGACGCCCTCGTCGCCGACCCACCAGCCGTAGCGGGCGACCGTGGGGGTGCCGGAGAGACCGGCCACCGGGGCGGTGATGGTTTGCAGGGGGACGATGATACCGTTGCCGGTTACGGAGGTATCGGTGCTGGCCGCTCCGACCAGGCGCACGTAGTTGGTGGTGTCGTCGTAGTTTTTGGTGGACGCCCAAGTGGGAAGATCGGCAGCGGCGGCATTCGGGGCCGAACCGGAGAGCAGCCAGGTGGGGGTGGCGCTGGAGGGATTCCAAACTCCAGTCCAGTATTTCTTGGTGGCGTGGGTGGTCGCGAGGATGTCGGCGTTTGCGGTGACCCGCTGATCGGGGCCGGCCGAGGCCTGGAGTTTGCCTAGGGCGATATTGAGGGCCAAGAGCGCATTTGAACGGGCTTGATCGGCTTTTTGGTAATTGGCCGCGATCTGGGTTTCGACCCGCGTGAGCGCGGCCATGCTGACCATGATCAACACGAGCATCGACATCAGTACGATCGTTATGAGTAGGGCAAAGCCGGCTCTTTTAGGGGCCCGCGGGTTATGCGGGCTTGCGGCTAATTCTAACGATTCCATAAGTTGTTATTCGGCACGTTTCAGTGAAGCTTTAGCCGTTCGGATTGATTTTGTTTAAATCTACCGACTGGGTTTACGGTGCGGTGACTTGGAGGCGGAGGAAGCGGCGGGGGGTTGGGGTGACGAGAAACTAGAACCACGGGGAGTGCCCGGACGACACAGCCAAAGACCTTATGTTAAAGTTGTGGGGCATGCTGGCCGTACCGATGGCGTTTCTTGTATGGCAGCACTCCTGGTGGTGTGACGCGCAGGCTCAGTAAAAGCCGGGGCGAAGTCATCACGGCTCAGGCTCATGGTTTTGTCGCGGGCGGGCGGGCCGCGGAGAGGCGGGCGATCTCGGTGACGAGCAGCGGGATTCCGGTGGGCTGCATGGTGACATGGTCGGTTCCGCGGAACTCAACAAACTGGCAGTCCTTGTGGCCGGCGGCTTTCAGTCGGGTGAGCATCTCGGTGTTTTGTGAATACCGACCGGGAAGATCTTTGTCGCGGTCGCCCATGAGTAGAAGGAGGGGTGGTGCGTCGGCGCGGGCGTGGGCGAGCGGGGCGAAGGATTCGAGTTCGGCGCTGCCGGAGGCGGAGCGGAAAGAGGAGTGCGTCACCATTTGTGCGCTGAAGGGCACGAGGCCGACGATGCGATTGGCGTCGATCTGGTGGGCGGCGAGCCAAGAGCGATCTAGGGTGAGGAGGGTTGAGAGGTAGCCGCCGGCGGAGTGGCCGGACAGAAAAATGCGGCTCGGGTCGCCGCCATACTCCTGGATGTGCGCGAAGACCCAGGCCACGGCGGCGGCAGCGTCTTCAAGGGCGTTTACTGGCGTGCCGCGGGGGATGAGCCGGTAGTTGGGCGTCACCACGAGCAGGCCCTGTTGCAAGAGTTCGCCGGGGAACCAGGTCTTGTTGCCTTCGGTTAATCCGCCGCCGTGGAACCAGACCACGACAGGGAGGTTTTGCGCGGCACCAGCGGGAACGTGAATGTCGAGCACGCAGCGTTCCTGGCGGTATGGGTCTTTGGCTTCTTCAGGCGAAAGATAAGAAATGTCTTTGGCGCTACGGGCTTCTGACGCTGAGGCGCTGATGCCCACGAAGAGACAGGCGGAGAACAGGGCGGCGAAGGCCTTGAGAGAGAGCATTGAAGTGGGGTTTTTCATGGGGATGTGAGGCGTAGGCGCAGGAAACTCCGTGGCGAAACCGAGGCGGTGTCGGTGAAGGTGCCGGTTTGGCCGCAGTCGCCGGTGCTGACTCGGCTACCGGCTAAGATGCATGGCCGTTGACCACCTGGGGCGCTGTGCGGGCGGCGGCGGTGGTCACGGTGGCAGAATAGATCTGATCGTCTAAATACCCGGAATAAAAAGGGCTCAGGGCGCTCGGCGGATTTCTATTTCATCCAGTGCGAAACCATCCCCGATTTGCCAAATCGAGGCGTTGTTCAAAACCCATTGGAGTTTCACTTTAACCACCTTTTCTTCGCGGGAGCGCACGAGCTCGATGAATTTATTTACGCTGTCGTTATCGAACTCGGTTCCTTTGAAGGTGAAGGTCTTGAAGACGTCGCCGCCACCGAAAGCAAGCGGCAGGATCAACCGATTATCCCACTTGGCGGAATCGGGGAAATTGCCTTCAGGAAGAAGCGCCACAGCCAGCGATTTGACCTTTGGGAAACGCGCGGAGAATTTGAGGAGTAAGGAGCGGATGTCTTCCGCTTTGATTGCGACACCTGTCACGCCGAGGGAAATGTCGTTTAACGTGACCACGTGAAACTCATCGGTGGGCTGCGTCACCGTAACGCGGATGCCGCTGCTGCTAGCGGCACCCACGCCTTCCAATTCAGCTAATGTTAACTCCCCACCGCTCGACCATGCGTCGAGCTTGCCATTGGCGAGGGCGCGATAACCCGAGTTAGGCGGACCGGGATAGGTGTAGGTTTTCCCGCTTGGACGGTTGAAGTCCTCCCGGAGTAAAGTCTGGGCCGGAAGAGCGAGCAGACCGAGGGAGTAACCGAGCGTGAGTAATTGAAGACGACGGATGTTAGTCATGGCGTGCAGGGGATGATTTTAGGGCGAAGAAGTAGTTACCTTCAGGCGCATGAAACGGCGAGAGCTCGACGGGTTCAAGTCTTTAATCGTAACGTTAAGACCTGATGCGTTAGGATTCGTTTCAACGTCAGTCCAGGTGGTGAGATCCGACGAGGCTTGAATGGTGAAGGTGCGTTAGCCGTGTAGCGTTGGCCGTCTCGGCCAAGGTTTGAAACGGCGGAATTGGCCGGGGACGGCCAACACTACAACCGGAAATGCCTAGCGCCAAGGCAGACTCCATTCATGACGGCGTGGATTTGAAGTTGGGTTGTGATTGGGGTTATTCGGAAAGTTGGCGGAAGGTGTGAAACCGAGTGGGCTCAGGGTGCGGTGACTTTCAGGCGGAGGAAACGCTTGGTTGCACCGATGGGCGGTTTGTCGGTGACCGTGACGCTCGTGCTGACGGTGCCAGGGTTGATTGCTATGTCGCTCCAGGTGGCGAGGTCGGAGGAGCCTTGCACGGTGTAGGTCACTTCGCTGCAGGCACGTAGGAAGGTGAGGGTGAGCTTGCCGTTGGAGTCGACGGTCGAGGTGGGCAGGCCGGAGGGCGTGGCCGTAGTGGGTGAAAGCCCGAGGGCATATTCGAGGAGGTTGGAGATGCCGTCACCATCCGGGTCGGCGAGGTCGGCGGCGTTGCCGGTGGCGGCGATGGTGCCAAAGGTGGCGTTGCGCCAGGATTGCAGTGCGGTCCACGTGGTGACGGTGGCTGAGGTGACGGTTGGTCCGTTATCGCCGGCGGCGGTGGCGCTCACGGTGTAGTAATACGTAGTGCCGGGGATAGTGGTCGTATCGTTAAAAAAAGTGGCGGTGAGGCTCGAGGCGAGCGGGGTGAACGGGCCGTTGGAGAAGAGACTGCGGGCGACCTGGTAAGTGACAGTGGCATTGGTCGAGGTGATGGTAGCCCAGGCTAGGGCGACGCCGCTGGCGGACGGCGTAGCGGTGAGGCTGGCCGGGGCGAGCGGGCCGCCGTCGTCGAGGTAAAGAGCGGTCACCTCGGCGGGGGTAAGCACGCGGTCGTAGAGGCGCACTTGATCCAGCACTCCGGTAAGTGGACGCTGCAGATCGAGGCGATTGCCGAGCAGGGAGAGGGCGGTCGTGGTGGTCGCGTTGACGACGGGAAGCGTGCCGGTCCGGCTCATATTCGAAACGGGGTAGGTGCCAGTAAGCGAGCCGTTGAGATAGAACACGGGTGCAGTGTCGTTGCGCGAGAGGTCGAAGGTGATGACGACATGCTGCCAAGCGCCGGCGATTACTGAACCGGAGGAGCGCCAGTCGCCGCCGGTGCCGTCGTTGAAGCCGAGACCACCGGTGAAATTTGCATCCGTGCTAAAGTTGCGCACAAGGAAGAGGGATGGGCCGCCTTGGAGGCTTATGATGCGAGGGTATAGGGTGCCGGTCGGGGTCGCGTCTGCCTTTACCCACGCACTGAGGGAAAATGCGGTCGTGATGGCACCGTGTCCGAAGGAGGCTTTGGCGTTATTAGCGCCATTAAAGGCGAGCGCATTGGCGAACTTGCCGGAGGCCGTAAAGGTGGTGTTCGCATCGGCAAGAGTAGCGCTGCGCGAGTTGCCGGATAGATCGGCGGCGGTGGTGAGGCCGGTGCTTTCGTTGAAGCGCCAGTAGGCGAGCAGGCCGGAGTTCGGCAGGTCGGGACGGACCACGGAGAAAGTGACGGATGAACTGATCGTGGACGCGCCGTTGTTGTCGTAGGCCTTGGCGTAAACGGTGGCGGGGCTGATGATCTGCGGCGTCCAAGCTGCGGTGTAGGGCGCTGTGGTGGCGGTGCCAGCGAGGATACTGTTGACGTAGAACTCGACCTTGGTGATTGAGCCCGCGTCGGCATCGGCGGCGTTAGCGGTGAGCGTGAACGGGACTCCTAAGGTGGCGGTTGAAGTCGCGGTCGGCGTGGTCACCGCGACGACGGGCGGGAGGTTGACGACGGTGATGACGTAGCCTTGGGACGTCACTGTGACGCCGCGGTTGTCGGTGATTTTAGCGGTGATCGTGTGGGTGCCGACGATGGATGAAGTCCAAGTGTAAGTGTAAGGCGATGAGGTGTCGGTTGCGAGCAGGGTGGCACCGTCGTAGAACTCGACCTGGGTGATGGAGCCTTCGGGGTCGGTTGCGGAGGCGGCGAGCGTGATGGGCGATCCGGCACCTTGGACGGTGAGGTTGCGGTAGGGCTGGGTTAGGGAGACGGAGGGGCTGAGGTTGGCGGTGCCGCCGACGGTGAGGGAGACAGGGATGTAAAGGGTGCTGTTGGCCGTGTCGTTGGTCGTAAGAGTCAGGTTGGTCGCGTAGCTCAGGCCGCTGACGAGGCCGGTGGAGTTGAAGGCCAAGGGGATCGTCTGGCTGCTGCCGGGAGCGAGGGTGCCCGAGGTGGAACCGGTGAAATTGGCCCAGGAATAGGTCGAGCCACCGGGAGCAAAATTGGTGGTGCCGTCGAAAGCGCGGGGGGGCGGGGTGAAGCGCACGGCGAGGCCGGAGTTTACGGCATTGGCGGTGTAGGCGTATTGGACGTATTGCTTGGAGTCGTTGACACCGGTCGTGGGGAGGTTGTTGACGATGCCGATGAGGTAGTTGCCGTCGGTATTGGTGACGCCCTGGTATTGGGTGGTGATGGTGCCGTCGCGTTTCAGGATGACTTGGAAATTAAGCTTACGCTGGAGATTGGCGGCCTTGCCGGAGTCGGCCTTGAAGGTGACATTAATCCACGAGACGACAAAGGTGTTGGCGTCGGTCTGCTGGTAACGCACCGAGCTGGTCCCGGAGATGAGCAGTAGATCGTCAAAGAAGACGGCGATGGATTTGGGGATAAGACCGTTGTTTGTCGCCAGCATGCTGGCCAGGGTGGAGGGAACCCGATAACGGGAATTGGTGTTGCCTGCCTTGCTGAGGTCGAAGGAGACGTGGCCGTTGATGTCGATGCAGAGCTGGGTGTAGCCGGTGCCGAAATAGGGAAAGGTAAAGCCGAGTGAGAGCGCCGAGGAAAAGGCGTTATCGAAAATATTAGTGCCAAAAGAGACCGCGTTGCCGGTGGCGGAAATATCCACCCAGCTGTAGGCGGGGCCGGTGGGGGAAAGGGAGTCGGCGAAGGTATAAAGTTTCGGGAGAGCGGCGTTCCAGGTGAGCGAGGCGCTACCGCGGTTGGTAAGAACGAAGCCGTTGTGGGTGGCCGAGGTGGTCACGGGCAAGGTGGCGGAAAGGCTGGTCGCGGAAAGACCGACGGTCGGTATCTGGGTGGCGGTGCCGGAGAGGGCAAAGGTGAAGGGGCTGGTGGTGCCGGGACTGGAGTGAACCAGCGAGACCGTGCCGGACTGGGTGCCGGCGGCGGTGGGCAAAAACCGCACTTGGAACGTGACGCTGGCCGAAGGTGCGAGAACGAGCGGGAGCACGGGTGCGTTGACCAAGGTGAAGGCCGAGGAACCACCGAGGCTGAGTGAGGAAAGGGTGATGCTGGAGTTGTCGCGGTTGAGGAGGGTGAAGGTATGAAGGGGGACGTTGGCCGCGGGCTGGTTGATCTCGGTTGCTGGGAAGGAGGTGTCGTTCACGGCGGCGGCGGTGGGGTCGCCGGCGAGGATGGCTTCCCCCAGGCCGGTCACGACAAGCCCGGTGGTCGGGATGGCCCGGCCGATGCGTTCGTAGGCGCCGATGTCGGTAACACTGTTGCGCGTGCGAATGCCGCCGGTGATATCGTTGGTGAGGGTGGCGACCCACGAGAGGGTGACGCTGTTGTAGGTCGTCAGGGCCACGTCGAGGGCTGGACTGGTCGAGCTGACGCCGAAATCCGCCGTGGCGAGGTCAAGGGCTGCGTTGAGGAAAAGCGGATCCGCAGTGGTGTTGTTGGCCGTGTAATAAGCCGCGTTGGCGTAGCCGCCGAAGTAGATATTGGAGCGGTAGTCTAAATTGGTGCTGGATTGGCTGAGTTTGTTGATCACCCGGTCGGGACGGGCGTAGCAGATGTTGTTATAGATTCTGATAGTGCCGCTTTCGGAGGCGAATATCTCGCCCCAGTCGAGCACCTGGCCGTTGAAGTAGGCGGTATTGTGGACGATATCGACGTTGTCGGAACGATAGGTGTGAATGCCGGAGCCGCCGTTGTTTACGACGAGGTTGTTGGCCACCAGAGTTTTTCCGGTGTAGGCACCGAGGGTCGAGTCGTTCTGGGTGTTGCGGCCGTCGTCGATGATGATGCCGTTGCCGTCGGAGACGCTTTGCGTCGCGGACCAGATCATCTGGCTCTTGTTTCCAAAGACCCGGTTGCCGAGGATCTTGATCCTATAATCGGCGGTGCTGGTGTCGGCGTTGCGCGCCTGCCAGATCGAGATGCCGCTATTGGCAAAAACCGAATACCAGGCGCAGTCCTGCACGATGTTGTTTTCAATCGTGACGTAGTCGGCCTGGATGCAGGATATGCCTCCCCCGGCGAACCCGCGCACGGTGTTGTTACGAATGATTAAGTTTCGCGGCATCAGCGTGACGTCGACGGTGGATGCGAAGGTTGCCGCGTCGCGGCCGTCGGCCACGATGCCGTTGCCGTTGAACTGGGGGATGGGTGCTGACTCGGCGGCCGTAGTGGCGGCTTCGACCGTCATGCCGGTGTCATAAACGGTGCCTTCCAGGGTGAGCCCGTCGATGATAACGTAGGCGGCGCGGTTGAGATCGATGGCCGACCAATCGGTGGATTTGAGCAGCGGACGATGGCCGGGGTAGGCGGTGATGGTGGTCCACGCCGCGTCGCTGCCGCGCACTGTCACCCTCATCAATCCGTTGCCGGGCGCGTTGGTGTAGGTGCCGTTCATCACGTAGAGCGTGTCGCCGGGGGCGAGGACGGAGGCGCCTTTGGCCAAGGTGAGGAAGGCGCTATTGTTGTCGGTACCGGTGCCGGCGTTCGTGTCCATGCCCGTGCCGGAGACGTAATAAACGGCGGCGTGAGCTGCAGGGATGAGCGAAAACAGGCAAAGGCCGAGGCGCACAGCGGCATTCCATGACACGAAGCGTGGTCGCAGTGACATAAGCGGAGGGGGGGGTATCGGGGGGTAAAGAAAGCGGGGCTGTCTGAGGCGGCATTAAACGCGCCATCGATCGCGCAGCAGGCGGGCGGCCTGCTTGGGCTGCCGACTGCGAGAGAACACGCCTTTGCGGTTACCAAAAGCCCGGCCTGCCGCCTGCTTGGTCGCGAAGTCCGCAAAGTTCCACACGTGTTCGCCGATGACGAAGTCGACGGAGTCCATCGCTTTGTGAAAACGTGCCAGCGACTCGGCCTGATATTCCTCGGTGAACATCTGCGGCGGGTCCGAGTGGAAGCCCTCGATGGTGTCGGCACCGTATTCGGCCAGCAGAATGGGTTTGCCGTGCTCACTCCACCAGAGCTTCAGTTCGCGCTCCAGTTGGTGGCGTACGAGATCGAGGCGGCCGGCATCGTTGTACCAACCATAGTAGCGATTGATGCCCACGATATCGACGAGGTGGGCAACGCGGGAAGCGGGCATGCGGTCGGGTTCGGTGATGGCGCGGCCGGCCTCGACGATCATGACCGGGCGGGAGGGGTCCAGCTGGCGCACATGACCACAGACTTTCTCGTAGTAGGGCACCGCGCCGGGTTCCCAGGTGGCGGCTTCGTTGGCCACAGACCAAATAATGACACTGGGGTGGTTATGATCGCGTTCGATTAGATCCGTGAGGGTGTCCAAGTGTGCGGCGAGGGTAGCGTCGTTGGCACGTTCCGGGAGGTAAACCACGGGGTCATGCCGCCAGGTGTTGAAGCCCACCGCCGGAACTTCGTCGATGATCAGGATGCCGCGTTCGTCGGCCATACGCATGGCTTCCTCGCTGTAAGGGTAATGACTGGTGCGATAAGAATTCGCCCCGATCCACTCCATGAGGTTGTGGTCTTTAACGAGCAACGCCATGTCCAGACCGCGTCCGCGCACGTCAGCATCCTCGTGGCGGCCGAAGCCTTTTAGGTAAATCGGCGTGCCGTTAAGCAGGAGTTTTTTCCCAGCTACAGCTACGGTGCGGATGCCCACTCGCTCGGTGTAGGTGTCGATCGTCTTATTTTGGTCGTCAACGAGGCGGCATTCGAGGTGGTAGAGGTAAGGATCGGTCGGCGACCAAAGACGCGGGGATGGCACGGTTAAGCGGCCGGTGGGGGTGGTTTGGCTAGCTACCGAGTTGCCCTCGGTGTCGCGGAGGGTGACAAGAATCTTGGCGTTCCCTTTGGTGACAGTGGAGTAGTCCAACCAACCGGAATTTGGATCGAAGCCCGTGTTGACGCGGATCTTTTCAATGCGACTTGCCGGGGTCATCACCAGTCGCACGGGACGGAAGATACCGGCGTAGTTGAAGAAATCGAAATGGGTCTCCTGGCAGCGGTAATCGGGCGGGTAGTTCTCAATATCGCGCGGGGTGCGGATCTCGCCGGGCGGGAAGGTTTGCCAGCTCAGGACGTTCCCCACCTTCACGGTGAGGCGGTGCAGGTGGCCGGGACGAATCAGGGCGGTCACGTCAAAGACGAACGGTAGAAAACCGCCCTGATGTTCGCCGAGTTTGTGATCATCCAGCCAGACCACGGCATGGTGCGCGACGGCGTCGAAGCGCAGCTCCAAGCGCCCGGCCGAGGTGTGTGTAGGGACGCAGAGGCTGCGTTGATACCAGACGTCGCCGACGTGGTCGCGCAACGAGGCATCTTGGCCGATGTCGTTGTAACTTGCGGGCACCGGCATCGGAATGGCGTGAGCCAAAGGAGCGCGAAACCAGCCGGAGGCTTCGCCGGTGGAAGCGGTATCGACTTTGAAGTCCCACACCCCGGCCAGATCGATGAAACTGCGGTGGGCGTTGATTACAGGATAAAGCATGGTGTAAAAAAAATATTACCTGCGGCTTCCGGATAGGGAGAGCGGGCGGCGGGCTAGTGTTAATCTTGCTGGTGCGAGGTGGTTCTCGCCACTGCGGCGCGGTCCTTATGTTAAGCTCGGCTATTCGCGATTCCGTGCCGGCGTAGGTGTGCGTAATATTTGGCTGACATCTCGTGGTGGTAAACCGGATGAGAACCGGCGTGGGTGACGGGTCCGGTCAGGAGGATGCGGTAGTGCTGGAATGGAATCGGAAAAAGGTCGTTTTCGCCGAGCAGGCCGTTCCAGCCACTCGTCTCGGCGGGCCCGAGCCATTCACCGTAGAGCGTCACCCCGCCGGCGTTGTCCACCAGGACAGCGCCGTAACGCTGGAGTGCGCGTGCAATGGTGCGAGCGGCGGGAGTCAGATTAAATTGATCTAGGTTTAGCGCGGGATCGAGCTGGAGAATGCAGCCTTCGGGCAGGCCACCCGGCAGCCAGCCGTCGGTCCAAATGGCGGGCGCAATAAATTCCTGCAAAGCGGCTACTTCGCAGGCAAAGGCGAGTTTGTGGGCGATCTCGCCAGCGAGCAGTTCGTCGCGGCGGATGAGGCCGGCGCAGGCGGGCACTCCGGGGGCGCGGCAGGGGCCGTAGAAGTGAACACTTTCGTCGTTGTGAATTCCCGCGATGGTTTCGGCGGTGAAAACGCCCGGTCCGTCCAGCGGGTAGCTGATGGCGGCGTTGGTTGACCAAGAGCCGTCTGCTTCGGGGCGGCACTGCCAGAGGTCGTAGATGCGGTTCTCTTGCGGTGCCACGATGACGAGATGGGCGTCGGCTTCGGCATCGGTGCAAGCGGCCGCTGGTATTGGCACGCCGTCGGCAACCGAGGCGTGCAGCCCGAGCGGGTGGGCATCGTGCAGGTAGGGGCGCGAGACCAACAGGTGACCCTGCGAGTAGCGACACTCGGGGAGCTTCGGGCGCAACGTGCGACGCGGAGTGCTGGCGTCGGCATAGTAAATGGGCAACGTCCACGCGTTCAGGTTGAGATGCAGGCCGGCTTCTCCGCGCGTCGGGTCTGCGGTGTGGGCAGCGGTGAGGAGCTCAATCCAGCGCGGCGATTGCGGGTCTGATGTGGCGGTGTCCGCCAAAGGCTGATTCCAAAAGCTATCGGGCGCGAACCAGCGAGGGCCTCTGGCGCCGAGTTGTGGAGGGACGGTCGGGTTAGACATAGGGGTATATTTAACGATGTAGATTCAGCCCGTGGCGTCCGTGGTGGTGTCTGTTGGTGTGGTCAGCGGGCATCCAGATTTGGGTGAGAAATTTTCCGGAACGGGAGCGGGTTGCTGTAGCGGGTACGCTGTACGTAGCTTCACGACCACATCAGCTCCCGTTCCGGGTAAGTCGAAATTGTGTAATTGCGGCAGGGCTGGCGCGGCCAGAACCCGATCAGAGGCAGCCTCGGCGCGCTTCGAGTTCGGCGCGGACTTCCTGCATACGGCCCGGCGAGAGCGGGTAGCGTAAAAGCACGGCCATCGCCAGGGTCACCAGCGTGGCGGGCAGGAACGCATCGAGCAGACGCATGTGGGTGAAGATGCCGTCGATCTGGGTCGAGCCGTGTGAGACGACGAAGCCGCTCCACACCACCAGCGGGCCACCAAAGCCCATGCCGATGGAGAAGCTGGCTTTGACGATCCAGGAGAAGATGGAGGCGAACGCACCTTCGCGGCGTTCACCGGTGCGCAGTTCATCGTAGTCCACCACGTCGCCGTTGATCGATGGGATGAGCTGCCAGATGCCGGTGAAGGCCGGCGCGAGCAGCACGCCGCAGACGACAGAGAGCCACGGATAGGCCGGGTTAAAGAGCCACCAGCGCAGCACCAGGCCGACGAGCATGAGGCCCATACAGGTCATGAGGGTCCAGGTCTTGCCGATGCGTTGCGAGAGCCAGTTGAAGGCCGGGATCGCAAGTATGCCTAGCACGACGATGATGGTCGACTCCACGCCTTGGAGCTTGGAGGCGAGCTCCATGTTGCCAGCGGAGACGTAGTAGAGGCGCAGGTAGAAACCGAAGGCGTTGCTCAACGAACTGGCGCAGACGAAGAACAGGGTGAACAGCGCCGTGATCAGGAAGGGCCGGTTGGCGAACGTCCATCGGAAGTTGTCCTTTAGCGATACCTTGGGTTGATTCACGGCACTCTTGTAGGACCGTTCCGTGGTCGTGAAGACCGGCAACATACCGAGTACGATGACCAGCGCGCCGGCGATGAGGGTGACGCGTTGCGCGCCGAGGATCGTGTCGGGGCCGCCGTCGGCAGCACGGGCGATGAGGGGTTGCTGCGCCAGCCACCAGGCCCAGCCGACGAGCAGCCCGGCGATTTTTTGGAAAAAAGTGCGGTAGGAGCTGACGCTGGTGCGCTCGTTGTAGTCGGGGGTGAGCTCCAACATCATGCTCTGGTAGGGCATGGCCCAGACGGCAAAGCAGGTGTAGAAGAGCAGGCCGGTGCCGATGAGCCAGTAGATGAGAGCGGTTTCGCTCCAATCACGCCCGACTTGCCACATCACCGGAAAGGCCAGGCCGGTGAGGATCGCTCCGACAAAGATGTAGGGCTTGCGCCGGCCCCAGCGGCTGCGGGTGTTGTCGGAGATCCAGCCCATGAGCGTGTCAATCATCGCGTCGTAGAGGCGGAAGATGACCATCGCCAGGCTGGCGATCGCCGGGGAGAGGCCGAGCGTGGTCACGAAGATGGGCGTGGCCAGTTGGTTGGGGATGTTGTTGGCCCAGACATCCACCGCGCCGGCTGCCCCGCTGGCGATTTTGGCCTTGAGCGGGACTCGGTCTTCGGGGCGGGTTGTGGTGCTGGCGGCGGCTCTGGGGGCTTCGCCCGCGATGAGCGGGCGGGCCTCGGCGGCGGGGGTAGGGGTGACGGACATGGGGTGGTTTTTTGGGGTTCTGCGCGAGCAGAGGGGTTAACTGTCTGACTGGAGCGCGGGCTCGGCGGAGAAGGCGGCGAACACGCCCGCAGTCCAGCCTAGCATGGCGGGCATCTCGTATTCGTTAAGCGCCTCGGTGGTGCCGTCGGCAACGTTGTATTTCTCCCAGAGTTCACCGGTGCGCTCGAAGTTTTCGGCGAGCGTGACGAGGTATTTGCCGGCGAGGCGGCGGGCGTCGTCGATGTAGCCGGTCTGCAAAAGGGCGTGGACGGCCGCGTAGTGCAGGGGCGGCCAACCGTTGGGGGCGTCCCATTGATAGGCGAACGTACGCGGGCCGGGTTCGGCGCACAGCAAGCCGTGGGGCGTTTCCAGGCGGGGTAGCAACGCCACCGTGGCCGCCGCTTCCTCTGAGTTGGCCACCCCGAGCCAGAGTGGATAAAACACCGCCGCCGATAAGATGGGCGACAGTTCACCGGTCTTAAAATTCACGTCGGTAAAGGCACCGAGTTCGGGGGACCACAGGTGGCGGCGCATGAGTGCGGCGCGTTTTTCGGCGGCGCTTTTCCAGCGAGCGGCGGTGAGGCTGTCGCCGAGTTCCTCGTAGGAGGAGGACAGGAAACTTTCGTGGGCGAAGAGCAGCGCGTTGAGATCAACCGGGCAGAAATCGGCGCAGCGGCGGTCAAAGCGCGCACAGTAGTCCCAGCCGGACTCGCACTCGGCCTGGTCGTGACGGATGAGTTCGAGCAACGCCTCATCGTTCGCAGGCACGGGTCGTCCCAAGCGATCGGTTTGGTTGCGAAATTCGTCGATGGAGCGGGCGGGGTCGTCGTGTGTGCCGTAGTAATTGAGCCCGTTGGGGGCGAGGCGACCGGTCATCCAAAAGTCGTGTTCGCGCTCAAGCGTGGGGAGTTGGGCGCGCAACCAGGCTTGGTCGCCGGTGGCTTTGTAGACGTCGCGCACCATCAGTGCTGCGTGAGGGGGTTGCGAGCGGCCCAGGAACCAGACTTGGTTACCATTGGGATAAAAACCGAAGCGCTCGATCAGCGAGAGGATGTTTTCGGTGTTTTGGCGGGCGAGGACGATTTCGCCCGTCGCGATCAGGCCGGTGTTGGTATAAAACGTATCCCAGTAAAAGAGGGTCTGAAACATGCCCGACTTGCAGGGCACCGTGTAGGGATAGGGCAGCCCGATGCGCCGGCTGTCGTCGGCAGTGATGGTGCGAACGGTGTCCGCCCAGCCGTCACGAATGAAGGCGAGCACGGCAGAATGAGTTGGGGTGGCGAGGGGCATGGCGAGGGTTGAGGATAAATTGAGCCCGAAACCGCCTGAGAGCGGTCTCGGGGTTAAGCGACCGACGACCTGGGTGGTCGTCGGTCAAAGAGTCCAGGCTAGCTAAGCGTAGGCTTAGGCGGCGGGACGGCGGCGAAGAACAGCGAGAATGAGCACACCAAGGCCGGCGAGAGCGGCGTAGGTCGAGGGCTCGGGGATGGCGGAGATGGCCGTTGTCTCAACGGTTACGTTGTCCAAACGGAGGCCACCGGTGCTGGCGCTTGTGTAGGTCGTGTAAAAGCCGATGGCGTTGATCGCACTCGACGCCGGAAGCACAGCGGAGGCACCGACCGATATCGTCGAAGTGGTGCTACCCTCGATGAAGGCGGACATGCCGGACAGTGGAGCCCAATCTGCGCTGGTAAAAACGCTGCGGTCCCAGACCGTGGGGCTGTTTGTTGCGAGTGCCGTAAAGCTGCCATCGACTGCTGGGGTAGTGCCCACGGTGTAGGCAAACCACGTAGTCCCGATGCGGAGCGTCGGCACGACGACGGCTGTCCGACCAAACGCAAACACAGCCGATATTTTCGAGATGTTGTCGGTTGTCAGAACACCGCTAGCGATGCCAGCTCCAGTAGTGGGGTTGTTGCCGGTGCTAAAATACTCGTTGGTGGCGAAGATAGTGCCGACATTTCCCACGTTTTGGGTTGGGTTGGAGAATAGGAACCCGTTGTTTGAGGTATCGGCAGTCTGCGTGGTCTGTTGGCTGCTGGTGCTGGGGGTGTTGTTGGAGATGTTGTTGATGTTGGGGAGGGCGCTGAAATTTCCCGCCCCCGCATTGGGACTGATTAGCATGTTGCCGGTGTATTGCTGAGTCGTGGCAGGCGTCGTCGAGTTCGTCTGATAGAGAAACCAACCCGTCGTGTTTAGGTTCGCGTTGCTGCCGCTAGTGTTCTGGAAGGTCTCGCGGTAGATCACGGTCTGAGCGGAGGCTAGCGGAGCGGAGGCAAACAGCGCGAGTAAGGCCAGAAGCCCCGTACGCACCGGATTTTTAGTGTAGTTTTTGTTTTTCATAGCAGGGAAATTGTAACGTTAAGATTTCGTGGCGAAAAAAATGGGGACCTAATGTCAGCGTTAGGAAGTGCTGTTGCCCGAGGTCAGGCTGCCGGCTTTGAAGGCGCGGGCCCCACCGTCGACCCCAGCGGCACGGATGCCGTTGGGGGTGGTGACGGTGAGTAACTCGCCTAGCGAAAGGCCGCAGTCGGTCCTCGGTGTCGTCAAGCGTGCTGGGTGGGCGAAACTCATGGGAGGGTAATGATCACCTTTGCGGCTGAGGCGGACACGGTTACCTTGCTCGGGGTGGTCGTTGCACGCTTATCGGCCCGCACGGACACTTCATAATCGCCGTGGTGGACGGTTGAAGTGAACGAGCCGCTGGCGTCGGTTTTGCCGGTGGAACGGCTGTTCCAGGCCTCATTTACGAGCGAGCGCCAAGCGGCGGCGTTGGGGCGTTCGCTCCAATCCGGCCGGAACATGGCTGCTTGTGGGAGCCAATGGTTCTTTTCCCAAAAGCCCCAGGTGATGACGCCGGCGACGGCGGGATGACTGTAGCAGGCCAGAAGAAAGTCGCGGGTGAAATCACCAAGCACCTCTTCATCGGGCGTGTTGATGTCGAACTCGGTGATCAGGACCGGCAGGCCGGCGCTGGCCAGCAAATCAAGGTCGGCCAAGATGCGTTCTGGCCCCAGAATCGCCTGACCGAAGTGCCCTTGAACCCCTAAGCCTTCGACAGGCGCACCGGCGGCGCGCAGGGCGGCAACTTTTTCCAGGATACTTTGCACGGTTTCCCGGCTGGTGCCGCCGGTGAGCATATCGTAATCATTGAGAAACAGCCGGGGCTTCGGGTCGGTTTTTTTCGCCAATTTATACCAACCGGCCATGGCCTCGGTCTCGGGGAGCAGGGTGAAGTAGTCGCGCTCGTGCAGCGGCTCATTCA
Organism: Opitutus sp.; assembly: GCA_024998815.1. Classification (NCBI taxonomy): domain Bacteria; kingdom Pseudomonadati; phylum Verrucomicrobiota; class Opitutia; order Opitutales; family Opitutaceae; genus Opitutus; species Opitutus sp. The sequence continues at coordinate 706,135 of JACEUQ010000003.1, forward strand.
CCACATCCCAGGAGTCCAATTTGCCCTTGGTGACGTTCATCAGATCGACGATGTGCTGATCGATTGCTTTGCTGAGGGTGGCGGCATCGGTGAGCGCGGGCGGACGGAATTCCTCGGGGGTGTATTTCCAGCCGGGCCACACCAAGGTGTGCCCACGAAGGCGTAAATTCTGGGCCGAAAGCCAGTCGAAGGCGGCGATCGTTTCGGCGCGCGGCCAACGGCCTTTCGGCTGATTGGGGGCCCAGCGCTGCCATTTGAAGCCGTTTTCGATCACGGCGGTGTTAAAATTCTCCAACAGCGCTCGCCGGTAACGCTGCGCGTCGGGCGTCTTGTTCATGATCATCGCCGAATCGACGGAGGTGCCGAACTGGAAAGCGTTGCGAGTCTGGTTTACGACAACCGTAGCGTTGGGAACCGGTTTTCCATCAGCTCCGCGGACCTCGACGACGAGTGGCGTTGTGCGTATTTTCTTAATGCGCTCGATCGCTTGCGCTCTCCAAGCGGCATCGGCGGCTCTGCCCTCATACGTGTAACGCGTGCGCGGCAGCTGCGCTAGGGGCACGGTTTTGGGGAAACGCCACAATTCGACACCGGCGATTTCGATGACTTGGGGCCGAAAACCGAGGCCGAGATTGAGCGTCGCCTCGCCCGCAGGCTGGTTGTGCTGGGTCGTGAAGGGCAGTTCGAGCTGGGTCCATTCTGGGCCCACGGAGACGCGGTGGACGACCGACTTGCCCCAGGGAGAGTCCTTCTGCTGAAAATAGACGCAGAGTTCGGCTTCGCGCTGCTCGTTTTCGGCCGAGATGGTGCGGAACCAGAGGCGCATCCAAAGTGTATCGCCTTTGGCGATGGCGCGCTCCGTAGGAAGGGCAATTTCGGCAAGCCAGTAGTCGGGATAGCGCTTCGATGTGGTGGCGCGGACAACCTGGGAGAATCGCTCCGTTTGGGCGTCTTTCACCGATTCTATACTGAATGCCGCCTGGCCCCAGTCGCGGGGACCTGAATCGCGCACTACGGCGGTGCCCGCCCAATCCGCTGCGAGCATGGATTCACCGCCCAAAGCAACGGGCTCAAACGCCCGCAGTGGCATGGAAAACGTTAACAAAAGGAGAGTCAGAAAGCGTAAAAGAAGGGGGGTCATAGAGGGTATTTGGACGAGGCAAGATTCATGTCTTAACGTTAAGGGTTGTGGCAAGAAAAAAAAGGCGAAAGTCCGCTGGTGGATTTGAGCGGAGCTGGTCGCCTGCCGACGCGAAGTGTGCTTAAACGCTAGCGCCCAACACTAAGGTGGCCTCAAAGCGTTGCGATTCTAAGGTGGCCATGGGCCCGGTTTGACCGAGTTTGAAGGCCATCTCGGCAGCGGCGAGGCCCATCTCATACCACGGGATGGCAAGTGTGGTGAGTGCGACAGGGGATAACTCCGAGTTGCCGAGGCGACCGTTAAAGCCGAGAAGCGCGAGATCGCCGGGAACTTTTAAGCCGAGTCGGGTGGTCACGCGCTGGGCAAGCATGGCGTCGTGGTCACTATAACAGACAAAGGCCTCGGGCCGGTCTTTCGAGAGAAGTACCGCCTCCAGTTGCTGGTAGCCGATCGGGCGATCCGCGATGATGACCTCTCTAGCGGGAAGGCCCGCCTCGCTCATCACCGCAAAATAGGCGCCGCGCCGGACTTCGTAGCTGTAGTGCCCGTTGTGCAGCCCGAGAGAAAAAGACAGGAAGGCCACGCGGCGGTAGCCTTTGCTCAGGATATATTGCGTGCCGATACGCGCAGCGGCGGCATCGTCCACCCAGACGCTATTTGAGACTTGTTTATCGTTAAGGTTGGCGATCGGGACGCGGGATTCTTCCAGGCGCTTCCGGACTGCGGGGCCCACGCCTACGGTTGCGTCCACGATGAGGGCGTCGACGGAGTGTTCGCGTACGGCACGCGGGAGTGTGGGTGCTTGGTTACCCTGATCCGGTGGGACGCCAATAAAGGTGAAGTGTTGGTCGTGGTTGTTGAGACCGTTGAACACGCCGGCGAGCATTTCGGGGATCACGATCAGGTAACGGGTTTCCTTCACCATGACGTAGCCGATATTCCCCATGCGCTGGCTTCGCATGGCGCGCGCCATGCCATTGGGCCGATAGCCAAGACGCTGTGCGGCTTCGAGGACGCGTGCGCGCGTTTCCGGTGCCACCGGATACGTGTCACCGGGGTCACGAAAAACACCGCTTACCGTCATGACGGATACACCAGCCAACTTGGCCACATCAGACATCCGGACTCTGCCGGATTTGGCTGGAGAAATTTTTTCTACCGAGGTTGCGCTCTTTTTCATATCGTTAAGAAAATAAGTGGGATGTAGCTTTGAGTAGCAACTCGGTTTTTGGCCGAGGTATATTTCGCCGAGAGGCCTGCTCCAGTCGTGAAAAAATGACCACCACCTCAGCCGCTACCTAGCCCTTGGAACGTGTTGGCAATGCGTGTTCTGAGCTTTTGCTTGTCACGCTTTTGACGCGCCACCTATTTCCCTGTCGGTCGTAAAACTTCACCGCATGATAAAACTACTCTCATCCCTCGTGACTCTATGGGTTTTCATTGCTGCGTGTTGCTTCGGTGCCGAAGAACACCCCGTTCTCGCTCCCGGCGCGCAACTCGAGAAACTGGCTGGTGGCTTCAAGTTCACCGAAGGTGCCACCTGCGATCCGCAGGGAAATGTCTTTTTTGTCGACCAGCCCAACAACCGCATCCACCGGTGGAGCACCGACGGCAAGCTTTCCACTTTCATGGACCCCGCAGGCCGCGCGAACGGCATGTGCTTCGACAGCAAGGGAATGCTGTTCGTCTGCGCCGACGAAAAGAACGAGCTTTGGGCGGTCACCGCCGATGGCAAGGCCAGCGTACTGGCCCAGACGTTTGGCGACAAACGGCTCAACGGCCCCAACGACGTTTATGCGCATCCTTCCGGCGCGCTCTATTTTACCGACCCCTATTACCCGCGTCCTTGGTGGGGGCACAAAATCATGCCGCAGCCCTCGCAGCAGGTGTATCGCCTCTCGGCAGACCGCCAGCATCTGGTGAAGCTCACCGACGACTTGAAGCAGCCCAACGGCATCGTCGGCACGCCGGACGGGAAACGGCTCTTCGTGGCCGACATAGGTGCCAAGCGGACTTGGGTTTATGAGGTACAAGCCGATGGCACGCTAACGAACAAGAAGCTTTTTTGCGAAATGGGTTCCGATGGTATGACGCTCGACACCCAGGGTAATATTTACCTCACCGGTAAGGGCGTAACCGTTTTCGACAAGTCCGGTGTTCGCATCTCGCAGATTGAGGTGCCGGAGAACTGGACGGCCAACATCTGCTTCGGCGGGGCCGACCGGCAGACTCTCTTCATCACCGCCAGCACGGGCCTGTATAGTGTGCGCACCCAGTTCAAAGGCGCGAACCCTGGCAAGTAATACTCTTTTTAGAACAAAAAGGATAGATGCTATGAGACGATTTCGAGTGTAGGAGTCGTTTGATATAGGTCTCAAAAATCTTTCACCTTGGCCGAGCCAAGGATCGGGGATGTTTTATGCGCGATCATAGATCCGCTTTTCGCCCATAAATGGGCGCCTACCTTTATCAGTCCAAAACTATGTAGCGATCGGTATTAGACGATGCGGTTTTCACGCATCACGGTGGAATACCAGTGGGCGCTCAGCTTGGGGGTGCGTTTTTGGGTTTGATAGTCGGTGTGGACCAGTCCGAAGCGGATGCTGTAACCGTCTTCCCATTCATAATTGTCCATGAACGACCAGCAGAAATAGCCCTTCACCGGAACGCGATCGGTGATGGCACGACGCAGTTCGACCAAGTATTGGCGCAGATAGTCCCGGCGATGCAGGTCGTGGATCTCTCCGGAGGAGTTGGGCTCCTCAATGGTGCCGTAGCCGTTTTCGGTGATGTAGATGTTTTTGGCACCGTAGACGTCCGCAGCCATTTTGGTGCCCCAATAAATCGACTGGGGGACCGTCTTAAGCCAGCCGGCAAGCGTGGTCTGGGGATAACCGGGCGGAAAGGCCAGGCGCTCGAAGCCCTTGCCTTTGGTGGCGCGAACAAAGGTGCCGGTATAGATATTGAGGCCAAGGAAGTCGGTGGGCTGGCCGATCAGATCGAAGTCGCCGCGTTTGACCTCGGGGCGATCTTTGCCGCAGGCACGCAAAAAAGCGGGGGTGTAGCGGCCGTGATAAATAGCGCCGAGGATACGGTCATTTTCATAAGTGAAGGCGGCTCGGGTGGCGGCGAGGTGGGGCTCCGTCTCTTCGACCGGTATAAACACTTCGAGGTTGTCGGTGATGCCGACACGAGCGCCCCGGCCGCCGAATTCGCGGACGGCGCGCACGCCATGGCCGTGCGCGAGCAGGGCGTGGTGAACGGTCTGATTGACCACCTGGGGCGATTCCCGCAGGCCGGGCGCCTTGTTGAGATTCCCCGCGTAGGATAAATGCGTGAAGCAGCGGATTTCGTTAATCGTTATCCAGTTTTTCACCCGTTTACCAAAGGCTTTTACGATGGTGTCGGCATACCGCCCGAAGGCTTCCGGGGTGCGGCGATTGCGCCAGCCGCCGTGGACTTCGAGGGCTTGGGGCGTGTCCCAGTGAAACATCGTCACCCAGGGCGTGATCCCGTGTTTTTCGAGGGAATCGAACAGGCGGTGGTAAAAATCGATACCGGCTTGGTTCACCGCACCTTCGCCATCCGGGATGATGCGAGGCCACGCGATTGAAAGCCGGTAGTGCTTTACCCCGAGTTTCGCCATGAGGGCAAAGTCGTCGTCGAAGCGATGGTAATGGTCGCAGGCTATGTCGAGGGTGTCGCCCTTGTGCACCCGGCCTGGCTGGCGGGAAAAGTGGTCCCAGACGGATTCCCCTTTGCCGTCGGCGAAGGCGGCGCCTTCAATTTGCGGGGCGGCGGTGGCCACGCCCCAGACAAAGTTTTTGGGGAAATCAAGACGGCGTGATTCGGCGGGATGCATAAGGTGAGAGGCGGCGGAGGGTGGGTTAGTAACCGAGCGTGAGAACGACAAGACGACGGACGATATTCATGGCGTGCAGGGGGATGATTTTAGGGCAAAGACGCGGTTACCCTCAGGCGGCATGAAACGCCAGCGGCCGGTAGGCAGCAAGTCTTTTGTCATAACGTTAAGATTGGTGGGAATGGGGGTGATTGTAACGTCATTCCCTGGTGTGAGATCGGACGATTTTTTTACCGTGTTTTGTTGGTTTAGAGTCAGCGGCCTGGCCGCGTCAAACAGGAGGAAGGTTAACGGTGGACGGCTGCGTGTGGGGAATGATTCGGCCTGACGAGGGAAATGCCGGTAAATCGACTTGGGCTCGCTAGGGCTCTGGTTTTTGCTGCCGAAAATTTTAGGGCACGAGCGGGTGGTGACCCACGTCGAACTGGGCGTACTTCGACATACTCTTTGGGCCAATGAGCGGTAGGAGCAGCTCAAACGCTTTATCGCGTCCCCACGTTGCAAATCGACCCTCCCACTGGCCGATGGAACCGAAGCGCAAGGATTCTTTGGTGACTGCGGTCGTCCGTGGAAACCGCTCGGCGGCGAATGATGTTAAACCCGCTTCCGGGTCCGCCCCGTTGCTCAGGTGCCTCGCAAGTGCTACGGCGTCCTCGATGGCCAGGCACCCGCCCTGTCCCAAATTAGGGGTCGTGGGGTGGGCCGCATCCCCAATGAGTCCTATGCGATCTTTGGACCAAAAGCGCGTCGGCGGGCGGTCGAGGATGTCGTTGCGGAGGACGGCCGCCGCAGGCGTGGCAGCAATAATCTCGGTGACCGGGCCCGCCCAACCCTGAAACGCCGTGGTTACGGCGGCTCGCTCGTTGGCGCCGCGTTCGAACGCTGGCTCATTCTTCGTCGCCCACCAATAAACCTGATCCCCTGGCAGGGTCGTGATGCCGAACCTCCTCCCACGGCCCCACCACTCGGCCAAATATCCTGGACCCACTGTGGAAGGGCGGTCGCACACGCCTCGCCAACAGGTGTAGCCGGCGTAGCGAGGCTGGGTAGCCCCGAACAGCGTGGTGCGGATCGCCGACCGAATCCCGTCGGCACCGATGACGAGATCCGCTTCGTCGCAGTGTCCGTTCTTGAAGCGGACCACGGCCCGCGATCCCTGCGTTTCGGCGCCGACGCACTCGAACCCATAGTGGGCCGTGTCTGCGGGTAAGTATTTAGATAACAAGGCCACCAAGTCGGCGCGGTGGATCATCGCAAGAAACGGAGTTGTTGCGAGCTGCCGCTCGAACGATGCGGTTTGGAATGAACCCGCGATCTTGTGCCCGTTACGGGTGCGGAACTCGGATAAGTTGACTGGCAGGCATGCGGCCCGGACGGCGGCGCCAACCCCAAGGCAATCCAGTGCGCGAAAGGCATTGGCCCAGAGGCTGATGCCTGCGCCAATTTCGGTTAGTTGGGGCGCTCGCTCGTAGATCGTCGCTTCGATCCCGACGCGTCGCAGGGCAAGGGCGAGCGAAAGTCCTGCGATGCCGGAGCCGATCACGATTACCCGCATCATACTTGTTTTTTTGACTGCAAGTTACCGAGGCACCACGACCGTGCTTGGCGTGACTGAACCGATCCTGAAAAACAGTCGGCATCGGCGTCAACCTGTTTTTTTCGGGCACGGCCAAAACCCGATTTTGGGGCGGCGATTGACATGAAACTGGATTTTGCCGGATTGAGTGCTGAGCCCCATTAAAATCAAAGCCATCCATCGAGCCTTTTAGCTGCGAAAGAACTCAGAGAACGCATAGAAATACAGGGATGGATCTTTGCGATCCTTGCGATCTTTCGCGGCAAAACTGCCTCGGTTTAATCCGACGCTTTAAATGTTACTGCCTACTACTCACACCCGAGATTCTGGCGTCGGCCTGCGCTGATTCAAGGGAGAGGGTCCTCCACACCAAGTCGCACGAACGTTTTTGGCCGCGTGCTCGGTGTCAGAATCTCGATAAGGTTACCCGAACGGCGCAGGATCGCCCCCTGAGTCTCCCCGACGGTTTTGAAGGTGGTCAGATCATCGGAAATTAAGGGAGTAACTTGGATCTGAGCATCGCGGGCCTCATTACTGATCGTGTAGGAAAACTTAGTGTAAGTGACGCCTGCGATTTGCTCCGTCGCACCGCCGCTCTGAACCACCTGCGTGCCCCGTTGACTCGAACCCAACCCGAACGCAAAACGCACCAAATTCGGCACGCCATCATCAAAGCCCGCTTGATTGCGCCCCTGGCGCCCGGCTGGAAGCGAAGCTTGGGACCACGTATCATAGGCGGATGGTGCCGCTGGACCCTTCACGAACACCCGACGAATCGGCGTCGCCACGGCGGTGCCGCTGGTGCGGGTAACCACCGTGTGAAACGCACGCATGCCACCGAACGAGGTCGCCATGCTGATCTGAGGAGAGTTTCCACCCGCCGGAAATGCCTCCCCAATCTTTTTGTCCCCCTCATAAAACTCCACGCGATTCCAGGTTCCGGCCGGGAGCGTGACGCTGTGGGTCAAAGTCGCCGGTGAGGTGGCAGTTGCTGTGGGAACATCGGTCCATTCTGCGGTCGAGCTTCCTCCGGTCGCGTCGAGCGCGTAGGAAAGCCGATTGTAGGCGGCGAAGGCGCGATAGAGGAACGCTATCCTTTGGCTTGGGACCCACCCCAAGGTTCGCGGATTGGCAGGCGCAAGGTCATAGCGATAAATAGCGGGGAATTCTGTCGCCCAGGTCGTTTGATCGACCAGCCACCCCTCCCACTCGTTGAGGGCTTTCAATGTGACCGGGCCATTCACCGGAGATTGGTCGCGAGGGTAACGCAGGCGGTAGCATTCGGCCAGAAACGGGAGGATAATTTGCCGGCTATTGCCTTCGACATGCCCTGTATATTCTTCCTCGACCCATGCCCAAAGGGCACCGCAGTCAATGTTCCGGGTGTCACGATCAATGCTCCGGTTGCCGGTAAACAGGCCTTTGATATTCGCTCGGCGCGAATCGCTATCGATTGCCCCGGCAATAAGGAGACCTGGCGTTCGTAGCGCTTCAGCACTGGGCCGAGAATTATTGTAGTTGCCGCCTTTGTTGGCGATGAAGCCGATAACCTTGGACGGTCGCAGCGCGTTCAATCCGTATGCCATCTGGCCGCCATTGGAGAACCCCATCGGCATCCACGGCGCGCGCACAATCTCTGGACGTCTAGTAACAGCGGCGTATTGCCTGAGCGACGCCTCGAAGAGGCTGAGCTCACTCGACGAGTTAGTTGCTGGTGTTGTAATTGAGAAATTCCCCCACTTCCCAGTCGCGAGCACCACGAATCCCATGCTCTGCGCAAATGCGACCAACTCGGGATGCCTAGCCATATACGTATCATCCCCACCGGCCCCGTTACCATAGATCAAAATACCCCGCACCTCATTCACACCATCCGGGATCTTTAGACTGAGCAGCCGGCCGGTGTTACTAGTGGGGTCGAGTTTGAGCTCATAGACCCCGTCAGTCGGGTTATAGACTGCGGGCAAAGTTTCGCTGGAACTCGGTAAGCAGCTCATCTCGGCAGAGTTGGCGCTGGTGCCGGTGAGGTTGGTGGCGGTGACGACGTAGAAGTAGGTGGTGCTGTTGGTCAGGCCGGTGTCGGTGTAGGACGGGGAGGTGAGTCCGGTGGCGACACTGACGTAGCCGGAGCCGCTGGTGGTAGAGCGGAGAACGGAGTAACTGGTGGCGGTGGCGAGGGTGTTCCAGGTGAGGACGGCATGGGCGTTGCCGGCGGTGGCGGTGAGGCCGGTCGGGGCGGAGGGGGCGGCGGGGATTTCGTTGGTCGTGAGCCGCACGTTGTCGATGCGGTAGCTGGTAGATTCAGCGTTGAAATCATCCAGACCGATACGGATGGTAGCGCCGGCGTCCGCAGCAACGGCCGTGTAGGCTATCGAGAAAGAGCGGAAGGTTCCGTCGGCAACCGAATTGATTTCAGCACCGTTGATCGACCGCTGGCCGGCGGTAATAAACTCGGTGTTAGCCGCATTCCGAAAACCGAACTTAAGGTTTTTGTTAGTGGCCATATTAGCCACAGTCGAAGGATTACCTACGTCGATGCTGAGGGTATAAGTCACGCCAGTGGTGAAAGTGGCACCGGTGCGCTGGGAGATGGCTCCGTTCACCCAAATCGCGTTGGTTCCCGTGAGTCCGCTCGTAAACGAACTTGTGACATTATCGACAGAACCATAAGCGGCGGTTTGGTTCGTCCAGCCCGGGATGCGGCTGGTGCCTGGGTTCGTTGTGCTGAGTAGGTTGCCGCCGATATAGCCGCCGCCGGCGATAGGGGTCTCGAAGCTGGGGTTGGTGATGCTGATGGACTGGGCAAACGCGGAGGTGCCGCCGAGCGCGAGAAGCAGGGCGAAGGAGGCGAGGAGCTGGCGGGTTTTCATCGGGAGGGATCGCGTCGGGACGGGTTTGCAGGGGCTTTTTACCTCACAGGAGGGAGGGGGGCGCAGGGGTGGTGACGCTAAGTTGCGGGCACAGGAGTGCCCGGGCGAAACAGCCAAAGACCTTATGTTAGTCGGCCCTGAATAATTCATAAAATACTAACCAATAACCACTTGACGTTTTTACTGACTCCCTATTTTCTTGGTTAAGTTTAACCACACCAACAAAAACTGGGAAAATCGATGAAGCCAAAAGCCACCGTCCACCAAGCGCAGCGGGAACTGTTCCGAACCGAGTTGGAGGGTTTGGTGGATGCGGGCCATGCGCTAGTGAAGATGGGACGGCAGATGAACTGGGCCGTGTTCGACGAGCAATTGGGGCAGACGTACGACCCGAGCACCGGGGCGCCCGGGGTGAGCACGAGGCTGATGGTGGCGCTGCACTATTTGAAGTACCGGTATGATCTGAGTGACGATGTCGTGCTGGCCCAGTGGGTGGAGAATCCCTACTGGCAGCATTTTAGCGGGATGCAGTTTTTTGAGCATGAGATGCCGATCCACCCCTCGAGCATGTCACGGTGGCGCAAGCGGCTCGGGGAAGCCGGGGCGGAGGCGATGCTCATGGCAACGATCGACACGGGACTAAAGATGAAGGTGATAACGCCCGCGCAGATTGAGCGGGTGAATGTGGACACCACGGTACAGACAAAAGCGGTGCGGTTTCCGACGGACTCCCGCCTCTACGACAGGGCGCGAGAGCGCTTGGTGAAAACGGCCCGCAAGCAGGGGCTCAGTATCAAACAAAGTTACGAGCGGGTAGGTCGGCGTTTACTCATGGCACAAAGCCGCTACGCCCATGCCCGCCAGATGAAACGGGCGCAGGCGTGCACCCGCAAACTCCGGACCAATTTGGGCCGAGTGATCCGTGAGATCGAACGCCAACAATCACAGCCACAAGGTCTGCTCGGCAAGTTACTGGAGACAGCCAAACGCATCCATGCACAAGAGCGCGGCGATGGGCAAAAAGTGTACAGTGTGCATGAGCCTGAGGTGGCGTGCATCGCCAAAGGTAAGGCCGGTAAAAAGTACGAGTTCGGCAACAAGGTCAGCCTGGCCGCAACCAGCAAGGGCGGGTGGTTACTCGGAGCGTTGAGTTTATTGGGCAATCCCTATGACGGACACACCCTTGATGCGCAACTGGCTCAAGTGCGCCGTTTGGTCACCACGCATGCAGTAAAAGAAGGCCATGTGGACATGGGCTACCGGGGCAATAATCATCAGGGCCCCGAGACGATCATCGTCGATAAACGCCGCCGGGGAACGATCCCCAAACGAGTTTGGAAATGGATGAAACGCCGCGCCGCCATCGAACCAACCATTGGACACCTCAAGGCCGAACACAGATTGGAGCGCAATCGCCTCAAAGGCACGCAGGGCAATGCCATCAATGCCCTGCTCAGTGCCGCCGCCATGAACTTCCAGAAGCTCCTCGGCTTCTTTTTGTGCCGTTTACTCCACCTCCTAGGTTCCTTGTTCGTCCCGGCATCCCGGGATCAGTTTTTGGCGGTGATGCCGTAAGGTGCCTTTTTCAGGGCCGACTATGTTAAAGTTAACAGGCGCGCTGGCCGTGCCCGACGGGCATTTCCTGTTTGGCCTCACTCATGGCGAGGTGACGCGCAGGCGCAGGAAACGCCGGGGCGAAACCGGGACTGTGTCGGTGAAGGTCACCTCGCCGAGGCGGCAGAGAGAGGTTGGGTGAAAGCCGGGGCGGATGGTTTGGGCACCGGCGGGTGCAGTCAGGGCCGAGGCGGGCGGGCGGCGGAAAGGCGGGTGATCTCGGCGACGAGCAGCGGGATGCCGGCGGACTGCATGGTGCTGTGGTCGGTGCCCGGTAACTCCACTAACCGGCAGCTCTTGTGGCCGTCGGCTTGCAGTCGGGCGAGCATGTCAGCGTTTTCTGAATATCGACCGGCAAGATCTTTGTCGCGGTCGCCCGTGAGCAGAAGGAGGGGTGGTGCGTCAGCGCGGGCGTGGGCGCGCGGGGCGAACGATTCAAGGTCGGCTATACCCGGGGTGGAGCGGATGGAGGAGTGAGGCCCCATTTGAGCGCTGAAGGGGATGAGGCCGGCGATGCGATTGGCGTCGATCCGGTGGGCGGCGAGCCAGGAGCGATCCAGCGTGATGAGGGTCGAGAGGTAGCCGCCGGCGGAGTGGCCGGAGAGGAAGATACGCTGCGGGTCGCCGCCATATTCTTGGATGTGAGCGAACACCCACGCCACCGCAGCGGCAGCGTCTTTGATTGTGTTTGCTGGAGTGGCGCGAGGGAGGAGGCGGTAGTTGGCCGACACCACGAGCAGGCCCTGTTGCAACAGTTCGCCCGGTATCCAGGTCTTGTTGCCTTCAGTTAAACTGCCGCCGTGGAACCAGACCACGACGGGGAGGTTTTGCGCGGCACCTGCGGGAACGTGAATGTCGAGCACGCAGCGTTCCTGCCGGTCAGGGTCTTTGGCTTCTTTAGGCGAAAGGTAGGAAATGTCTTTGGCGCTGCGGGCCTCGGACGCTGACGCGCTCATGAGCGAGAAGAGACAGGCGGAGAGCAGGGAGGCGAAGGCCTTGAGGGAGACGATTGAACAGGGTGTTTTCATGGGGATGTGACGCGCAGGCGCAGGAAACGCTTGGTGGCCCCGACGGGCGGTTTGTCGGTGACGGCCACGGCAACGGTCTGGCTGACGGTGCCAGGGTTGGTGGCGAGGTCGGTCCAGGTGGCGAGGTCGGAGGAGCCTTGAACGGTGTAGGTCACGTCGCTGCGGGCGCGCAGGAAGGTGAGCGTGAGCTTGCCGGTGGGGTCGAGGGTCGAGGTGGGCAGGCCGGTGGGGTTGGTCGTGGAGGGCGAGAGTCCGAGGGCGTATTCGAGCAGGTTGGGGATGCCGTCGCCGTCGGGGTCGGCGAGGTCGGCGGCGTTGCCGGTGGCGGTGGCGGAGCCCAAGTTGGCGTTGCGCCAGGCTTGGAGCGCAGTCCAGGTGGTCGCCGAGGTGGTCGTGGAAACGGGGCCGGTGTCGCCGGAGGCGGTCGCGGTGAGCGTGTAAAAATACGTCGTGCCGGGGGCGGTCGTCGTGTCGGTGAAGCTGGTGGCGCCGAGGTTGGTGGCGAGGGTGGCGAAGGGGCCGCTGGCGAAGGGGCCGCTGGCGGAGAGACTGCGGGCGAGTTGATACGTGACGATGCCGTTGGTGGAAGTGACGGGGTTCCAGGTGATCAGGAGGCCGGCGGTGGCGGGCGCGGCGGAGAGGTTGGCGGGTGCGCCCGGGCCGCCGTCGTCGAGGTAGAGGGTGTTTACTTCACTGGCGGTGAGCACGCGGTTGTAGAGGCGCACCTGGTCGATGCGGCCGGCGTAGGGGCGGGTAGTATCGACGCGGTTGCCGATGAGGCCCTTGATGGTCGAGGTGCTGGCGATGACACCCGGAACGCCGATGGCGGTGCCGGTGCCGAAGGTCGTGTAGAGGGTGTTGTTGATGTAATACACCGGTGCGGAGGTGGACGAGCCGTCGAAGGTGACGACTATGTGATACCAGACGCCGGTCTGCAGTCCGATGGTCCACCAAAAGCGGCCGGTGCCGTCGGAGAAACCGAGGCCTCCGGTGAACTGGGCGTCGACTACGCTATTGGTGGTGTTGCGTCGGAAAAACACCTCGTAGCCATTGCTGCCGGTCCCGTTGTTGCCGGGTAGGGCGATGATGCGCGGCGAGGCAATGGAACTGACATCGCCCAAGACCCAGGCGCTGATGCTGAAGGCGTTGAATATCGGGTGATCGAAGGAGGCTTTTGCCGCCGTGTTGCCATCGACGGCGAGCGCGTTGCGGAAACGGCCGGACGACGACCAGGTGAGGTTGGTCGAGTTGGCAAGGGTGAGCGGGCGGGCGTTGCCGGATTGGTCGGGGGCGTTGAGGCCGGTGGTTTCGTCGAGGCGCCAGTAGGCAATCAGGCCGACCGAAGGGTTTTCGGGCGACACGACGGTAACGTTGACGGTCGCGCTGGTGGTGCTCGCGCCGCTGTTGTCGAAGGCCTTGGCTTTAATCGTGACGGGGCCGTAAGTGGAGGGAGTCCATGGCAAGGTAAACGGCGCGGTAAAGTCGGTGCCGGTGAGCACGTCGTTCAGGTAGAACTCGACCTTGGTGAGGGTGCCGGCGTCGCCATCGGCCGCAGCGGCGGTGACGGTGAGGGGCACGCCGGAGGGAAGCACGGCGTCGGCCGCAGGTGCGGCGATGCTGATGACGGGCGGGAGGTTGACCACGGTGACGATGTAGCCTTGGGACGTGACCGTGACGCTGCGGTTGTCGGTGATTTTGGCGGTGATCGTGTGGGTGCCGGCGGTGGATGAATTCCACGTGTAAGTGTAGGGCGAGGTGGTGTCGGTGGCGAGCAGGGTTGTGCCGGAGTAGAACTCAACCTGGGTGATGGAGCCGTCGGGGTCGGAGGCGGAGGCGGTGAGCGTGATGTGCGAACCGGCGCCTTGGACAGTGAGGTTGCGGGAAGGTTGGGTGAGGCTGACGCTCGGACTGAGATTGGAGGTGCCGCCGACGGAGAGAGAGACGGGGATGTAAAGGGTGCTGTTGGCCGTGTCGTTGGTGGTCAGGGTCAGGCTGGTCGCGTAGTTTAGGCCGCTGACGAGGCCGGTGGAGTTGAATGCCAGTGGAATGGTCTGGCTCGCGCCGGGGGCGAGGGTGCCGGAGGTGGAGCCGGTGAAATTGGCCCAAGAATTGGTCGAGCCACCGGGGGCGAAGTTAGTGGTGCCGTCGAAAGCACGGGGGGGTGGGGTGAAGCGCACGGCAAGGCCGGAGTTTACGGCGTTGGCGGTGTAGGCGTATTGGACGTATTGCTTGGAGTCGTTGACCCCGGTCGTGGGGAGGCTGTTGACGATGCCGATGAGGTAGTTGCCGTCGGTATTGGTGACGCCCTGGTATTGGGCGGTGATGGTGCCGTCGCGTTTCAGGATGACTTGGAAATTAAGCTTACGCTGGAGATTGGCGGCCTTGCCGGAGTCGGCATTGAAGGTGACATTGATCCACGAGACGACAAAGGTGTTGCTGTCGGTCTGCTGGTAACGCACCGAGCTGGTCCCGGAGATGAGCAGTAGATCGTCAAAGAAGACGGCGATGGATTTGGGGATTAGACCGTTGTTGGTCGCCAGCATGCTGGCCAGGGTGGAGGGAACCCGATAACGGCGATTGGTGTTGCCGGCCTTGCTGAGGTCGAAGGAGACGTGGCCGTTGATGTCTATGCAGAGCTGGGTGTAGCCGGTGCCGAAATAGGGAAAGGCAAAGCCGAGTGAGAGCGCCGAGGAAAAGGCGTTATCGAAGATATTTGTGCCAAAGTTGATCGCTTGGCCCGTGGAAGAAATGTCCACCCAGGCATAAGAGGGCCCGGTGGGGGAAAGGGAGTCGGCGACGGTATAAACTTTCGGGAGAGCGGCGTTCCAAGTGAGCGAGGCGCTGCCGCGGTTGGTGAGAATGAAGCCGTTGTGGGTGGACGAGGTGGTGACGGGCAAGGTGGCGGAAAGGCTGGACGCGGAAAAACCGGCGGCCGGTATCTGGGTGGCGGTGCCGGAGAGGGCAAAGGTGAAGGGGCTGGTGGTGTTTGGACTGGAGTGAACCAGCGAGATCGTGCCGGACTGGATGCCGGCGGCGGTGGGCAAGAACCGGACTTTCAACGTGACGCTGGCCGAAGGCGCGAGGACGAGCGGGAGCACGGGTGCGTTGACCAAGGTGAAGGCTGATGAACCAGCGAGGCTGAGTGAGGAAAGGGTGATGCTGGAGCTGTCGCGATTGAGGAGGGTGAACGTGTGGACCGGGGCGTTGCCGGTGGGGAGGTTTACCTCGGTAGAGGGGAAGGAGGTGTCGTTCACAGCGGCGGCGGTGGTGTCGCCGGCGAGGATCGCTTCCGACAGGCCGGTCACGACAAGTCCGGTGGCCGGTATGGGTCGGCCGCTGCGTTCGTAGGCGCCGATGTCGGGAACAAAGTTGCGCGTGCGGGGGCCGCCGGTGATGTCGCTGTTTAGCGTGGCGACCCACGTGAGGGGGCCGTTGTAATTCGTCAGAGCGACGTCGATGGCCGGACTGGTCGAGCTGACGCCAAAATCCGCCGTGGATAAGTCGATATCAGCGTTAAGGAAAAGCGGATCGGCGGTGGTGTTGTTGGCCGTGTAAAAAGCGGCGTTCGCGTAGCCGCCGAAGTAGATATTGGAGCGGTAATCCACATTGGTGTTGGAGTTGCTCTGATTGTTGATCGGCCGATCGGGACGGGCGTAGCAGATGTTGTTATAGATTCTGACGTTGACGCTCTCGCTGGCGAAGATCTCGCCGTAATCGAGCATCACTTGGCCGTTGTAGTAGGCGGTGTTGTGGACGATATCGACGTTGTCGCCACGGTAGCTGTGGATGCCGGAGCCGCCGTTGTTCACGACGAGATTGCTGGCGACGAGGATGCGGCCGTTGTAGACGCCACGGGTGGAGCCGTTCTGGGTGTTTTGACTGTCGTCGATGATGATGCCGTTGCCGTCCGAGGGACGGCCGTAAGCGGTCCAATCCACCAGGGTCTTGTTGCCGAAGCAGCGGTTTCCGATGACATTAATGCGGTAGTTGGTCGTGTCGGCGGTTGCCGCATCGGGATAATTCCAAGCCTGCCAGATGCTGATACCGCTGGTCGCGAAGCGGGTGTACCAGGAGTTGTCCTCGACGGTGTTGTTTTCGATCTGGATGTAGTCGCTCTGGATGAAACTGATGCCGCCGCCGGGGAATTTGCTCACGGTGTTGCCGATGATGCGGATATGGTGCGGGCGATTGGCGCTGGTGCGCGTGAGGACGATGATGCCGTTACTGTCGGTTTGATCACGGCCATCGCAGCTGATGCCGTTGCCGTTGTAGGTCGGAACCGGGGAGTTAGTCGATTCGCCGTTGGTGGCGGCGTCGGCGAGGAGCATCGTGGGGTCGTCGTTCCAGCCGAGGAGGGTGAGACCGGAAATCTCCACATAGGCGGCGTTGTGGAGCTCGATCGCATTCCAGACCGCGCCGGCCTTGGTAACCTGGATCACCGGCGTTTCACCGGGATAATTTTTGACCGTCAACCAAGCTGTATCGGAGCCGCGATGGACGGTGGAAAACACCATCGGCACAGAGCCATCCGAGTAAATGTAGTTGCCGCCGCGTAGGAGCACGGTGTCGCCAGGGACAGCCTTGTTGAGCGCGGTCTGCGGCAACGCGAACGGTGCATTGATGGTGCCGGTGTTGATGTTGTTCGTGTCGTTGTCCTTATTAAGCCCAGGCGCGACGTAGTAGGTCGCAGCGTGCAGACCCACCACACCGAATAACATCAGGATAAAACTCAGAACAGGGAGTTGGAGGGGCATGGGGTAATGCGAGCGGAGGTTTATGGGGTAACGCTTAATCAAATACAGAATCCAGCCACAGCCAGGCGGTGACGCCGCGGGGGTAGTATTTGGAGCCCTTGGCCTCGCCTGAAACCATCTGGTCGCTCCAGGCGAAATACGTGTTGCGCGGATCGAGCAGCCAGGCGCGGTGCGCGGCGTCGGCGCGCGGATCGGCGGGGCGGGCAAAGACGGCGGGGGCGACGAATTGGCAGAGGTAGATTTTGCTCAGCCAGGAGTTGTCGTTGGTCGAGCTGAGTTTCCAGCCGCCGTCGGCAAAGAGACACACGCCGGGGACAAACACGGTGTCGAGGTGGGTGCGGAGGGCAGCGAGAAGACCCGCATACGGGCCGTCCGGCGCGAGCGCGTCGTCCAGGCCCCATTGCTGCGGGAAAACGAGACCCTCGATGGCGGGGATGATGCGCGAGGTGTTGCCCTCGCCGAGGATCGCGGGGATGTAGCCCTCGGCGTTGAGGTGGCGGGCGATGGTCGCAGCGGCGAGCCCGGCCTGGCGCGTCGCGAGCGCGGCGGGTGCGGCGAGCTTGGTGGAGGCGAAGACCTCGCGCAGGCCGAGGTAAGCGGCCCAGGTTTTGACCGCGAGGTAGAGGTTGTTGCGCGCCTGGCCGAGGGAGGTGTCGAGCGAATCGTAAGTGGTGATCTCGGCGCCGCCGAGGCAGCGGGAGGAGTCGGCGCTCATGACGCCGTCGCGCTGGCGCGGATCGGGGTGGTCGCGGTTGACGAGACTGCGCAGACAGGCGCGGAAGGTCGGCAGGTTTTTCTTTAGCCAGGCGCGGTCGCTCGTGTGGCGCGTGTAGCTGACGGCGCAGCAGACCCAGTTGACGAGTTGCTCGTGGGTCATGTGGGAAAAGCAGCCGTGGAGGCCGAACTTTTCGTAGGATGAGTGGCGGGGTCGGGAGAAGCAGTTGGCCACGCCCATGTCGTGGGTGAAGCTGAGGCCGCCGGGATAGTCGCGGGTGTCGCCGGGGAGGCGCACGGTGTCGGTGTAGGCGTAGCGGCGGGAGAACCAATCGAGCTGGTTGCGCACGACCCACGGGTTTTGACGCAGCTCGTAGAAGAGGTGGTCCACCGTGAGATCGAAGGTATTCAACATGCGATACTCGCCCTCGTTGACGGCCCAGAGCGGTTCGTCGGCGGCGGTGAGCAGAAACTCGGTCGAGCCGAAATAGCTGCGCACGGCATGGGCGAGTTGGAAGCGCTGGTCGTCGCTCAGCTTGGCAGCGGAGAGGCGGCGGTCGGCCGCAAGCGCGAGAGCGCGTTGCGTGTCGAAGGAGGCGAGCGCGTAGGTCGCGACGCTTTCGAGCGAAGGGAAAAACCGCGTGTAGTAATAACGCGCGGGCACCCCGGAGGTGACGATGCCCTCGCGGTGAAAACAGATCGCGAAGCGGAAGGTGCGGCGTTTGCCGGCGGGCACGGTGGCGAGGAGTGCGGCGGTGCCGCCGAGGCCAAAGGTGAGATTCTCCTCGCGGTCGGGGCGCAGGATCTGGTCGAGCGTGAACCCTTGGCCGGAGCGCACGCCGGGCGAGTCGCTCACAATGGCGGTGTTCACGCCCTGGCCGATGCCGGTGAATTTTCCGCGTGCATCGGCATCGAGCCGGCGCATCGAGGCGAAGGGATTGGAGCCTTCGTAGCCGAAGAAAACGGTGCGGGCGCCGGTGCCGTGGCGGTTGTCGAGCGTGAGCTCGGCGAAGACGGCGGGCACCAGTGCGGTCTTGAGCGCAGCGGCGGAGGCACGCGCGGGATCGGGCACGGGTTTCGGCGCGGAATAAACGGTGAACGTCAAATCGCCTGCGCGCCACGTGTCGGTGGCGAGGGCGAAGTCGCGCGCGAGGGCGGTGTCGGCGAAAGGGCGCACGAGGCCCGGCGCGGCCTGGGTGCCGGCGGAGACATCGTAGCGGAGGGCGGCGTCGGCGCTGTTGGCGAAGAAAGGCAGGGCCTCGTAGCCGGAGCCATCGGCCGATTCGGCACCGATGAAAAGGCTTTCGTTGGCGGGCCCGCCCAGCTCAAGCCCGAGACCGCCGCGCGGCCCGCGCTCACCGAGCGTGAAGGTGGCGAAGGCGCCAACGGGAGCGTGGTGGGCGTTGAAGAAAACACCCGAGGATTGCGTGGAAGTGGACATCACGGTGGTAAAAAACGTTGAGGAGAGCGCGGCCCAAGTGGGTCAGAGCCGGCCGCGGCGCTCCTCCAACTCGGCGCGGATCTGCGTCATGCGCAGGGGTGTAAGCGGATAACGCCCGAGGACGATCAGGCCCGCCACAAACAGCCCGGGAGGAAGCAAGGCATAGACGAGGCGCATCTGCGTAAAGGCCTCGGCCGTCTGCGCCGCCGCCTGGGCAACCTCGAAGCCACACCACACCACCAACGGGCCGGCGAGCCCGATGCCCGCCGAGAAGCTGGCCTTTACGATCCAAGAGAATATCGAGGCGAACGCCCCTTCGCGGCGTTCGCCCGTGCGCGTCTCGTCGAAATCAACCACGTCGCCATTGATCGACGGGATGATCATCCAGATACCCGTGAATGCAGGCGAGGCCAGCACGCCGTTGACAATAGAAAGCCAAGGGTAATCGGGCGTAAACATCCACCACTTCGTCGCCATGCCAAAAGTCACGAGCGCCATGGCGCCGATCAATGTATTCTTTTTTCCATAACGGCGGCAGAGGTAATTAAAGACCGGTATAGACAGCAGCCCGAGGATCGTCGAAAGCGTCGATTCCACCCCTTGCAGCTTCGCGGCCAGCGCCTGGTTGCCCTCGGCCACGTAATAGAGCTTCAGGTAAAACCCCAAGCCACTGGACAACATGCTGCCGACACAAAAAAGGAGCGTAAAAACACCGATCAACACGAAGGGGCGGTTGGTGAACGTCCACTTGAAGTTGTCCTTCAGCGACACGCGGCCCTGCTTCGACGCCGCCTTGTAGAATCGCTCCTTTACATAAATCGCCGGAAGCAGCCCCACGACGATAATCAGCACGCCCACCACGATGGATAACGAGCGAACACCGCCCACGGCATCGGGCACGCCCGACACCACGGGTGCGAAAAACGGCAGCTGAGCCAGATACCACGCCCAGCCGATGGTCAGGCCCGCGCAGGTTTGGAAAAAGGTCCGATACCCGCTTACGTTGGTGCGTTCATTCTGATCCGGCGTGATCTCCAGCAGCATGCTCTGGTAGGGCATCGCCCAGACCGTGAAGCAGGTGTAGAACAAGAGCCCGGTCCCGAGCAGCCACGCGAGCAATGCGGGGTGGCTCCAATCGCGGCCGGCGTGCCACAACAGCGGGAAGGTAAGCCCGGTCAAAATCGCGCCTACCACGATGAAGGGCTTGCGCCGGCCGAAACGCGAACGCGTGTTGTCCGACACCCAGCCCATGATCGGATCGATGATCGCGTCGTAGAGCCTAAAGATGAACATCGCCAGGCTCACCATCGCGGGCGAAAGCCCCATGCCCGTGACAAAAATCGGCGTGGCCAGCTGGCTGGGCAATTGCGACGACCAGTTATCCACCGCGCCGGCCGCACCGTAGGCGAGCTTCGCCTTCATGGGCACGCGATCCTCTTGCGGAGTGCCGTCCGGGAGTGCTGAAGTCTTGGTGGAAATAGAATTTAAGGCGGCCATGAATGGGGTAGTGATCGATGAGGAGATTTGATTCCAGCGGTTCACGTAGAGGATGCGGTGGACGGCTGCGTCACCCAGGCCTTGAACCACGCCGCCCAGCGGTCGCCTGAGGCGAGGGAAACACCGCGCGCCTCGGCCGCAGCGTCTTCCACTGAGTGCAGGCAGTAGGCGAAGGTGCCTTCGCCGTGCGACTGACGGAGGACGACTGCGTGACCGTCGGAATCGCGTGCCAACACCTCGGCCGTCATCGGCTTCACCACATAGCGTGCTTGGCGAGGCGACGGGGGCATGATCCAGCTTTCGTCAGCCCACTTCACCGAGACACGGGTGTTCAGCGCGTAATCCGCGATACGGGCCCCGACGATGCGGGCAAAATCATGGCCCCAGCTGAGGGCCAGCACCCCATGCCAGATGAATTGGCCCCCCTCGGCCACCCAGGCCATGATCGACGCCAGTTCGGCAGTCCTTAACGAGTCGCCCACGAATAAGACCGGCATTTCTCCCGGTGCCGGCATATCCGCGCGTTTGACGATGCAAGGCGCCAAACCCGCCTCCAACGAGAGATGCCACGCCATTCCCATGCGACGACCCAAGAGGCTCGGTGCGTTGGCGTGCCGCAGGTGCTCGGGTGCGTGCGGTGCCGTGTCATCGGGGATGTAGAGCGCGATTCCCGCCTTGGCCGGCACTGGCAGGGACGCCGGGTCGGCCGCCCAGCCGGTCATCAGGCGCAACGCGTGCTCAAGACCAGCCTTGAGTCGGCCCTCGCGATCCACGAGCCCCAGACTGCGCTCCTGCTCACACAACTCGTAGGGGTGCTCCTGAGAATCGATGTCGTTCAGGCACCACCAGAGCATGCCGTTGACACCGGTCGCGGCCACTGCGGGCAACACCTCCGCCAAGTAGGCGCGCTGCTCCTCGACCGCGAGCGTGAGAAAGCTGCCGAACTCCTGAAAGAACACCGGCCCGTGCGCGCGGGCGTAGGCACAGAAAAACGGCGACATCCGGCGAGACAATGGGTCCGCCATACCGCCGATCGGCAGGCACGACCAGTTTGATACCGGATAATTGTGAATGCTAAAAAGATCAGTGCCTGGCTGATTGTCGAACGACCACGGCGTGTCGCTCACCACTTGGTTGAGTTCGCATCCGCTCACCATGAGCACTCCAGTCATTTCCGCGCGCACCGCCGCGCAGATGCGGTCGCACCAGGCTCCGACGGCGCCACGACCGGCGGCATTGGACTCGGGCAGGCAATTCAACTCGTTGCCCAGGTCCACCGTGAAGATACAGTCGCGATAACGCGCGAACACCTTCGCCGCCTTGCGCGCGAAAGCCTCCGAGCGCTCGATCATCTCCGGATCGCTAAAGAGGTTGCGCTCGCCTTTCCAACGGGGCCAGAAAATGCCTCCGCTCATCCACCCCACAAACAGCGACGGATTCACGTGCAGACGACGTTTTGCACACTGCGCAAGCAACCAATCGAGGCGATCGAACTGGACCTCGTCGTAGCGGCCCGACTCCGGCTCGAAGTCCTGCCAGCGCAGGAAAAAGCGGATCGCGTTCAACCCCAGCGAGGCGAGGGTATCGAGATCGCGCGCCACTTCGTCTGCATCCCAGCGCTCCCACATCCGCAGGCCTGACGACGCGGGCCATTAGTTCACACCGACCGGAAAGATCCGGGTGCCTTCGCGTGTGAAAAATCCATTCGAGTCAATACGGTAAGGAGTGGGTGACGACATGCTGCAGCGGTGCTGAGGGTGAGGTGAGTGGTGGGCGTTGAAGAAAAGGGGAAGACGGGGTTCAGGCATGGGCGGAGCATATTAGCCGCGTTTGAGATGCAGAATCAGCGCGGAGAAGTCGGCGGACACGGTGAGCGAGAGGCCTGCGGGTGTCGGTTCGGCGGATACATCGACGCCGGAGCTTGCAGCAATGCTCCAGCCGGAGCCCTCGGGCCAAGGGAGTTGCGCGGTGGTGCCGGCGCTGGCTTCGAAGGCGTGAAACACCACGAGGGCTTCGTCGCCCGCCGTGCGCACCACGGCCTGCCAGCCTCGCGGGTGGCGGCGGCTAGGGCCAATCTCGCGAAGGAGCCGCGACCGGCCGTCACGAATGATGGGGGATATGCGTTTGTAGAGTTCGAGCACGCTGCGCACGTGGCGGATTTGTTCTTCGTTTAAGTCGGCCACCTCGCCGGAGAGGCAGGCGCGGCCCAGGAAACACGCCGCGAGCTTGTAATGCAGCCGGCGCATGGAATCCGAGGGATGAAGGACGGCCCAAGTCTGGTTTTGCCTAGGCAGGATGAGGCGATGGAGGTCGGCGGAGATGATCGGCAGATCCACCGGCTCGTGGGCGTCGCTGAAGGACGCCATGGCGCCGAGCGCGAGGAACGAGGGCTCCAGACGGTGGCCGCCGGAGGCGCAGATCTCGATCACGAGATCGGGCAACTCGGAACGCAGGCGGCTAAAAAAGCGCTGCACGCCGTCGAGATGCGCGCGGAGCCCCTCGCCGAGGCCGTCGGGGTGATCGCACCCTATACCGATGGTGTCGTTGTAATCGACTTTTAGATACTCGAAGCCGTCTTCGCGCAGGCGGGCGATGACTTTTTCAGCCAGGTAGTCGTGGGTCCACGGGTCGGTGAAATCCCAGAAGCGGCGTGGGCCGACCTGGAGCACGCGGCCGTCGCGTCGAAGCTGGTGATCGGTGAGCAGCCAGGCGGCGCTGCCCTCGGTGCATACCTCGAACTCAAACCAGATGCCCGGTCGCAGCCCGAGCTTTTTCAACGATCGGACGACGGGGGCCAGTCCTTGGGGAAAGCGATCCATGGCAATGTTCCAATCGCCGTTGATCTGGAATCCTCCCGGAGGTTTTTCCGCCCAACCGTCGTCGATGACGAATATATCCACCGGCAGTTCGCGCAGCACGTTGGCGGTGCGCAAGATGAACTCTGGGGTGGGTTTACCCCACGATGAGCACCACTCGTTGAAGATCACGGGGAGATCGCGCTCGATGACGGGAACCGATTTCAGCGGCTTGGCCTGCATGGAAGTGAGGCGCTGGCAGCAGGTGTCGAAATCGGCGGTCGATACGGTCAACCAGGCCGGAAGAGTGGTGAAGGTTTCCCCCGGCTGGATGGTTTTCTTCCAATGGCCGAATTCTCGGTCCGCCAGTCCGCCCGAGATGGAGAGACGATCGTCGCCGCGACGAAAGATCTCCATCTGCCATGAGCCCGGGGCGTGAAGCTGGGCGGCCCAGAAGACCCCGGCCCCGGCGTCTTCCACGGCCACGAAGGGAAACCAGCCGCGCACGGGCAGGGAGCCGACCTGGCCGTAACGCTCGCTGGTGACGCCGAAACCGCCCCAGGACCGTTCGAGATGGAGGTCTTCGATGCGGACGCGCTCATGACGGCCCTCGTCGGCCCAGCAGGAGCGGAAGCGATGCACCCAGAGGCGTTCGGAAGCATCGGCGACGTGGAACGGGGTCAGATGGCCGAGACAAAAACTCGAAAGCATTTCGAGCGTGAGGGCGTTGTCGCCTTGGTTTGAAAACTCGGTCCACACCGTAACCGATTCGTCGCCCGGCTGGTGCAGGAGGTGGTGGATGCAAGAGAAGTTTCGCGCGCCGCTGAGTTCGGTGCGGACCCGCAAGCTGCCGTCGGGTGCGTGTTGCGCGGTTTGGCTGGTCAGGCGCAGGCCGTCCACGGTGGGATTTTGGCGCATGCTGCGACCGCCGGTGAAGGCGTTGCCCTGAGGATCCTCCGCGAGCTTGAGCTGCACCAGCGAGTGTTCTCCGCGGGAGGCCGGTTGAGGCTGCCAGGCGAGGGGCGTGTGCACGGTTTCGGGGCCGGAGTGATGCGCACGCGGAGTAGCCTCGTTCGCGAGATGGGAATGCGGCATGAGCCGCAGGCCCACCGCGTGTGTGACCGGGTCGAGCACGTAGATGGCGTCGAAATCGCCGCAGGCGTAGGCGACGCGGGGCTGGCTGGCGGAAAGAGTGAGTGCGGGTGAAATCATAAATTACAATAAGGGAATGTGGGATCGTGGGAGTGACTGAGGGAGCGGGGAAATTCAGGCGAAATAACCGGGAGATTCGAGGAGTAGCCGGCCTTCGGCGTTGGGCAGAATGAAGGTGCCCGGCTTGTCTGACAGGAGGTCTTCGTCGTCGCCAAAAACACGCAGGCGTTTTGTTTTGACCGGCAGGCGCAGCCGCAGACCGCCAAAGCCGGTGCGCTCCTCGATCATATCAATCTCGATGGCCTTGCGGGTGGGTATGTAGTGCAAGAGCGTGAGAAGCAGATCGCGGCCGCGGCGGCGCGGCACGCAGAGCACGGTGGTGGGCAAGCCGTCGCCAAACGGCGCGGGACCGATCAGGCGTTGCATGGCGGCGCGCCAGCCATCGCGCGCGGCGGTGTTGCCCGACTGGCGGTAATCGCGGAAGATCGGATCGGCGAAATACACCCAGTCGTCGCCCGCCAGAACGGCGGCATGGTCGGCGGGTCGTGCCTGCGGTGGCACTTGAAAATGAGAGGAAAACGCGAGTTCGCTGCGGTGAAAATAGGGCGGGACGCGCTCGACAAGCACCTTGATGCGGCGTCGGGCGGCCGGAGTAACCGGGCTCACGTTGTCGCCGGGCAGGTAGTGGACGCGGTCGCTGCGGGCGAGCAGCGGGGAAAAGTCGGCGCGGGCTCGCCAGTAGGTCGGTGCGTCGGCGACCGGGCCGGTGTTGAGCAGCTCGACGCCGGGGAGCTCGCATACGCCGTTGGCCGCGAAGGCGCTGCGGTGCGAGAAGAGGATTTTACCGCCGCGGGCGCGGTGGGCGGCTAGCTTGCGGGCGAGAGCGGGCGTGATGCTCACGGTGTCGGGCAGCATCACCAGATCGAGGCCGGCAAAGGAGGAGGCGTCGTCGAGGACGACGGTCTCGTAGTGGCTCTCCTCGCACATTTGCACCGCACCTTCGAGCACGATGTCGGTGTGGGCGGGGTCGAGATCCGGGCGACCCGGCGCGACAATTCCGACCTGAGCGAGCGCCCGCGAATCGGCGTAAAAGGGTTCGGCGGCTTTGCACTGGGCATAGACTCCGCCGATGAGATCGTAGGCCCCGGCATCGAGGCGGCCGCGCGGGGGGAGTTGATCGCCGATGGAGTTGGCTCCGCCGAGCGCCTGGGAGCGGAAGCATTCGAATTCGAGGGCGGCGGGTGGCTTGAGTCCGCCGAAGTCGCCCCACATTTTCTGGAAGCGGCCGGTCATGCCCAGCCAGGGTTTTCCCCAGTGGCCGAAGGCGCGGGCGAGCCGCGGGAAGTGTTGGTAACCCCAGAAACCCGAGGGTAGCGATTCAAGTTCCCAGTGGGTCTGCTGGTCGTGGCGGGTGCGCACGCCGCAACGGTGGTCGGCGTAGATGGGATTGGAGGAATTATAGAAAATGGTGGCGTCTTTTTTCAGGCCGCGCACCAGGCGGCTGAAGCGCCGGGCAAACGAAGCCTGGGCGAGCGATTCGAAGCGGGCCTGGGTGGCCTGGTCGTCGGCGAGGAGCCCGTGTTTCTCGCGGAAGCGGATGCTGGCTTCACTCCAGCAGGATTGGGGGGCGAAAAAAACGATGTCGATCCAGAGGCCGTCCACATCGTAAGCGGCGAAGAGCTCGCGGAGATGCGTCTCGATGTAATCCTGATAATCGGGGTGAAGCCAGTTGTTGAAGTGCCACGGCGCTTGGCCGGGGGGCGCGCTGGGTTCGGGAAAGCCGACGCGGGCGGCACGGCCGTCGCGGCGGAGCTGGCGCCAGTCGAGGTGCTTTTGCGCGACATCCTCCTCCCAAGCCACGGTGGTGTAGATCGGCGCACGGATACCGGCGCGGTGCAGGGCTTCGATCTGCTCACCCAGAAGATCGCGACCTTTGAGCGCCGGGTGCATCACCCCGACCTTGGTCGGATAATAGCTCATGCCGTGGTGGCATTTTGCGAAGACGTTCACGCTGTCGACATGGGCGTCCTGAAGAGTGCGCACGAACTCGCCCGCATCAAACTCCGCTCCGGCGTCGGTGATGAGCGGGGAGGTGTGGTAATCCAGGTGGATGTGGCGTTGAGGGAAGCGACTGGCTGGCATAAAGATTAACCGGCCATGAGGCTGCGGTAGGCCATGAAATCGCGGTGCAGGCGAAGGAAGACGCGGTGCTTGGCGTCGTGGTAGCGGCGCACTCGGGCCGGGCCCGGCGTGATCACGCGCTCGACGTGGTTCATGACGCGCATGGCGGCGAACACGTCGGGCTGCGCACCGGCGGCGACCGCGCCGAGCACGGCGGAGCCGAGTAGCACGGCCTCGGGCTCGCGGGCGAGCACGAGCTTGCAGCCGGTGATGTCGGCGTGTTCACGCAGAAAGACGGGGTTCTTGGTGCCGCCGCCGCAGGCGAAGATCGTGTCGATGGCGTAGCCCCGGCGGTTCATTGCGGCGATGATCTCCCGCGTGCCGTGGGCCACGGCTTGGATGGTCGCGAGGTAGAGCCGGGCGAGATCGTCGAGCGTGGCGGAAAGCGGCAGGCCGACGATGGCGCCGCGCAGGGTCGGGTCGGCCAGCGGCGATCGGTTGCCATGAAAATTCGGGTACACGTGGAGATCGGCGGTGAGCGCGGCCGGATGGGAAACGCGTTCGGCGGCGGCGAGCGCTTCGAGCCGGGTGTTGAGAGCGGCGTAAACGGTGGTCTGGGCGCGCGCGGCCTCGGCCTGGAGTTCGGCGTAGGCGGCGTGAGTCTGGATGACGTGGTCAATAAGCGCGCCGGTGGCGGTCTGGCCGCCCTCGGTGAGCCAGAGGCCGGGGATCATCGCGGAGTGATAGGGACCCCAAATGCCGCCGATGAATCGGGGACGGGCGGATACAGCCATGTGACACGACGACGTGCCGCCGATGAGCGCGAGGCGGTGTTCGAGCGCGGCAGGAGTGGGTCGGCGCGAGCCGAATGAAGCGCCGAGCAGGCCGAGGCCGCCGGCGTGGGCGTCGATGATGGCAACGCCCACGGCGGTGCCGGCGACCAGGCCCAGGTGCTGCGCGGCTGTAGCGGTGAGGCCGCGACCGAGGGGCTCGCCCATGGGGCGTACGCGGGTGCCGATGCGGCGGAAGCCTTCGGTGGCGAGGTCGCCGAGGCCGATTTTTTTGAAGTAAGTGGTGTCCCAACCTGCGCCGTCGGGGCCGCGGTGGCCGAGGTAGGTCCACTTGCACACGGTGGTGCAGAGCGAGCGGGTGTCGTCACCGGTGGCGCGATAGGTGAGGTAGTCGGGCAGGTCGAGGAAGCGGGCGGTTTTTTTCCAGGCGGCGGGGAGATTTTCTTTCAACCAGAGCAGCTTGGGCGTCTGCATCTCGGGGGAGATCACACCTCCGACGTGACGGAGCACCGGGTGCTTGGTGGCGTTGATGCGGGCGGACTGGGGGATGGCGCGGTGGTCCATCCAGACGATGACGTTTTGCTCGGTGCGGCCGGTCGGGCTGAAGGAGACGGGGCGATCCTGGGCGTCGAGCAATACGAGGGAACACGTCGCGTCAAAACCGACGCCGAGGATCGCGGCGGGCGGCACGCCGGAATCGGCGACGGCCTGGCGGGCGGCCTCGCCGCAGGCGGCCCAGATGTCGTCGGAGGATTGTTCGACGAAATCGGGCGCGGGTTTCCACATTTGGATAGGACGCGATGCGCTGGCGAGCAGGCGGCCGTCGGCGGTGAAAACACCGGCGCGGGCGCTGCCGGTGCCGACATCAATGCCGAGGAAACGGGCGGGCGTGGACATGGGCTCGGCGTGCTTTATTTGGTGAACTCGTAAGCGCCGAGGTCGGGCGCGGCGTCGCGCCAGCGGCCGTCGAGATCGGTGAGTGGGACGCCGGGATGGTCGGGCGCGGCGACGTCGATGGCGGGGCTGCCGGGGAGGAGGTGGAAATCTGCGGCGGTGGCATCGACCGACGGGGCGACGAGCAGCGGGTCACCGGAGAGGTGGCCGGTGACGACAGCTTGGCCGTCGTTGTCTGGAGAGGTGCCGAGGCCGCCGCCGTCGGCGAGGCCGTTGTCGCCGTCGCCGAACATGAGGTTGCGAGTGTAACTCACGGCTTTTGACCGGCCCATGCCGGTGTGGAGCGGGCGGCCTTTTTGCGCCCAGTGAATGTTGTTGGCCAGGCGCACGTCCTTGCATCTGCTGCCGGCCCAGATCTGGCGCCAGACGAGCTCGGGCGACTGGGCGTTGTGGTAGGCGGTGTTGTGGACGATGTCCACGTGGTTGGCGGCGTAGGTATGGATGCCGGAGCCGCCGTTGTTGAAGACGAGATTGTTTTGGACGAGGGTGCGACCCTCGTAAGGGATGTCGCTGGCACCGTCCTGGTAGTTGATGAAGTCGTCGATGATGATGCCGTTCCCGTCGGAGATGCGGCTGAGTTCGGACCAGGGGATGTAGCAGCGGTTACCGGAGGAGCGGTTGCCGATGACAAACATCTTGTAGTGGGTGTCGGTGTCGAAATCCCAGGCGCGGAAGAGACTGATGCCGCTGCCGGCGTAGCGCATGCCGTGGCAGTTGTCGCGAGTGGTGTTGCCCTCGACGGTGATGTGGTCGCCGGCAATGGCGGAGATGCCGCCGCCAGGAACCTCGCGGACGATATTGTTGATGAAACGGACATGGTGGGCCTTGCCGCCTTCCTCGGTGCCCTTGCGCGAATCGAGGGCGAGGCCGTTGGTGTTCATTCGGGGATCGCCGCTGTAGGTCTGGCCGTCTTTTTTGCGGAGGAGGCCGTCGGCCATGGCGGCGGCGCGCGGGATGTCGGCCGAGTAGCCGTGGACATCGAGGCCGCGCAGCTCGATGTAGGCGGCGTTGTGGTTGAGACTCACGATGTCCCAGCCGTTGCCGCGCAGGATCGGGTGCTGGCCGGGGGCGGCGCGCAGGGTGATCCAACGGTCGGGCTCGCCGGCCTTGGCGATTCTCACGAGCGGTTCGGCGTCGGCGGAGACGTAGGTGCCGCCGAGCAGGAGGATGCTGTCTCCGGGTAGGGCAAGACCCACGGCACGCTGGATCGTGGCGAGCGCGGTGGCGGGAGTGCGGCCGTCGCGGGTGTTGTCGCCTTGGGGTGAAACGTAGAGGGCGGGCGCGGCGTAGGAGAGATTATCCACGACGAGGCTGAATTCGCCGCGCGGGAGCGGGAATGGGCAGGCGTCGTCGGCCATCTCGAAGCTCACACGAATGGCGGGGGCACGTGGATCGAAGGTACCGGCGATGGCTTTGAAGTCGGCCAGATCAGGGGTGAAACGATAGAAGCTTTCGATGACAGGTGGCACCACCACGGTGGTGAGCGTACCGGTGGAGACACCGTTGGCTTGCACGCTTTCGATGAAGACGCGTACGGGGCGGAGGACGGAAACGCGTAGGTCGAAGCCGAGCGACAGATTCGCGAGGGATGTCTGGGTGGTGGTCACAGGGAACGCCGGAATGGTGACGCGGACGCGAGCGCCGGGAGCGGCGTCAGTTTGTAGCTTGGCGCGGAGGACAAGCGCACCGGTACGCGGTCCTCGATAGGTATCGATGGTGCCGAGCGGTTCCAGCGAGGCGCGGGCGCTTGCGCCAGGCGAGGCGGCGGCGGTGGCGAAGGGTTTTGCGGCCAGCGCGTCGAAGCGGGTGGAGAAGAGCGTCTGCGCCGGGGCGGCGGTGACGAGGGCGAGCGAGGCAAGGAAGGAGGCGGCGCGGCGGGGGTTCATGTGGAGAGTTTCCGGGCTTCGAGTTCGGCGCGGATGGCGGCCATGCGGGCGCGGGTGAGGGGGTAGAAAAGGCAGATAACGAAAGCGATGGCCCAAAAGGCGATGGGCAGGGAAATGAAGAGGATCAGCATGCGGTGAAGCACCTCGGGGGCCTGGTGGGTGATCTTGGCGGAGAAGCCGGAGAACGAGAGCACCGCCCCGCCGATGCCGACGGAGGCGGTGAGCGAGGCTTTGATGAACCACGAGTAGAACGAGTTGATCGCGCCCTCGCGGCGGCGACCGGTGGTGAGCGCGTCGTAGTCGCCGACATCGGCCTTCATGGACGGAAGGAAGAGCCACACGGCGGAGATGCCGCAGGACTCGAAGACGGCGGGCACGAGCATGAGGTAAGGCATGTCGGGCCGCAGGCACACGAAGTTGAGCGCGTAGCTGGACACGCAGAGGATGAGCATGGCCATGACCATAGTGCGTTTGTCGTAGCGACCGGCCAGCCAGGTGAGCAGCGGGATGGAGGCGAGGCCGGTGGCGACGTTGACGGTGGCCTTCCAGCCGAGGAGGACGGAGCCCGCGTTGATGTCGCCGTCGAAGATGTAGTAAATGTAGATGTAGTTCGCGAGCGAGGCGACCGAGCTGTAGCCGAGCACGAGGAAAAACGAGACGCCGATGAGCACCCAGAGCGGACGGCAGGCGGCGGAGTCTTTCACGCTTTGCCAGAACGGCTCACGCGGCTGGCGGGCGGCGGTGGCGGCGTAGGTGCGCTCTTTGGTGAAGGCGACGGGCAGGATGCCGAAGACGACGATGAGGCCGGCGATGAACCAGCAGAGCGTGCGCATGCCGTGGACGATGTCGCCCTTGCCGGTGGCGGGATCGGCGAAGAGCGGGCCGGTGACGAGGGCGAGCACCCAACTGCCGCCGAGGTAGGAGAGTTTGCTCACGACGGCCGACCACGCGCTGAGGCTGGTGCGCTCATCGTAGTTTGGCGTGAGCTCCATCTGGAAGCCGTAGTAGGGCATGGCCCAGGTGGCGAAGCAGGTGAAGAACACGAGCCCGACGCCCGTGAGGTAAACGAGTTTGCCCGTGTCGCCGAGCCCGGCGGGCATGAACCAGAAAAGCGGGAACAAGGCGGCGGTGAGCAGCGCGCCGACCACGATGAAGGGACGACGCCGGCCCCAGCGGGTGCGGGCGTTGTCGGAGAAATTGCCAATGACGGGATCGATAAACGCCTCCCACAGGCGCAGGATCATGAGCACCGCGCCGAGCGCGAGCGGCTCCATGCCCAGGCCGATATTGAAGAACGGCATCCAGAGCACGCTGGTCATGAGTTGAACGGCCACATACTCGGCGTTCACGCCAAGGGAGAACGTGAGTTTTTGCAGCAGCGGGATGCGCTCGTGCTCGGGGATGATGGGGCGGGTGGACATGCGTTGGGGAGGTCGGTCGGGCCAGGGAAAAACGGTGACTCAACGCTCCGCGCCGAGGGTGAGATCGTCGAGGGAGATGCTATCGCCGGGAGTCCAGGCGGAGGGTGCGGCGATGCGCCACTCGATCTTGAGGCGCAGACGACGGCCTTGGAGCGTGCGGGCGACCGCGATGAACTCATCGATCGCTTTCGCCGGAAGCTGGTCGCCCCGGACGGCGTATTTTTCGAAGCGGCCGGAGCCGGTGGTCTCAGGCAGCTCCAAATAGGCGCGGGCTTCGAGCTCCTCGAAACCGGAGGGCATGGCCCAGCCCAGCAGGCATTGCACGGATTGACCGGTGGGGACGCGAATCGCGAACGCGAGGCGCAACGCCCAGAGATCGCCTGCGCGGAGGGATGCCCCCGTGTGTTCGAGGAACACGATCGGCCCGGCGGTGACGCTGTAGAATTCGACTTGGTCGGAACCCTCGACCGGCGTAATCAGCAAGGCTACGCCACCCTTCTCGCCGGCACCCGGGCGCACGGCGATTTGAATCACACCGCCCTTGGACCAGGCGTTGAAACGTCCATCAAGCAGAGAGGTAAATGTGGTGCCCGTTGGCGGCGGGTAGAGCGCCTCCTGCGCCGGCACCGCATCAAAATTCTCTGCATAGAGCCGGGTGGTTTCAGCTGATGCAGTTACTGACAGCGCTAGAGCAAGGCCGAGCCAAGGCGTCACCCGAAAGGCGACGGCGAAGAAACTGGACATGGGGAAAGCGGCGAACGGGGTAACTCGTTGAAGCGAGGCTTAGTTCGAGGCGTTTTCAAAGCCGACGTTGTCGAGTTGGAAGGCGTCCGTTTCCTGCCAGGCGGAGAATTCGGCGAGGTAGAATGCGATATCTATATCGGCTGTCTCCGATTGGTTGATGTTCTCGACGAAGCGGGTGATTTCCTCGGGCTTGGCTTTGGACAGCGGGAGACGCACGGTGGTCCACTTAGGCGTGAGTGTGATGGTGCTCAGATCAATGCGGGACGGCCAGGCATCCTTATGCGTGGTTTGCAAGGTGGTGAGAATTTTGAGCGGCTGATCGCCGCGGATGTCGAAGACGAGGACGAGATCCTTCACCTGCTCGGCAGTCACGCTGCCCTTGATTAAACCGGGGACGGCGTGCTGGAGTTTGGCGAAAGCAAAATTGGTGCCGGCGCGGGCCACCGCGACCATGATGCCGCCGGTGCCGTCCTTGCCCAACGCTTCCCCGTAGGTAATGGCCACGGCTCCGTCGCCGGACCAGCCGGAGAGACGGCCGCGGAGGTGATCCCTCCAATCGTCTTTGGGCGGGAAGGTGTAGGTTCTCCCGTTGGGCTCCTCGAAGGTTTCACTAACTAGGGGAGTGGCGGCAAACGAGACGAGGGGCGAAAGCGCCGGGATCAATACGCAGATACGGAGGAGGGAGGTATTCATTTTGTGGAGTTAAGGAAACGTGGAGTATAGGGGGAAATTAG
This sequence comes from Opitutus sp., assembly GCA_024998815.1. Taxonomy (NCBI): domain Bacteria; kingdom Pseudomonadati; phylum Verrucomicrobiota; class Opitutia; order Opitutales; family Opitutaceae; genus Opitutus; species Opitutus sp. The sequence continues at coordinate 739,230 of JACEUQ010000003.1, forward strand.
CAGCGCACCGGGGCGGTGGCGACAAGGGCGGGGGTGGAAGGCGGGCGGGGGTAGGGAGGCGGGCCGAAGGCCCGTGGTTTAGGCGCGGCGGCGGCGCAGGGTGGCGAGGCCGATGGCCGCAATGCCGACGAAGGCGGCGAAGGTGGAGGGCTCAGGGATGGCGGATGCGGAGAGCTGCACGTTGTCGATGCGGTAGGTAGCCGATGACGCAAAAAAGTCCGTGGCACCGATGCGGATGGTATTACCATTGTCGCCGGACACAGCGGTGTAGGCCACGCTGTAGGTCTGGAACGCACCCGCAGTCAGGTCATTGACAGCCACGAAACTTTCCCCTCCGGCGATAAAGGCGGTGTTAGCATTATTGATAAACCCGAACTGAAAGCCGTCTGTGGTGGGGCCGGCTCCCGTCGGTTTACCGATATCGAAAGAGAGGGTGTAGGTGCGCCCGGTTTCAAAGGTCGCCGCTGTGAGCTGAGCGATGTTTCCACCTATGTAGAAAGCATTGGTGCCCGACAAGCCCGAGGTAAACGCTGCGGAAACGTCGTCCACCGAACCGTAGGTTCCCAAACCGATGGGAAAGGAATTGGCCTGCCATCCTATGACGCTACTGGTGGTGCCTCCGGAGTAACCGCTGTTGGCCTCGAAGCTCGGGTTGGTGATGCTGATGGACTGGGCCGAGGCGGAAGCGAGGCCGAGCATGAGGGCGAGGCCGGCGGTGGTGAGATGTGGCATGTAGTTTTTCATAGGAAAAATAAGTACGAGGGGCGTGCGGAGTGATTTTAGAGCGGTGCTGACCGTGATCAGCAAAAAGCCGATCCCGGCTTCGGCGCACAAACGCGGCGGGAACTTTATGTTAAGGATTTTGTGCGCTTGTCGTCCCTACACGGGCTGTGCAGCGTGTCGGCGTGCAACGCGTCAGTATTACCCAAATTGCTTCCGATCTCGGTGTTTCCGCGATGTCGGTGTCCGTGGCGTTGCGGGGTAAGCCGGGCGTGTCGGAAAAATTGCGCGCACGGATACTCGCCCGGGCGGAGGAGCTGGGGTATCGACCCGATCCGGTGGCCTCCGAGTTAATGTCGATGGTGCGGGCCCAGCAGCGGGCGAAGGGCGTGGAGACAATCGCGTTCATCAACACGTTCGCCGAGCCGGCGTTGTTTGCACGGATCCCGGGTTTGATCGACTTCTTGCACGGGGCACAGGCGCGCGCGGTCGATTACGGCTACCACGTGGAGCAGTTCGATGCTGGGCAGCGCGGGCTGAGCGGCCGTCGGCTGGCGGAAATTTTAAAGGCGCGCGGCGTGCGCGGTTTGTTGGTGGGGCCGCGCTGGCGCACGGAGCCGGACATCGATTTCCCGTGGAAAGATTTTAGCGTTATGCTGGTCGGCGAGTCCAAATACGGGCCGAATCTCCATCGGGTGTGTAATCATCAAATGCATAGCTGCACCACGTTGCTCACTGCACTCGTGGCGCGCGGCTACCGCCGGATCGGCCTCGCCTTGGTGAAGGAGGATGAGGTGAATCACGGTTACGGCTACTTGCTCGGGCTGGAGCAGTTCCGGCTGAGCGCACCGAACGAGGTGCAGGTCGAAACCTGGCTTTATCAGGACTATGACGAAGGGGCGTTTAGCCAGTGGGTCTCGGATCGTGGGCTGGACGCAGTCGTGTCGCTGCCGGTTCAACCGGGTGAGCTCGTGCCCCAGTTGCGAACGGCAACAGGCGAGGCGGTCGGTTATGCGAATCTGAACGTTGTCGTAGGCTCGAAATATTCAGGTATCAATCAGTTCGCGCCGGAAATTGGAGCGGTAGCGGTCGATATGCTGCGCAGCTTGTTGTTAAGCGGTGAGCGCGGAATGGCCCCTCGACCGCATATCGTGCTAGTCGAGGGCATGTGGGTAGACGGGGAGACGACACGGGGAATCTGACGACGCAAAGTTAACGCCAAGACTCATCCTAGTAGGCAGTAACCTTCGAGTTGTCGGATGCAGCATGGCAGTTTTGCCATGTAGCGTTGGCCGTCTCGGCCAAGGTTTGAGACGGCGGACTTGGCCGGGGACGGCCAACACTACAACCGGAAATGCCACACCCAGGGCAGTTTGGCCGCGAGAGTACGCAAGGAGCGCAAAGAACAAGACCTGTGTTTTTATGCGTTCTTTCGCGGCTTAAAGATCGATGTTTGGCGTTGATTTTAAGGGGTATCTGGATGCGACACTTTAAATGTTACCACCTATTAGTAGGCAGTAACCTTCGAGTTGTCGGATGCAGCATGGCAGTTTTGCCGTGTAGCGTTGGCCGTCTCGGCCAAGGTTTGAGACGGCGGAATTGGCCGGGGACGGCCAACACTACAACCGGAAATGCCACACCCAGGGCAGTTTGGCCGCGAGAGTACGCAAGGAGCGCAAAGAACAAGCCATGTATTTTTATGCATTCCCTGCGTTCTTTTGCGGCAAAAGGATCGAAGTAGTTCGTTGATTTTGCAGTACCGGCAGATGCGACACTTTGAATGTTACTACCTACTAGCCAACGTTGGAGCTTTTGAAGGGGTGGATTTAACCCAGTTCATCCTTTTTAGCCGACGCTCGGGTTGAAGGTTTTCAATCGGCCGCTGCCAACGATCTCCAAGGTAGCGCGGTGCTTTAGCCCGCAGGATGGAATCGCATTCTTCGCTGTATCGCCGATGCGGGCTGAAGCACCGCGCTACTTTGGATTCAGCAATGCTCAAACCGCTCCTGTTCTAAGCCGAAGAGTGCTCCCGTTGGCGATTAGGCAACGGGATCACTTGGGGTATCGTTTTTAGGCGCCCAGGGCGGCGTCGAGGACCGGGTTGAGTCCGCGCAGGGTTTGGTTGCGGTCGATCAATTCGAGGCGTTGGCGAACGCTTTCGTGGGTCCGCAGGCCGTCCGCAGGCGTGCCGTGCACGTAGGCGAGGAGCTGCTTGATCGAGGTCGTGCCGACGTGCAGGCGGGTGTCGCTCGAAGCATAGTAGAGCAGGACCGAGCCGTCGTTGCGGGCGATCAGGCCGTTGGAGAACAGGACATTTGAGACGTCGCCTACGCGCTCAGCTCCAAACGGTGCGAGAAAATACCCGCCCGGAGCCGCGATGATACGGGTGGGGTCCTCAAGATCGGTGAGGAAGGCGTAGAGCACATAACGCATGCCCGCTGCACAACCGCGCACCGCGTGGGCGATGTGCAACCAGCCTTCGCTGGTTTTGATCGGGGCTGCGCCAGCACCGACTTTCCCCTCTTTGATGGTGTGGTAGGTTTGTTTATCGAGAGTCGGCTGCTCGCCGATCACGCAGGGCGACATCGAGTCGGCCAGCGCCCAGCAAAGACGCCCTTCCGCGCCGGCGTGCATGAAAAACTCCATCGGGCGGGTGTAGAGGAAGTATTTCCCGTTTACGAACTCGGGGTGCAGGACAACATTGCGCTGCTGTTTGGAGGGGCTTTTCAGGTCTGGCAGGCGTTCCCAGGTCTCGAGGTCACGGGTGCGCACAATACCACAGTTGGCGGTGGCTGCGGAGATACTGTCGCTCTTGGTATCCGGGTCCTGGCGTTCGGTGCAAAAAAGGCCGTAGATCCACCCATCCGCGTGGCGGGTCAGGCGCATGTCGTAGAGATTGGTTTCGGCGGGATCGCCGTCCGGGATCTGCAGCGGACGGGCGCGGAAGCGGAAGCCGTCAATACCGGTGTCGCTTTCAGCCAAGGCGAAGAAACTTTTGCGATCAGCGCCTTCGATGCGCACGACGAGGACGATCTTTCCCTCGTACTCGATCGCACCGGCGTTAAAGGTGGCGTTAACCCCGAGTTGTTCGACCAGCAGCGGGTTGGTGCTTTCGTTCAAATCGTAGCGCCACGACAGCGGAATGTGTTCGCGGGTGATGACCGGGTGTTGGCGGCGCTGGAGCACGCCGTTGTCGGTTTCGAGGTCGGGCGGATTAACGCGCGATAGGTGGTTGTGGTGGCGGTCGACGAGTTGCTGGAGGGTGTAGAGGTGGTTCATTGAGGTGTGGGTTTTGACTCCATCAGCGTAACGTATCGGCGAAGATTTATCGTTGCCTGAAACGACATTTTTTTTGTCATTTCAGCCATGCCCCAATTGGTCGCTCCTTATCCGGTGCAAGTGCTTGTTGATCCGGCGCTGCAATATTTCCGTGAGGCGGCCCTGGGGGCACGGCACTACGGATTCGAGACCGGTCGCCTGAGTTTTGTTGACGCCTGGTTACCCCATGAATTGCGGGGTGATCTGCGCGCGCTCGCTAGGCGGGATGGAATCTGTGGCGTGGTGGCCCCCCTGCACACGCCGTCGGAAGCCGCACGATTTGCACGGCTGGGCCTGCCGGTGGTTAACATCTCCAACGCCGTGATTCACCCGCAAATCCCGGTGGTAACGCAGGATGACGAAGGCGCGGGGCGTATCGCCGCCCTGCATTTGATCGAATGCGGTTGCCGAGCGTTCGGATTCTGGGGGCATCCAGGCAAACCGTATTCGGCCGCACGCTTGAAGGGGTTTCGCGACACATTGAAGCGTGCTGCTCCGGGCGCTTCGCTGAGCATCGGCGGCGGCGGGGAGCGAGGCATGCCGGATTGGTTACGGGCGTTACCACAACCGGCCGGGGTGTTTACGGTGCTGGATAGCTATGCGCTTTCGTTGATGCGGGCTGCGCGTTCACTGGGGCGACGAGTGCCTGATGACGTCGCTGTTTTGGGTGCCGGTAACGACCACTTCTGGGTGGATTTTGAGAGTATTCCCCTTTCGAGCGTTCGGTTGCCGGCTTGGAATATCGGTTACGAGGCGGCGCGCTTGTTGGCTGATTTGATCGCTGCAAAGAAAACAAGCCACGCTGGGGTGCGTTTGCCCGTTGTAGACGTGGCGGCGCGACAATCCACGGCGGTGCGTTTTGTGGAGGACGCTGCGGTGGCGCGTGCGGTGGACTACATTCGTGCCCATGCTCACGAAAACCCTTACGTTAAAGACGTGGCGCGGGCAGTCGGATTGTCGCGCACCTCCCTCGGCGCTCGTTTCCAACAAAGTCTAGGCCGGACTTTACTCACGGAAATTCAGTTAGCGCGGATCGAGCTGGCCAAGCGCCTTTTGCGCGACAGTGACACTCGGTTAACCGAGATTGCCGAGCGGTGCGGTTTCCCGAATTCGCAACGGTTCAGTGTGCTGTTTCGCCAGCGGACAGGGCAGTCTCCGCGGGCTTGGCGTAAGTTTGCGCAGGCTGTCGGCGGTAGCGCTCTGTCTTCGGCTGGGGCCGGCGGGTTGTAAGCCTTAGCGCATGGTCGAGACGGCGAAGACCGTGAGGCCAACGGGCGTGTCGGAGAAGGGGCCGGCGAGTCTGGTCCAACTCAGGTACCTGAAACCCGGTTATGGGGCCGTTCGTTGAATACGTCACGAATGAGTACTCAGTCTGGCCAAACATGCGAAAGAGGAGTTGGATAGGCCTTCAGGACGCAACCCTCTCGCGCCTTGCTGGAGATCACACAGTGATGCCGGACCGGACTGTCGAAAAAGGGGCGGGTAGAGTGCCAATAAAGGCCTTGATTCGTCCTAACCACACCGATGGCCCAATTGCTACCGCTCGGAATCAGTGCCCGAATGCACCACTCTCGCTCGCGGCGTCTTGCTGAAGCTCACCACGGAGGGTGGTTTTCTTGCTGGCGCTCAAAATCTCGGCCCGAACCGGGAAATCCACCTCGATTATGGGCCGAAAAACGGCTCTTAACGCTCAATTCGGCTGCCCGAAGCGCTCGTTTTACAATCCCAACGACATGTCTGTCGTTTTGCGCAATTTTCCGACCAAGAGTCGGCGACTTGTTTCCGAAAACTAAGGTCAGTTTAATGCTTCCAACTTGCCGGATTACAACTCGCCGACGCGGTCGCCTCCGGACTCTACGCTGCGGTGACTCCCAACCGCTTCGGCGACGTGGAAGACCGCTATGCCCGCCTGCTTCACCCCACCTTCCGCCGACACAAAGGGGCGGTGCTCGGTTTCGGCCTCAAATTCTGGCCCGACGACCTCGCAGTCGTGAAAACCAAAAGCCCGCACTTGGCGGGCCTTTCGGACTGGATTGGAAAATGATGCAGATCCCAGGTTCGAGATGCCACCCGTGCGGGCTGCCACCGTTGCCGGCGACCTCTACAAGTCCTGCGCTTATCTGCGTAGGCCAACGAGCCGCCACCCCGGCCGCCTGTCAAACCAGGAGTCGTTTTACTGCCACTAACCACGCCATATCCCTTTCAGGAGGAAATGCACCATGAGCCACGAAATCACCCCGTTTGAATCCATTCGCCGGACCAACCCGGCGGGCAACGAATTCTGGTCGAGCCGCGACTTCGCCAAAGTTCTCGGCTATGCCGACTATCGTAATTTCCTGTCCGTCATAGAGGCTGCCCGCACCGCCTGCTTCAACAGCGGCCAGCGGGTGGATGACCATTTCGTTGAGGTCACCGAAATGGTCGAGATTGGCAGTGGTGCTCAACGCCGCCTGAAAACCGTGATGATGTCGCGGTATGCGTGTTACCTCGCCATCCAGAACGCCGACCCGTCCAAGGAAATAGTTGCCCAAGGCCAAACCTACTTCGCCATCCAGACCCGGCGGCAGGAGCTTTCCGACGAGCAAGTGGAAACGCAGCGCCGCCTCGCCATCCGTGCCGAGCTACGCACCCACAACGGCCAGCTTGCCGACGCCGCCAAAGATGCCGGCGTAATCGCACCCCTGGACTATGCCATCTTCCAAAACCATGGTTACATGGGTCTCTATGGTGGACTCGACGCGCAAGACACCCACCGCCGGAAAGGGCTAAAAAAGGGCGAGCAAATCCTCGACCACATGGGCAGCACCGAGCTGGCGGCCAACCTCTTCCGAGCCACCCAAGCCGAGGAGAAACTCCGCCGGGAAAAGATCACCGGGAAAGACAAAGCCAACCAAGCCCACCGCGAAGTGGGAGCAAAGGTTCGCCAGACGATCAAAGAACTGGGTGGCACGATGCCGGAGGCGTTACCCCCGGCCGAAAGCATCAAGAAGCTGGAGACCCGGCACCGCAAAGCGCTCAAGCAATCGCCGAAGTAAGAGCTCACTGCCAAAGACTGAAAACGCCGATTAGGTTTCCACAAGGTTGCTAAAACCGTTGGGTTCAGTCTCTTTTGTAAGCCGGTGACTGCACTTACTGGAACAACCTAGCCCGTTAACCATTAATTATGTGCACGTTTTACGGCGACTTGGCCAAAGTGGCCCGTGTCGGTTCAAATCCGGCACCTCCACCACTTTTCTCCTCCGGAGAGCCGTTTTTTGTCCTTGGGCACTCAAAGTTAGCCTCAAGCTAACGTTTGATGTCTTTTGCGGCGGGGGGCATAATTCGACGCCGCAACGTTCGCACTTCCCTTCGCCGTCATTTTACGGTGGCCGCCCAGTCGGACTCCGGTTTGGCTGCGGGCCGCGTGACCTCTTTTTGCTGCCTTAACCCCTTTACCTGCTGCGGCATCTCGCCGCACGCCTAGCCTGCGATTCCTGTCGATGTCCGCGCCCGATTCGCCCCCCTTAACGTATTCGGTTTTCGCGCACCTCAACGTCGAGAAAACCGGCCTCTACCGCGCGGTCCTGGGCGTCTTCGTCGCCGAACGCGCCCGTTTCGTTATCTCACTGCGCCCCTCCGAGATTTACGCTCTCCTTCCCTCTGCCACCCCGACCGAGATCGACCAGGTCCTCCCGCAACTGCGCGCTTGGGGCAATCTCGACGACTCACCGGATAGTGCCGAGGCCGCCACCATCGAGGAGTTTTACCAGCGCCGTCGGCTCTACCAACTGAGCGCCGCCGGCGAGGCCGCCGAGCAAGCCCTGACGGTCTTCGGCGACTACCTGCTCCGCCCCGGCGAACTCCAGACCACCGCCCTGCACGACATTGCCGAGTTGCTCGACGCGCTTCTGCCGCGCCTCGCCGATAGCCCGCCCGACGACGCCAAGCTCCTTCAACTGCTCTCCAGTCTCGTCGCTCGTTTTGAGCAGCTCACCTCCCGCGCCCAAACCTTTATGCGCGGACTGCAGAGCACGGTTGAACTTCACGGCATCTCCGTCGAGGCCTTCCTCGCCTACAAGGAGCGGCTGATCGACTACCTTGAAAAATTCATCGGCGAACTGGTCGTCGCCACCAGCCGCATCGCCGAGGCCATCCTGCGCTTGGAAGGCTGCGGGCTCGACCTCGCCTTCGTCGCCTGCGCGCGCCGCGAACTGGCCGACGCCCTTGCCCCAGCGCCCGAGGCCTTTGCCGAGGCCGAGACGCGTTGGCGCGACCGCTGGGCCGGACTGCGGCGCTGGTTCATCGCTGGCGAAACACCCTCCCAGGCCGAGCTGCTGCGCGCCCGCGCCCGCTCCGCCATCCCCGCCCTGCTCACCGCCGTCTCCCAGATCAACGACCGCCGCGCCTCCCGCGCCGACCGCGCGGCCGATTTCCTTTCCCTCGCCCGCTGGTTCGCCGAGGCCCCCGACGACGGCGCCTGCCACCGGCTCTGGCGCACCGCCTTCGCCCTCACTCCGGCCCGCCACCTGAGGATCAACTCCGAAACCCTAGCCGAACGCTCCGCCCGCGCAGAAACCCCGCGTACCAGCTGGCTGCAAGGCGCGCCCGTCTGGTTGTCGCCCCGGCTGCGCCAGAGTGGTCGCAACGCCCCGCGCGGCGTCGCCTCCATTACCATCGATCGCACCGCTGAAAAAGCCCACCTGCTCGCCCTCGCCCGCGAGCAAGCCGAGCAAATCGAGCGCGCCCGCCGCGTGCTCACCGCCGCCGGCCGCCGTCGTCTCGCCGACCTCGGCCCGTTCGGCGACGCCTCTTTTCGCCTGTTTCTCGACCTGCTTGGCCACGCCCTCAGCCAACGCCCAGATCGCACCGGCCCGATCGATATCGAGTCCGCCGACGGCACCCTGCGCATTCGTCTCGAGCCAGTGCCTGCTGGCGAGACTGCTACCCTCGCCACTGCCGACGGTGAGTTCACCGGCACCGATCACTGGATCACTATCGAGCCGGTTCATTAACTGCCGCCCTGTATCCTCGCTCTGTCTACAGCCTCCGCCCTGCCGCACTTCGATCGCCGAACCTTCGCCTTGCCCACGTGACCCCGCCTCCTTCTTCCGCCGTCCCGCCGCCCGCGCCACCGGCTGGGTTTAGCCCACCGTCCGCTGTCCCGGCCACGGCTCCAGCGGCGTTGCCAGGCCCCTCGCGACGCACCGCCCGCCGTGCCCGGCTGGCTCGGTTGCGAGAGGAGTCCGAACCGCTCGAAGCTGAGGAGCGCCGCACCGCACTGCGCGCCCTGTTGCAACGCCCGTTGCTCATCCCCGACGGCCCCACCGCCGAGGCGTTCACCTTGGTGCGCCGCCATCGCAAATGGCTCGCCGATTGGTTTGCCCACCACGTCGATTGGTCGCTGGTCGTCACCGCCGAAGCCGCCCGGTTGCGTAAGTTGCCAGCCACCACCACCGACGCCACCCGCCCGGCTCTCGACCCGCGCAGCGAGGAGCCGTTTAACCGCATTCGTTACCTCCTCTTCTGCCTGGCCGTGTCCGTGCTCGAACGCGGCGACCGCCAGACCACCCTCGGCCGACTCGCCGAAAACATCGCCCTCGCGCTCGCCGCCGACCCGGCCTTCGCCGCTCACGGCGTGCTCTGGTCGCTCGACGAGCCCGCCGGCCGCCGCGATTTCGTGCACACTCTGCGGCTGCTGGTCGCGCTCGGGGTTCTGCGCCGTATCCAGGGTGACGAGGAACAACTGCTGCGCGACCGCAGTTCCGACGCCCTCTACAACATCAACCGTCCCGTCCTCGCGCTCCTGCTGGCCGTCCGCCGCAGTCCCTCGTTGGTCGCCGACGAAGGCTTCGACGAACGTCTTGTCGCCCTTCTCGACCAGCCCCGCCCCGACACCCCCGACGCGCGCAACCGCGCCCTGCGCACCGGCCTCGCCGCCCGGCTGCTCGACGATCCGGTGCTGTATTACGCGGGCCTCGACGAAGAGGCCCGCGCCTACCTCGACCGCCAGCGCCCCTTTTTGCTCGGTCCGCTCACCGAGGCCACCGGCCTGCACGCCGAGGTTCGCGCCGAGGGCCTGGCCCTGGTCGATCTCGATGGCGATTGCTCCGATGCCGGCCTTCCCGAGGAAGGCACCGAGGGCCACCTCACGTTGCTCTTGGCCACTTGGCTCGCCGATCGTCTCCGCGCCGGGGATACCACTGCGCTCACCACCGAAACGCTTCGCCAGAAAACCGCCCGCCTCATCCGCCAGCACCGGCACCACTGGCGCAAAGAGGTCGCCCAACGCGGGGCCGAGGGCCCTCTGTGCGAGCTCGTACTCAATCGCCTCGCCGGCCTCGCCCTGATCGAACGGGTAGGGGACAGCCTGCGCCCGCTGCCCGCGCTGGGCCGTTTCGCCCTGCGCGCCTCCGCCGAAAACGCCCCGGCAACCGACGACACCGCCGAACTTAACTTTTAACCATGCCCGCCGCCGCCCCTTCCGCCGTCCCCGCCATCGCTGACTCCTCCCCGCTGCCCGCACCGGCGCGAACCGATCGTTGGCAACCGCTGCGCAGCGGCGTGCTCAACCTCTACCGCTACGACTACGAGGAGTTTCATTACGCGGAGGGCCGCCTGCTGTTGCGTGGCAACAACGGCAGTGGCAAGTCCCGCATCCTCGCCCTGCAGCTCCCCTTCCTACTCGACGGCGAGGTCTCGCCCGCCCGCGTCGAGCCCGACGGCGACGCCGCCAAACGCATCGAGTGGAACCTGCTCATGGGCAAATACCCCGAGCGCACCGGCTACACCTGGATCGAGTTCGGCCGCCGCGACGCCGACGGCACCGCACACACCCTGACCCTGGGCTGCGGCCTGCGCGCCGTCGCCGGCCACACCGGCCTGCACAGCCGCTGGTTTTTCATCACCACCCAGCGCATCGGTCGCGACCTGTTTTTGCAGACGGCGCAACGCACCCCGCTCGGCCGCGACCGCCTCACCGAGGCAATCGGCGACCACGGCCGCGTTTTCAAAGAAGCCAAGGACTACCGCGCGGCCGTCAACGACACCCTCTTCGGCCTCGGCCCCCGCTATGGCGCGCTCATCGAACTGCTGCTGCGCCTGCGCCGCCCCCAGCTCACGCGCAAACTCGACGAAAACGAGCTGCCCAACGCCCTCAGCGACGCCCTGCCCACACTTTCCGGCACCATCATCGAGGAGGTCGCCGAATCCTTCCGCAGCCTCCAGGCCGACAAGGACACCCTGCGCGCCTTCACCGAGGCCCGCGCCGCCGTCGGCGTTTTCCTTCAGGACTACGCCACCTACGTCCGCATTGCGGTGCGCCGCCGGGCCGCCCAGGTGCGGACCACTCAGTCTGGCTACGAAAGCGCCCAACGCGCCGCCAAGGACGCCGCCGCTCGGCTCGAAGCCGCCAGTGCCGAGCTCGCCAGCCTCAGCCGTCTGCGTGCCGAACTCGACACCCAACAGGCCGGCGCCGAGACCGCCGAGCGCACCTTAGCCGAAAGCCCCGAGATGCGCACCGCCGACGAAATTCGCCTGGCCAGCGAAGCCGCCGCTAAGGAGGCCGACGCGCTCGGGGTTGCCAGTGGCGACGAAGTTCGTGCCGCCAGCGCCGAGCAACTAGCCCGCTCGCGTCAACTCCAGGCCGAGGAAGCCGCCGCCGGTTTTAACGAAAACCTTGCCGCCAGCCTGCACGCCACCGCCAGCGCCGCTGCTGCCGCCGACCTCGCCGAGCCCAACCGCCTCCACCTCGGCCGCGCCGCCGAGACCGATGCCGCATCCCTGCCTTCCACCGCCGCCACCGCCGAGAAGCAACTCCACCGCGTCCTCGCCCAACGCGAACGCGCCCTCGGTATTCTTCGCGTCCAGGAAAAATCCGCCGCTCAGTCGCTGGCCCAGCTCCACCTCGCCGACGCCGAGCTGCGCCGCGCCCAGGAACACGCCACTGCCGCCCGCGAGGCCGAGCACTCCGCCCGCGAAACCCTTGATGCCCGTGCCGCCGCCCTATTCGCGTCCTACTCCAGCTGGCGCGCCGCACTTCGCCACCTCCAACCCCCGCACGGCGAGACCCTGGCCGACACCTTTGCTGACTGGGTTGAAACCCGCGAGGGGCCCGGCCCGCTCCTGCGTGCGGCGGATGCCGCCAGCACCGCGACCACCGCGCTCCTCGCCGCCCGTCAGGTCACCGTTGCCCGTACCGCCGCCGAACTCACCGCCGAGCTTGCCCAGATCGCCGCTGAAATCGACCGCCTAGAAAACGGCGACACTCCGCCGCCCCCGCCGCCGTCCACGCGCCGCGCCGAACGCACCGGACGTCCCGGCGCACCGCTCTGGCGGGTTTGCGATTTCCATCCCGCTTTGCCGCTCACCGAGCGCGCCGGGCTTGAAGCCGCGCTCCAAGCCTCCGGGCTGCTCGATGCCTGGGTGCTGCCCGACGGCCGCCTGCTCGCCGCCGACGAAGACACCTACCTCGTCCATGCCGCCAGCGACGCCACCGGCCCGGCCCGCCACCTCGGGCAACTGCTCGTGCCCGCCATCGACACCGAGGACGCCGCCGCCGGTCAGCTCACCCCGGCGACTCTGGCCGGTTTGCTTGCCAACCTCGGCGGTGCCCCCGGCCAAGGTCCGCACTGGGTCGCCCCCGATGGCCGTTGGCAACTCGGCCCGCTCTCCGGACGCTGGACCAAGCCCGAGGCCGATTACCTGGGCGCGAGCACCCGTGCCGCCGCGCGTCGCCGTCAAATAGATACGCTGCGCGGCCGTCAGCTTGAGTTAACTGCCCACCTGGACCAAGCCCGCGAGGCCATCGAAGCACTGGTCGCCGACCAGGCAGCGGCCGCCGCCGAGTTTACCGCCGCGCCCTCCGAGGAACCGCTGCTGCGGGCCGGCTACGAACTGGAAACCGCCGCTCAGTCCGTGGCAAATTCACTTTATGCTGCTGAGCGCGCCGCCCAGCTCGCCTCCGCCCGGCGCATCGAGTGGGAAAATACCCAAGCGGCCCTCCACCGCGATGCGGCCGACCTGCATCTCGCCGCCTGGCTTGGCCGCCTCGACGAGCTCGTCGGCTTGACCCAGGCCTACGACAAAGCCCTCGCCGGCCTCTGGCCCACGCTGCGCCACGCCGCGACCCTTGAAGCACAGCTGGCCGCGTTGCGTGAACAGACCGCCACCGCCGGAGCCGAGGCCCACACCCGCCGCTCCCGCCGCGAGCAGACCGCCGCCCTCGCCGAAGCCGCCCGCCAGCGCTTCCTTACCTTGCAGGAGACCCATGGTGCCAGCGTCGCCGAGATTTTGGAAAAGCACCGCGCTGCCCGCGCCGAAGTGGTGCGCCTCAAGAACGAGATCCACGCCAACGAAAGCCAGCAGCGCACCCAGACCGCCGAGCAGTCTCGGGCCGAGGAAAACAAGTCCACCGCCGAGCAAAAACGCGCCGACCAAGAGGTCTTTCGCCGCACCGCCATCGCCCACCTCCAAGGACTCGCCGCTCAGCGTCTGTTCGCCGAGGCCGACCCCGCTTTCCGCGCCATTGAAGCAGGCGAGTGGAGTGTGGCCGAGGCGGTCGACATTGCCCGCCAGATCGAAACCCGCCTCGCCGACACGCCCGCCGACGACACCGCTTGGCAACAGCGGCAAGACCGCATCCACAGCCATATCCAAGAACTGCGCGACCAGCTCGTCACGCACGGCCACCAGCCCGAAACCCACCAAGTCGAAGACATTATTCTGGTGCGCTGTTTGTTTCAGGGAAAACCCCACACCATGACCGAGCTGCACGCCGCCTTCTCCGCCGAGCTGGCCGAGCGCGATCGCCTCCTCCAAGCCCGCGAGCGGGAGATCATTGAAAACCACCTGTTGGCGGAGGCAGCCGTGGAGTTGCAAAAACTCATCCGCGCGGCCGACGCCTGGCGCACCGACGCCAATGCCGAACTCGCCTCCCGACCCACCAGCACCGGCGTGCGTTTTCGCTTTCAATGGGAATCCGACACCGAGAGCCGTTTCCACGAAGTCCGGCCGATTCTCCTACGTAAAGGCGAACTGTGGACGCCGTCCGAACGCACTGCGCTGGCCGGCTTCCTGCAAGGGCGAATCGCCGCCGAGCAGACGGCCGATGAATCCGGCTCCTGGCGCGACCATCTGGCCCGCGCCCTCGATTACCGACGCTGGCACCGCTTCGTGATCGAGCGCCAGCAAGAAGGCCACTGGCGCCGCCTCGATAAAACCACCTATGGCACGGGCTCCGGCGGCGAAAAGGCCCTCGCGCTCACCCTGCCGCGCTTTGCCGCCGCTGCCGCGCATTACCGTGGAGCCGCGCCCACCGCGCCCCGCCTGGTCATGCTCGACGAGGCCTTCGCCGGCATCGACCCGACGATGCGCGCCCAGTGCCTCGGCGTACTCACCCAATTCGACCTCGATATCGTCATGACCAGCGAACTCGAGTGGGGCTGCTATGCCACCGTGCCCGCGCTGGCCATTTACCACCTCACCACGCTGCCCGGCCTCGACGCGGTTGCCGCCACCCGCTGGCTGTGGAACGGACGCGAAAAGAAACAACGCGACCTTCCGCTTTCGCCCGCCGCGCCACCAATCAGTCTTGCATCGAGTGACGGCGCGCAGGTGGCGGCGGCCACCTCCAACGCTGACGACGACGGCACCGCCCACGGGCCAACCGGCGCGCCCGCCGACAACGAGGAAGCTCCGCCGGAACTTCCTCTCGGTTAACCGTCATGTCTGCCCCGTCGCCCACGCCTACGAATTCGCCCAAGCCCGCGCCCACGAATTTGCCCAAGCCCGCGCCTACGCCGGTTGATCTACCCCGGTTGCGCAGCACCCTCGGCCAACCCGAGTTGGGTCGGTTGGTGGATGCGCTCCAGCGCCGGCTCGAATTGGGCCGTCCGCTGGAGGGCCGCCTCACCCTCGTTGATGCCACGGCGAGCGAACGCACCGCCTTCGACGCCCTGCTCGGCCGCGTGAGCCGCCCGGGCGCTTCGCTCGGGATCGACCTCGGCGAACTCGTCGAGGTGCTCCACGACGCTGGCATTTGCGCCGATCTTACCACGGCGGTGCACGCCCTGCGCGGCCCGGTGGACGATCGCCGCGCCCTGGCCGAGCGCCACCAAGCGGTGTGGACCGCGGTGTTGGGCACCGCCACCGCTCGTTTCGCCGCCTGGCCGCCCTTGCAAAACTGGCTGGGTGAACTCGCCGCCAGCGGACTGCTCAAACGCCTCTGCGACGATCAACCAGCGTGTGCCGCCTCGTTAGTTGACGAGCTTGCCCGCCTCGCCACCGCGCTGCCCGTGCACGCCGAGCCGCTGGCGACACTGGCTGCGCGACTTTTTGGTGATGCGCACGCCCTCGATCCCGGCACGCCCCGCGCCACGCTGGCCCTGCGCCTCGCCGCTCGTCTGGGAGGCGTGGAGTTGGACGACGATGCCGAAGGTCGCCGCACCGCCTGGGCCTCGGTGGGCGTGCTTTGTGACGAGCTCAGCACGCCGGTGTTGGTGTTTAATTTGCCCGCGCAAGCCGACACCCCCTTGACCCGCCTGCTGGCGACGGCGCGTCGGGATGGCGAACCGCTCCACCTCTCGTTGCGTCACCTCCTAGTCTGGCCGCTGGCGGGTGATCCGGGGTTGGCAGGGCGGACGGTTTTTGTGTGCGAAAACCCGACCATCGTGGCGCTGGCGGTGCGCCGGCTGGGAGTGCGGTGTGCGCCGTTGGTGTGCGTGAACGGGCAGTTTGCCACCCCGGCAAAGGTCCTGCTGCGCCAACTCGCCGCCGCCGGTGCCCGGCTACGTTACCATGGCGATTTCGATTTGGGCGGGCTGACGATTGCCCGCCGCGTGCTGGCCGAGCCCGGTGCGCTGCCCTGGCGGATGAGCCCGGCGGATTACCTGTCCGCGCCCAAGGGGAAAAAGCTGGCGACGCGCGAAGGGTTAACCAGCCCGTGGTGTCCGGAGTTGGCCGAGGTGATGAAGCAAAACGGCAACTCGGTGCACGAGGAAGCGGTGGTTGAGTCGCTGCTCGCCGATCTGGCGGGGTAGTCCACACCCTGCCGAAGCGAGCGCCCGCCCCCTGTTCTCGCGCTTGCACGCCGGCTATTAAGGCGAACACCGGTTCGCCTGCTGCCCGCCCGCTCCGGCACAAGTCTGTCGCAACCGCAAAAAAAGCGCCGGCACGCCGAGGTGTTCGGCGTGCCGGCGCTTTTTTGGCGGTCTCCCGCTCAGTAGATTTTAACGTACGCGTTGCGGCGCAGGCGCTCCAGCCAGCGGGCTTCGGATTCACGCGCAATTTGATTACCAAGGATGCGCTCGATCTGCTCGCGCACTTCAGCCAGGGGCTGCAAGCCGGCAAATTTGCGGTCTTCCACGTACAGCAGGTAAACGGCCTCGGGGGCGAGAATCGGGTCGGTGGCCTGCCCTTTGGTTAACTCAAAGAGGGGCTTGCTGAACTCGGCCTTGAGGTCGGCGCGGGGCTGCCAACCCCAGTCGCCGCCCTTGGTGCGTTTGGCGTCTTGGCTGAGCTCGCGGGCCAGGTCCTCGAACTTCTCGCCGGCCTTGAAGCGGTCGACGATTTTTTGCGCGCGGGCGAGCAGGGTTTCGTCGGTTTCGCCCGTCTGGCGGGTCAGTGAGAGCAGGCGCATGTGAACCTGGTCCTCTTGCTGAAAGCGGTCCTTGTTTTCGTTGTAGAAGGACTCGACGCGGGCGGGGCTGACAATGTTGCTGCTCTTGCGCTGCTGGCTGCGCATGTAGTCGTAGATCATGTCGTCTTCGACCTTCCTGCGGTAGTCGCGGTAGGTCATGCCGGTGTTGCGCAGGTAGGCGAGGAACTTGGTCCGGTCGCTCTCGAAACGGCGGATCTGCTCCTCGGCGATGGCGTTGTTAATGTAACTGGCCGGGACCTTGCGCTTATCGTCCTTCTTGAAGTCCTTCACGATGAGGATGCGGTCGATCATCTCCTGGATGATTTCGTCCTGAAGGGATTCGAGCTTTTCGTTGAACTCCTTCTCGTTGCGAGCGGAGCGCTGCAGGGCGGGCACGCGCGGGCCGATTTCGCGGCGCAGGTCGTCGACGGTGATCACCTTGTCCTCGGCGACCGCGACAACGCCGTTGGCGAAGCGTTGGGAGAGGTTGTCGGTGTGTACTGGAGCCATTTGCGGTGCAAGTGGTTGTGCCAATACGGCAAGCGGGGTGAGGGCGGCAAGGGTGGCGAGCGTACAGAGCCGGCGGATCATCATGGAATGGGCGGATTGGGCAAACACGGAGGGAATACTGGAGTTAACCTAGGTGGGCGAACAGGGCGGTCAACCGTGGAAACCGCGTAGCACAACAGTCGGGGCGTTGCTCAACTTACACCCTTGGAGTGTTGGGGTGAAACGGGTGCGGCGTAGGCGGGCGACGGTGGGGTTGCCCCGGCCAAACCAATTCGTGTTCGAGATGAGCTTAACGAGAGCGATTCCTCGGGGCGCGACTACCTTGAGATAAACACCCTGAGCTCACGCTCAAGGCCACGTGGAGTTTACTCGCGAAGCGTGTGGCCTTGAGCGTGAGCTTGTTTACCCACCGAAACTATCGGCGAACTGAGTTAAAGCGCGCTAAAGTGATTTCGATCCTTCGGTAGCTATAACCACACCGCTTTGCTCGCAGATACTCTTGGTTGCCTCAGTGATATCCTCGCTCAATTGAAGTATATCTACTTTAGAAATACCGGCCTGCGTGAAATCCGCTTCGGAGGTGGGCCATGCGTCACTGGTAACGCCAAGCCCAAATTCAGTGCTGGCCACCAAGGTCCCTGTGATGCGCAAAAGAGCGCACCACCGATTAATCGCAGGGTCAGCTAATGGTGCTAGATCGTGTTGATGGTTTATTACCTCCACCAGCAATGGATTCATCCCCCACAGGGCGAGCACGGAGCCGCCGATTTCGGTGTGGCTGAGTCCAAAGGTTTGCCGCTCCCAGTTAACGACCGCCTGGATATCCGGCAAATCGGCGGCACCGGCCGGAATCTCCATTTGCAGTGCAACACGCTGGATCACAATACGTCCTAAATTGTGTAATAAGCCGATGGTGTAGCCCGCCTTGTGATCCAGTCCAGCGGCGGAGGTGATGATCTCCATGCCAACCGCCATCGCAATGGTGTTGGCCTGGAGGCGATCCGCGGAGATTCGGTAAATGGGGAGACTTTGCTCGCAGAGTTGAGCGGATACGGTGATGCAGGCGACCCGATAGGCCTGAAACGCGCCCAGCCAAGCGAGCGCCTGGTCGAGGCTGGTGACCGCCTCGTTTCGCGAGTAGCAGGCGCTGTTGGCCATGCGTAAGAGGCGACTCGTTATAGCGACATCCATTGAGGCCAAGCGCACGACCAACTCCATATCTACATCGGGTTTATTTATAGCCCGGTAAAGCGCGTCGATAAGTTTGGCGGATGAAGGCAGTCTTGCGGAGGCCGCTTTAAGGCAATTGAGGTCGACCTTCATGGAGTTGGGAATGCGGCAGTTAGGCGCCAAGATTAGACTCGATCACGTCCTCCGTAGTGGCTGCGGCGATAAGTCGGGTGATTTCCCGCAGTCCCACCAACCGTAAGGCCTCCTCAATGGTTTTGCAGATGTTGCTGGTCCTGATGGGGAAAACCGTGTTGGCGAACGTAACAATCTGCGTCGAGAGCTCCCGGTGACTACTCATAATGTGAGCGACCTCAGGAATCGTGGTGCGCGGATTACGAATGGCGTGTTGAAGCATTCCGAGGGTCTCGCCGGATCCATTCAATGTCTCGGTTATGGCCAAGACACAAACCGCGTCGTTCGCCAGTCGTTTTGCTCCGCATGGCAGGTTTGGGTTGGCTCCTAAATTCATGGTGAAGAGGTGTCTGTAGGAGTTTTTACTAAATCGTGGCTTTGGTTTTTTACCTCAGGGAGCCTCCTCTTATGCAGAGTGCAGTCCATGCGACTCGGTCACTTTAGCGCATTTCTCGATTAAGGACATGAGGGTGTTTCCCGATGCCTCAACGGGAAACACCCCAGTCGAGTCCTAACGTGTTAAAATTTAAACGGATGCGGATGGGGAAAAGTTTTGGCGCTTCTGCATGAAGTGCTGCTTGCGGTGCACCTGAACGCAGGCAGGGTGCTCATCTCCGTTTTTGGGGCAAGCGCCTCAAACCGTTAACCACTGATGGGCACTCATGGACACTGAACAACCCGCAGAGATCGCGATCGATTGCGTAATCCTCTTTTTGCGACTCCTGCGCATTTTTGCGGCTCAATCTCCCGTTTTTTAACTCACGCGAGTGGGGCGGTTTTTATGTCATTTGGTGTTTTTTGTGGCCAATGGTTTGGAGGCTCGGTCATGCGGGCTGAAGCACCGCACTACTTCCGCCCCGCGCAGCCGCTTTTGCGTGGAATTTGATTCCGGTGGCGGCGACTTGCCGGCCTAATGCGGTTTTCATGCGCCTTCGCCGGATTACCCTGCAGCACTTCCGCAATGTCCCTTTCGCCGAACTCACGTTTGCCGGGCGGCAGCAGTTTTTCGTGGGCACCAACGGCCAGGGCAAAACCAACCTGCTGGAGGCGGCCGGATTTGTGAGTGCGTTGCGCTCGTTTCGCACCACCGACACGCGCCTGCTCATCGCCCACGGCCAGCCGGAGGCGGCGCTGGCTTGCGAGTTTGAACATGAGCGTTTCGGCGTTTCGAAACTGGTCATCAAACTGCGTGCCGGCGGCAAAGAGGTCTGGTGCGACGGCGAAAAGGTGACGCGCCTGGGCGACTACCTGGGGCGGTTTCCCACCGTGGTGTTTTCGTCGCAAGATCAGCAGTGGGTGCGTGGCGCGCCGGGGCTGCGGCGGCGGTGGCTCGATTTTACGCTGGCGGCCATGGATCCGGCCTACCTGCGCGCCTTGCAGGCCTACCACAAGGCGCTGGCCGAACGGAATGCGTTGCTCAAACGCGGTGCGGGCGGGGGCGAACTGAGCGCCTTTGAAAAGCCGTTGGCGTTGGCCGCCGCCGAGGTTCAGGCCAAGCGCACCGCTGGCATCGCCGAATTGGCCGGGCATGTGACCACCGCCTATGCGCAAATCGCCGACGGCGCCGAACGCGCTGGGTTGCGCCATGCCCCCGATATCACCGCCGAAAACGCAACCGCATGGCTGGGGGTTTTTGAGCGGGGCAGGGGACGCGACCTGCAGTTCCGCACCACCGTGGCCGGGCCGCACCGCGATGATTTTCACTTTTTGTTGGATGACCGGCTTGCGCGCGACTTCGGCTCGGAGGGGCAGCAGCGCAGCCTGGTGCTGGCGCTGCGGTTGGCGCAGGTGAGTTATTTCCGCGTGCGCGCCGGGGTGGAGCCGTTGCTGCTGGCCGACGATGTGCTTGGCGAACTGGACCCGGCGCGGCGGCGGCGGTTTTGGGCGACCTTGGGCGAGTCGCGGCAGGTGCTCGCCACCGGCACGAGTTTGCCCGACGCGGAGTTGGGCGAATGGGAAGTGTTTCGGGTGGCCGGCGGCGTGTTTACCAAGGAGGGCGCGTGAACCTCGATCCGTGGCAATGGGCGCTGGCGTTGGCCGGTGCGCTCCTCGTCGGGCTTTCAAAAACCGGGATCGGCGGGCTGGGCATGGTGGTGGCGGTGATTTTCACCAGCTTTATCCCCGCTAAGCAGGCCAGCGGCGTGGTCCTACCCTTGCTCATCTGCGGCGACCTGATCGCCGTGCTGGCTTACCGGGCGCACGCGCAGTGGGCGCATATTTGGCGGCTGTTACCCTGGACGGTGGCAGGCGTGGTGGCGGGGTATTTTGCGCTGGGGCGCATGGGCGACCGCGAGGCGCGGGTGTCGATCGGCGTGATCATCGTGGGGATGGTGACGTTGCAACTTTGGCGGCGTGCGCGGGCCAAGCCGGGTGAATTGCCCGAGTTGGGCGCGTGGTTCGCGCCGAGTCTGGGAGTGCTGGCGGGGTTCACCACGCTGGTGGCCAACGCCGCCGGACCGCTCATGGCGATTTACCTGCTGGCGATGCGCCTGCCGAAACTGGAATTCGTGGGCACTAGCGCGGTGTTTTTTCTTCTGCTAAATCTCTTTAAAGTCCCGTTCATGGTGAATCTGGGGCTCATCACGCTGGACAGTTTCAGCTTCAATTTGCTGCTGGCGCCGGCCGTGTTGCTGGGCGCGTGGCTCGGGCGGCTGCTGTTGCCCAAGATCAATCAGCGTGTGTTTGAAAACCTCGCGCTTGGCCTGAGTGCGGTGGCGGGACTACGGTTGTTGTTTTAATTCTTTTTCCAAAAGCCATGGCGCGATTGAATGTAAGGGACATGTGGGCGGCAAAACTGGCGGGCGGGCCCATGCCTGCGGCCAAGGCCGCGCCGACGCGTATCGCCGGTTTGGGCACAGGCGCCGGGGTGGCCGCGACGTTCTCGCTGCAACGCGCGCCGTTTGTGGGCGTGGTTCTGGGCATTGACCCGTCGTTGCGCGGCACCGGGTTGGCGCTGATCGAGTTCGCTCCTTCGCGGCAGCCGGTATTGCTGCGCTGTCGCACGCTCAAAATCCCGTCCAGCCGGCCGATGTCTTATGCGCTGGGCGAAATCCACAAGGCGGTGGCGGCGTTTTTGGTGGATTTCAAGGTGCGGCACGTGGCGCTGGAGCAGACCATTTACGTGCAAAATTTTCAGACGGCGCAGATTTTGGGAGCGGCGCGAGGCGCGGCGATTTCGGCGGCGGCACTGGGCGGCATGGATGTGTTTGAATACGCCCCGTTACGGGTGAAGCAGGCGGTGACGGGCGCGGGCCGGGCGAGCAAGGAGCAGTTGGCGCGCACGGTCATGGCGATGCTCGGTCATGGCGCGGTGTTGGCCGCCGACGAGGCCGACGCGGCGGGCGTGGCTTTATGCCACGCGTTCACCTGGCGCGAGTGATGCGGGCTGTGCCGGTATCCTTCGGCACACGTTTTTCATCCATTCGCATCCAAGATGAGCTTAAAAAACGGGTTCGTGGGGGAGCGAGTGCATGCGGGTACACCTTGAGCTCACGCTCAAGGCCACGGGGAGCGAGTGCGCGAAGAGTGAGTTCGTGAGGCGGGATTTCGCGAAGCGTGTGGCCTTGAGCGTGAGCTCAAGGTGGCCGTAAACCACAACTTCAACGCTAATTCGTATTACGGGCTAGCCGGGCTGCCGCCGAGGAAAAGTAATTCCATTTTGGGCGAAACATGGTGGAGGGCGTCGGCCGCCTCGTTCGTGTCGCTGGTATCGGCGGTATCCAGGATGACCATTTTGGGGTGGTCCCATTCCAGGCGTTGGCAGGCCTTGTCGACCGAGGTCAACCAGACCGGCTTGAGGTCGCCGCCAAGTTGCCGGAGAAAATCACTCACCGCCCGTGCCATCAGGGGGCTCCGCGTGATGACCAACACGGCCTGTCCGGGCGCGGGTTGAACATCGATGGAGAGGATAAAGGGGCTGGAGGAAATAGGAGTATTGGAGAGCATGGGTTGAGGTGGTTTAATCTGGCCTCAGCTTAGTCGAAATCGAAGGTGCCACCAATCGGGCGTTCCCTCCCTTTCGGGGCAGGTAAACACCCCTAGTCGACTAGGGGATTTGGCGCTTTTAAGCGGACTTTAGATTTGCGGTCCGAGGCTGACCTGCGCTTGGTGAACGACTTTTAATTACCATGAAGCGCACCCATCATTGCGGCCAGCTCACCCCGTCCGATCTTAACGCGAACGTTTCGCTCCTAGGTTGGGTGGATTCCATCCGCGACCACGGCGGCATCCTGTTCATCGACTTGCGCGATCGTAAAGGCATCACCCAGGTGAAGTTCGATCCGCAGGTGAACCCCGCGCTCGCCGCCGAGGCCTCCCACCTCAAGCCCGAATCCGTCATCGGCGTGGACGGCACGGTCGTCGCCCGCCCCGAGGGAACGGTTAACAAAACCCTTCCCACCGGCGGCATCGAGGTGGATGCCTCCACGTTGACGATTCACAACATCTCCGACACCCCGCCGTTCCCTCTCGACGATGTTGGCGGCGACAAGGTCAACGAGGACCTGCGTCTCACCTACCGTTACCTCGACTTGCGCCGTCCCAAGATGCGCAAAAACCTGCAGGTGCGCCACCGCGCCGCCAAGTCGATCCGCGATTACTTCGACTCCCAGGAGTTCATCGAGGTGGAAACCCCCGCGCTCTTCAAATCCACGCCCGAGGGTGCCCGCGAATACCTGGTGCCTTCGCGCATCCATCCCGGCGAGTTTTACGCGTTATCCCAGTCGCCCCAGCAGTTTAAGCAGATCCTCATGGTCGCCGGCGTGGAGCGTTACTTCCAGATCGCCCGCTGTTTCCGCGACGAAGACCTGCGCTCCGACCGTCAGATGGAGTTCACCCAGGTGGACGTCGAAGCCTCGTTCATCACGCGCGAAGACGTTTACCGTCTGTTCGAAGGCATGATCACCAAGGTGTGGAAGGACGTCCTCGACGTGACCATCCCCGCGCCGTTCCTGCGCATGCCCTATGTCGATGCGATGAACCGCTTTGGCGTGGACAAGCCCGATCTGCGTTTCGCCATGGAACTGAGCGATCTGTCGCCGATTTTCAAGGATTCGGCCTTCAAGGTGTTCCAAGCCACGGTGGCCGGCGGCGGCGTCATCAAGGCGTTTACCGCCAAGGGGCTGGCCGATCTCACCCAGGGCGAACTCAAGGCGCTCGAGGATGTTGCCAAGTCACTCGGTGCCAAGGGCCTTGCCTTCATCAAGGCGGAAAAGGGCGAATGGAAATCGCCCATCGTCAAGTTCTTCTCCGACGCCGAAAAAGCCGCGCTCACCGCGCAACTCGGTATTGAGGAAGGCGACATGGTGTTCTTCGCCGCTGCGCCTTGGGAAAAGGCCTGCGCCATCCTCGGTCGCATCCGCCTCGAAGCCGCGCAACTGCTGGTCAAACGCGGTAAACTCACCATTCGCGCCGACGATTGGAAGTTCCTGTGGGTAATCGACTTCCCGTTGATGTCCTACGACGAAGAGCGCGGCGGTTATGCGGCGACGCACCATCCCTTCACCGCGCCGGTGCCCGAGGATGCGGCGTATCTCGACACGGACCCGAAGCGGGTGCGCGGTCAGCATTACGACTTGGTCTTGAACGGCATGGAGCTGGGCGGTGGTTCGATCCGCATTCACCAACCCGCGCTGCAAAAGAAGGTGTTTGAAGACGTGCTCAAGATTCCCGCCGACGTGGTGGAAAGCCGCTTCGGTTACATGCTCAAAGCCTTCACCTTCGGCGCGCCTCCGCATGGCGGCATTGCCTTTGGTTTGGACCGCATGGTGGCGCTGCTCTGCGGCACGACCAGCATCCGTGACGTCATCGCCTTCCCCAAAACCCAAAAGGGCCAGGACCTGATGGCGCAAAGCCCGACTCCGGTGACGGCTAAGCAGCTCAAAGAGTTGCACATTCAGACCGTGATCCCGACGCCTGTGGCGTAAACCCCGCCGACGCGGGCAGTATGGGCTGGCGGTTGCGCTGATGGGCCCGAATCAACGGCTACCAAAAAGCCCCGGAGTGAACTCACTCCGGGGCTTTTTCGCGCTTAGGGATCAGGAAGAAGCTAATGCCAGCAGCTGAATGCTTTTAGACTCAAATCCCACGGGCGAGACGCCCGTGCCACGTCGAGCAGTTCCGAGCGTGGCTTGGGCGTCTCGCCCATGTCGGGGAAAAGTCTAAAATAATTCTGTCGTTGGTATAAAACACCAATCAGGCGCAGGTCTTGAACGGTGATTCGGCACGGACGACACCGAGGTCGTCTCTTCGGGGCGACTTAACCTGAATTCCGAAGTTCAAACCAACCACAGATTACACAGATTACACAGATACAATCCCTTAGGAGGTAAACGGACTCAGCTTGATCCCCTTTTTTCATCCTGTCTTCAAATTCAGTAACACTCTGTTATCTGTGCTCATCTGTGAATTCCGTGGTTAAAACTTCGGCGTTCGGGCTTAATGTTTGTCGGCTTTCGGCGCAGGCGACCCGAGCATGACCCGGTCGGTGTACGCGATGCCGAGTGCGGACAGAATGAAAACACCGTGGATGATCGTCTGCCACATCACGCCTTCGGAGGTGATCGGCGTGCCGGTAGCCGGAATTTGCTGAAGTGACGGCGGCAGGCCCAGGCTGCCGGCGGCGATGAAGGTTTTTAGCAAATGCACCGAACTGATGCCGATGATGGCCATGGCCAGTTTAACCTTCAAAACGGAGGCATTCACATGGCTAAGCCACTCGGGCTGGTCGGGGTGATTGTGCAGGCGCAAGCGGGACACAAAGGTCTCATAGCCACCGACGATCACCATCATCAAGAGGTTGGAGATCATGACGACGTCGATCAGGCCGAGCACGATCAACATCATCTGTTGCTCGGTGAGACGGGTGGCTTCCGAGATCAGGTGCCACAGCTCTTTTATAAAAAGTACAACGTAAACGCCCTGCGCGACGATCAAGCCAAGGTAAAGCGGAAGTTGCAGCCAGCGAGAGCTGAAAATGAGGGCGGCCAGTGGGCTGAGACGTGGATGGGTGGACGGTTCTTTCATGAATGGCGGTGAAGTTGCAGGTGTTTTGCCCTGAGGCAATCGTACTCGATTTATTAAGTGGAAAGTGTTTTTAACGAGATCCTTAGCATTAATTACCAGGCTGCGGCGGTTTGGGCGAAGGCGGCTTTATCTGTTGCCCCAAAGAACGAGGAGCCGGCAACAAAGGTGTCCACGCCCACCGCGCGGCATTCCGGGCCGTTTTTCAGGTCGATGCCTCCGTCCACCTCAAGGCGGAAGTTAAGCCCGCGTTCGCGGCGCCAAGTGTCGATTTGGGCGATCTTGGGCAACATGTCGCGGCGGAACGGCTGGCCGCCAAAGCCGGGTTGCACGGTCATCACCAGCACCAAATCGACTTGGTCGAGCAAGGGTTCTATGGCCTCGGCGGGGGTCGCGGGATTGAGCACGATACCGTTTTGGCAACCCAGTTCGCGGATCCGCTTGAGGGTGGCGGCGTGATCGTAGGTGGGCTCGATATGGATGCTGATGAGGTTGGCCCCGGCCTTGGCGAACGCTTCGATGTAACGCTGTGGCTCGGCCAGCATCAGGTGGGTGTCGAAGAACAGCTTGGAGCCTTTGCGCAGCGCGGCGACCGTTTGCGGACCGAAAGTCAGGTTAGGCACAAAGTGGCCGTCCATGATGTCGAGGTGGATCCATGAAACACCGAGGGATTCCACGATCTGGGCGCTGGCCGCGAGGTTCGCGTGGTCACCAGCTAGAATAGACGGGGCGAGAATCGAGGCGTGCATTGAACCCAACAATCAGGGCCGAGTGTGGGCAATGGAAAGCCGAAACTCGCCAATCGGGCCTGTCACTCACCGGTGTTCGCCGTAACCTGCTCGGCGCGGGAATATTAATTCCCAATCAAGATGAGGCGAATTGGCCAAGGACGGCCAACGCTAGACGGATTCCGAAACTGTAGGGTTGGCCTTCCCGGCCAATTCAACCCACCTTGAAAACGAATTGGTAAACGCAGGCCCGGCGGCCGACTTTTACCAGGTGTCGAGCGTGGCGCTGCGGATGTTTTTCGCCAGGATTTCGGCGAGCAACGGCACGTTGTTGTACTCGGCCTGAAGCTGGCCGCTATCGCCAAAAACTTCACGCGAAGCCGAGGCCTTGCGGTTTTCGAAAATGAAGTGGTTGTCGCGGTTGTCGCGCAAGGAGGCCTCCGCCTCGACGGTGACATCAAAATTGCGCGCTAAACCGGTGTCGTCACGGCGTCCGGTTTTACCCGTGCGGCCGTATTTGAGCAGGCGCACCGTGAGGGTGGCTTCGGCCTCCTCGGGGGTGTTGACGAGGATGATGCGGGGGTCCTGCAGGAAGGACTCGCGCAATTGGGTGCTGATGATGGCAACGGCTTGGGGCAAGTTGCTCTCGTTGACCACGGGGGCGACGTAGAGCGTGCGGAAGGTTAACTTGCCGCCGGTGCCGAGTTGATAGTTGGCGCAGCCGGTGAAGAAGAGCAGGCCGATAAAACCGAAGAACAGGGATGCGCGCATAGAGAAGGAGGGGGTCGCAACAGCAACCCAGGTGGGAATTAGAACAGCCAGAAGCTACGTTTGGGCTTGGGGCGGGGAATCGCGGGGGCAGGCGGGAGGGCTGCGGCTTTGGCTTTGATTTCCTTTTTCTCGACTGCGGCGAGGCGCTGGCGAGCCACTTCGGCGACGGAGGAATCCGGGTAGGCGGTGATCGCCTCGTTGTAGAGCACGCGTGCGGCCTTGAAGTTGTCGCGTTTGTAGAAATAGAAATCGCCGATCACGATTTTGCTTTCGGAGAACGTCTTGCGCACCTCGGTCAAGCCCTTGTCCACGGCGGGGACATTGGTGTCGGCGGGGAACAGGATCAGGAAGTCTTGGTAATAGGTGATCGCCTGCTGGGTGGAGGCCTGATCGTAAGCCGGGCCCTGCACTAGGGAGGCGTGGGTTTGCGCGAGTTTCAGGTAAGCGTCGGGGGCGAGCAGGCTCTGTTGGTAGTCGTTGATCATGCGATCGAGCGCATCAATGGCCTCGTCGGGCTCGCCTAGTTTCTGGTGGCCGCGAGCCACGTTCATCAGGGACAACGGGGCGTATTCACTGTGGGGCGCGGTCTCGACGATTTTCTCGAAGAACTCGATGCCCTTGGAGCGGTTCTTAAAGCCGGGGATCCAGCCGAAATAACGCGGGCGTTTGCCCTCTAAAAGGTCGTTGGCGATGAGGTATTGCTCGCCGATGATCGAGTTGAAGCGAGGGGAGTTGGGGTACTTGGAGACGACGTCCTGGAAGGAGTCGAAGGCTTTGACGTACTGGCGGCGAACGTAGCGGATGTGCGCTGAGCGAAACAAGGCTTCAGCCGCATACACCGAGTTGGGGTACTTCTTGGCGACGCTTTCATAGCGTTTCATCGCTGCGGAACGGCGTCCGTGCTCCTCGTCGGCGCGAGCCTTGTTCATGGCATCCAGAGCGTTGCGATCCGGCTCGGGGAGTGCGCCGGCGAGCACACCGCCCTCGGCTTTCCAACCGGTTTGGGGCGTCCAGACCAAGTCGGCCCGCAGGTCCGCAAGCGGAATCAGCGCCAACGCTAGGCCTAAAACGGCGAGTGAGGAAAGGGCGCGAGCGAATGAGGTGAACATGTCGTAAAGAATTACCAGCGAACCAGTGCGGAACCATAGGTCAAGCCTGCCCCAAAGGCGACCAGCAGGGTGGTGTCACCCGGTTTGATGCGCCCGGTGCTGCGCGCCTCGTCAAGGGCCAGGGGGATGGAGGCGGCCGAGGTGTTGCCGTAGCGCTCGAGATTAACGAAGAAGCGCTCGGGCGGAAGTTTGAGGTGCTGGCCGATCGCCGCGATGATGCGCAGATTGGCCTGGTGGGGGATCACGCAATCGATCGCCGAGGCTTCGATGTGATGGTGGGCGAGGATTTCGCGGGCCGCCTGCTCCATTTCGCGCACGGCATTTTTGAAGATCTCGCGACCCTTCATGGTAATGGTGCTCGGCGGCCGAGGGGCATCGGCGGCGGTCTCGCCGGGGGCGCACTCCTTCTCGGGGATACACAGCAGATGCGCGTGGGCGCCTTCGGCATAAAGTTTGGTGCCGATGATCTGCGCGGTGCCTCGTGCAGGCCCCAGCACGACCGCACCGGCGCCGTCGCCAAAAAGTACACACGTGGTGCGATCCTTCCAGTCGACCACCGTGGACATACGCTCTGCCCCAATGACCAGGGCGTGGCGGTAGCGGCCCGAGCCGAGCATCGCCCACGCGGTGTCCAGCGCATAGATAAAGCCTGAGCAGGCTGCATTCAGGTCAAAGCAGGCGGCGTGGCTCAACACCCCGAGGTGGTGCTGGACGAAGCATGCCGTTGACGGCATGGGCATGTCGGGCGTCACCGTGGCCACGATGATCAGGTCGATATCGGCGGCGGTTAAACCGGCGTCGGCAATCGCGATTCGTGCCGCCTCCGACGCCATGTGGGAGGTGGTTTCGTCCTTGGCGGCGATGTGGCGCTCGCGGATTCCGGTGCGACTGAAAATCCACTCATCGGACGTATCAACGCTTTGGGATAGCTCTTCGTTGGTAAGAATCCGGGGCGGGGCGTACGAGCCGGTGCCGAGGATAGCGATGGCAGGGGAACCCATGATAAATCAGCTCAAAAGCACGGAAATTCGGCCGGTCTCCAGCGCGTTAAGCGCTCGGGGCTGCTTGAGCCGCGTCTGCTGGCGCTAGGGGCGGGCTGATCAGCGCGTTGGCGCGAGCGGCGTCGGCGGTAATGAGGTGCAGCATGTCGGCTTTGATAATTTGGTTGGCCGCACGGATCGCGTTTTTGATCGCGATGCGGCTACTGGAGCCATGCGCCTTGAGCACGTTGCCGCGCAGACCCAGCAACGGGGCGCCGCCGTAAACTTCCGGGTTCATGCGTGCCTTGAGCGCCTTGAATGCGCCCTGCGAGAGGATCGCCCCGCCCATGCGCAGCGGGTTCGCCTTGAGCTCGGTTTTGAGCGTGGCGGAGAAAAAGTGAGCCAGCGATTCCCAGCTCTTGAGCAGCAGGTTGCCGACAAAGCCGTCGCACACGGCGACGTCGCAATGGTCGGTGAAAACCTGAAACCCCTCGGTGGGGCCGACGTAGTTGATGAGGTCGCCCAGCTTTTTGAGGTGATCGTGGGTGGCGCTGATGAGGGCGTTGCCCTTGCCTTCCTCGGTGCCGATGGTGAGCAAGCCGACGCGCGGTTTGGCCACGCCGAGGACGATGCGCGCGTAGTGGGTGCCGAGCAGGGCGTTGTGAACGAGGTGCTCGGGCTCGGCCTCGGGGTTGGCGCCGGCGTCGATGAGGATAAAGTAGCCGTTTTTACGCGGGATAATCGCCGCCAGGGCAGGGCGTTCGATGCCGTCGAGCGTGCGCAGCTTAATGGTGCCGCCGGCCATGAGCGCACCGGTGTTACCGCAACTGACCACGGCTGCGGCCTCGCCGGACTTTACCAGCTCGATGGCCCTGAACATTGAGGCGTCCTTCTTGCGCTTGAGCGCAGGAATGGGCTTGTCGTCCATCGTGATCACCTCGGAGGCATGAAAAAGCCTCAACGAGGGGTGCCCGTTGAGGCCTTGGCTGGTGATCAGTGGTTTGAGCACTGCCTCATCACCGACAAGGGTGATGGGGCTCAGATCAGAAAACTCGGACAGTGCCAGCTGGACCGCCGCCACCACTTCGGCTGGGCCCAAATCGGCACCCATTGCGTCGACCGCGATGCGTGCAGTTTGGCCGGTAGAAGAGGCCATCGCGAGGGATGGTAAAGGCGTTACAGCGGGGTGAACGTGAGGATTAGACCTCGACGTTGACGACTTGGCGGCCGCGGTAGGTCCCGTTGACGGGATTCACGTGGTGGGGGCGGAAAGCGGTGCCATCGGTAGGATCGCGGGCGATTTCAGGAGCTTTGAAGGCGTTGGCTGCGCGGCGGTTAGCGCTGCGGCGTTTGGATTGCTTGCGTTTCGGATTTGCCATGGTCGGTGTGGATTAAAGGGTGAGTGACGGTCGTGTGACGAGGTCTGTTATGAGTGGTAAAGGTGGAACGTAGAGGCCCGCGCTTTAATTCGTCAAGTGCTATCATGAAACGATGCTGATTGGGCTGGGTTGGTAACGCTTGGGTTGCGCCAACGCGACGGGCCTCCATTAAAACTGAGCTCCTATGAAAATCGGCATCATCGGCTTGGGCATCATCGGCGGGGTTTGGGCACGACATTACGAGTCGGCGGGTCTGCTTGGCGGAGCGTGGAACCGCACACCGCAGCCGGATTTCCCGCGCTGGCTAAGTTCGGCTGAGGCCGTGGCTGCGGCCGTCGATGTCGTTCACATTGTAGTCGCCGACCCGCCCGCCGTGCGCGGGGTCATCGAACGCATCCTGCCCGCGCTCGGGCCCGGCAAGGTGGTCGTGCAATCGAGCACCATTGATCCGCACAGCAGCGACGAGTTTCGCCGCCTTGTGATGGCGACCGGAGCTGGTTACCTGGAAGCGCCTTTCACGGGTAGCAAACCGGCCGCCGAGCAGCGCCAGAGCGTGTTTTACCTGGGCGGCGACGCGGCGCTTATCGCGGAGGTTGAACCCCTGCTGGCGCTGGTTTCGCAGGCGCGTTTCCACATTGGCGACCATCGGCAGGCGGCCACTCTGAAGCTGGCCATGAACCTCAACATTGCCGCGCAGATGCAGGCGCTATCCGAAGCCCTCGCGCTGGCCCGCCGGGCTGGAATTGGCGACGAGATGTTTTTCGCGGCATTGGGCAAAAACGTCAGCTACTCGGGGCTGGTTAAATTAAAGGAGCCAAAGCTGCGTACGGGCGATTTTGCGCCGCAGTTTTCGGTTAAACACATGCTCAAGGACATGCGCCTGGCATCGGGCATGAGCGGTTGCGAGGCGCTGCCCTTGCTCGCCACGGTGCACGAACAACTGGCACTCGCCGAGCAGGCGGGCTGGGCTGACGAGGATTTTTCGGCGTTGGTGAAGCTGGTGAGCTGAGCCCGTCCGCACATTGGCCGCAGCGCCTGGTGCGCGGGTTTCCTCGTCTGCCATACGTCCTGTCTTCATCGATACACGCAAAAAGGCCGTCCGGGTTTCCCTGGACGGCCTTGGTTAGCAACGTCGACTCGCGTTGCGTGCTGATCGTTTGCGCTTAAGCGACGCGCTCGACCACCAACGGGGGCGGGGTGGGGCGCTTGGGCGCGAGGCGATAGGCCTCCTTGAAGTAGTTGAGCGCGGTCTCGAGCTTCGATTCGTCGTTGTAGTGGATCATCATCAGCGGCTCGCCCTGCTTGACCTGGGTGCCGACCTTCTTGATTTCGGAAACACCCACCGAGTAATCCACCTTGTCGCCGGCCTTCTCGACGCCAGCGCCGAGGAGGTGAACGCCACGGGCGATCATCGCCGCATTGATGGTGTGAACATAGCCGCGCTTCGGGGCCGGGAGCTTGCGAATGTGTTTGGCCGCCGGGAATTTCTCCGGGTGGTCGATGAAAGCGGTGTCACCGCCCTGGGCTTTGACCAGCTCCTTGAATTTCTCAAGGGCCGAGCCGTCGCTGAGGTGGCGCAGCACGGTTTGTTTGGCCGAGAGAGTCGAGCCGGCGACGCCAGCCAGACGCACAATCTCCATGCCGAGCTTGAGGACGAGCTCCTTCATGTCCTCCGGACCTTCGCCCTTGAGCAACTGGATGGCTTCTTTGACCTCGAGGGCGGTGCCGACCGTGTCGCCGAGCGGTTGGTTCATGTCGGTGACCAGCGCGACGCAGCGGCGCTTGAGCGAGCGGCCGACGCGTGTCATCGAGCGGGCGAGTTGCTTGGCTTGCTCGAGGTCCTTGATGAACGAGCCGTTGCCCCACTTTACGTCGATCACGAGACCCTCGGAGCCTTCGGCGAGTTTGCGCGAAAGCACGGAGCCGGTGATCAGCGGCAGGCTGGGGATGGTGCCGGTTTCCTTGCGCAGTTCATAGAACTTGGCGTCGGCCGGGGCGAGTTTCGGGTCCTGCTCGACGATGGCACCGCCGATTTTGGCGAGCTGGTTGGTGAACGCATCGATCGATAAGTGGCTCTTGAAACCGGGGATGGAGCACAGCTTTTGCAGCGGGCTGATGATGTAGTCGTGTTCTACGCCGCTCATCATCGGCACCACGACACCGCTCGCCATAGCCAAGGGAACCAGCACGAGAGAGGTTTTATCACCCACGCCACCGGTTGAGTATTTGTCGATCTTGGGCTTGGCGATGTGAGACAGGTCGATGACTTCGCCGGAGAGCATCAGCTCTTCGGTCAGGATTGCGGTTTCCTGCGCGGACATCTGCTGGAAGAAAATGGTCACCAAAAGCGCCGCCAGCTGGTGCTTGGGAATGTCCTCATCCAGCGTGGAATCAATGATGTAGCGAATTTCCTCTTGGGTGAATTCCTGACCGTCGCGTTTCTTTTCAATGAGAGAGTTAAACGACGGCTTGATGAATCGGCGTGAAGGGATCGTGCGTTTGGTCATGTAGGAGTGTGATTTAGAAAATAGGGTTGTCAGCTGGACGTAAATTTTAAACCCAGAACAAACTCCCTAGGAATGTCGAGCCAAAATCCAGGGCGCACCCGCGTGGCGCAGCGCCGATTCATAGCGGGAAGTTTACCGAGGTAAGTGCGCGGAGCGCGCGACGGTCATGATTTTCGGACATGTGGGCGATAAAGTCGGAGGTATAAAGGTGGCGTTTTTTAGTTCGTTGACCGCGCCAGTGCATGAACAGGCTGTTGGCCCAGCGGTTGAACATGCCGTGGATGCGCACCGCGTTCGGGCGGCGTAATCGGCAGCGATCATCCTGGCGCGAGGCGTCGAGGCGGGCATGCAAACCGGTCTCGATTCCCCAGTGCGCAATGTTGACCTCCAGCCATTGGGCGGGAGTCAACTCGGCGGCGGGGCGACTGGTGATCAGCGCCACGGTCTCGGTGGGCTTGCCGTGGCGTTTTCGGCAGATTCTCGCGGCTTGCGCCACCAGGGGGAAGCAGGCGCTTTCCGCGCTCAACTCGCGCGCCACCAGGGTGCGCGTCACGGGGTGCTTCTTTTCCTGGGTGGTACGTTGCTCGGCAGCGGGATCTTTTAACGGGTCAAAAAAGGGGCGCCCGGATCGGGCACTTGCGCTGCTACGATTTTCTGCAAGCCGGGCTGATTGCCTTTGACGGTGAACAGGTAGTCGCCGCCATGCTCCAGTACGATCGCCCGCGCGGTGTCCGCCTGGGTATGCAGGGCATCAAGGCTCACGAGTTTATCGACCAAATCGAGTCTCTCACACAGGGCGCGGGCGGCGGGAATCTCGTTACTTTTTTCGGCGACGACCTCGCTGCCGAGATAAAACAAGCTCGGCGAGGTAACCGCGGTCACGACGTTTTGTCCGCCGCTGTGCTTGGGGACTTTGCCGTCGATGACCACGATCTCGGTGGCGGGAGGCTCGCCTCGCACCTGGCGTTGGTGGGCGAGTAAAACCTCCTCGATGCGCGCGGCCTGCACACGGGCGAACAGACGGCTGAAGGTGGGCTGGCTGGGAGCGCCGTATTTGCCGCGGCGGCGGATCACCCCGAGGGCTTGGCGTTGGACCGGGGAGAGCCGGCGGGCGAAAGCGGCCAGGTCACGTTGGCCGCGGGGTGCTCCGGCCAGATAGGCCGCCGCCGTGATCGCCAGCAGCGCGTGCAAGGGATAGGCCCCGATGTAGGCGCGGTATTCAGGCACTTGCCGGAAGGCCTCCGCCAGGCTGATTAAATCGGGGGCCTTCAGGGTACTTCGCACCGGAACTTTCGCCTCCACCGCAGCCAGCGAGGGTTTGATCTGCCCTGCCTGAAGAGCTCTCCGGGCCCGGGGCTCCAGCTCGCGCACAAACAAGCGCTTGGGCTTGGCGTGGTGCTCGTAGTAATCGCGCGACTTACGCGTGTTGCCCTTGGTCAGGCCCAACTCGGTCCACCCGGATGCCTTGTATACACTTCCCGTAAAACGCTCGGGGTCGACGAAGGTTTCCACGACGAGCACGGGGTGCTCGTAACGCGACTGCCAGTCGGCACTGAGCCGGCCGAGCACCCGGCTCAAAACCGCCGAGCCCAAGTTGGGCACCGCCGGCTTGGGCAGCAGCAGGAACCGCACGTTGTTGACCACCAGCGCCAATCGGCGTCGGCGCTGTTCTCCACTCCAGCCAATCCACGCCTCCCGGCCGCGCAGGTGCAGCGCCGCCGCCGCAAACACCAGCACCGCCACCCAGGTGCCCTGCGCATCGCTCACCGCGTACAGCAGCCGCTCGCCCACCGGTTTCACCGCGCCCAGATAGTGATGCTCCTCAAGCAGCCCCTGCGCTCGGGCGTTTAACTCGGGGCTGTCTAGCACCTGCACCTGCAAGTGGCGCAGCGAAATCACCTCCCCTTGGGGGTTCGACGGGTTCGTTTCGGCCGGCATCATTCACCCAGCCAAAATGATTTCCTGGGGCTTGTCCCGCTTATTCCGCTCCTTTGTTAGTATTCAGGTGTTTAGCTGTTCAATGAATCGGCGGTGGTCCGGTCCTGCGCGTCTATATATGGAAGGATCAGGCCAGGACCAAACGTCGTGCGCTGGGCATCCCTACGGTGAAAGACCGGGTGGTGCAAAGCGCGGCGGTGATCGTGTTGCAGCCAATCCTAGAGGCGGACTTCCATGACCATTCCTACGCCTACCGGCCGAAACGTCGGACCCATCAGGCGATGGACAAAGTTAAAGAGGCCCTGCTGAGCGGAAAGGTGGAGGTGGTGGACGCGGATTTATCGAGCTACTTCGATATGATCCCGCACCGCGAACTCCTGCAATTGGTGGCCAAACGGGTGAGCGATGGGAGCGTGTTGCGTTTAATAAAAACGTGGCTGCGCGCACCCATCGTGGAAGAGGACCGGGACACGGGGTGCCGCAAGGTGAGCGCGAACCGGTGTGGCACGCCACAAGGCGGAGTTATATCGCCTCTGCTGGCGAACCTCTACCTCAACGACCTCGATCATGCGGTGAATGAGAAGTGCGAACAAAAGCCGACGATGGTGCGTTACGCCGACGACCTCCTGATCCTGTGCAAACCGGGTCAAGGGGCGGGGCTGCAAACGCGACTGAAACGGTGGCTGGAGGCACGTAAGTTAAAGCTCAACGAAGAGAAAACCCGACTGGTGGATACACGAAAGGAAGGCTTTGAGTTCCTCGGTTTTTCCGTCGCATGGCGGCAAGGCATGAAGAGCAAACGAAGATATCCGCACGTGGAACCCAGTGCGAAAAGTCAGGCCAAGTTACGCGACAAAGTGCGGATGGAGCTAGATGTGCGAACGCGCAACCAACCGGCGGTGGCGGTGGTCCGCAAGGTCAACCAAATCACTCGCGGTTGGGCGACGGCGTTTCATTACGGCAACAGCACGCACGTGTTTAGTAAACAGCAGGTCTTTGTTCGTAACCGGCTACGCCGGTGGCTGTGGCGAAAGTATAGCCGCACCCACGGACTCTTCGAGTTCTTCACCGACGACCGTTTGCATGGTCAATACAAACTATGGCACTGGCCGCTTACGGCGGCTTGGAAGCAATGAACTCCGCTGAAACCAAACCGAAAGAATGGGGACTCGGTAAGCCGTGTGCGGGAAAACCGCTTGCACGGTTTGACGAGGGGGAGGGTCGCGCTGACGGGTTACCGACGCGCGGCTCTCTCTACTCTACTAAACGGCCAAACTCCAGACCTTGAGCTCACGCTCAAGGGCACAAGGGGTGTGTTCGCGAAGCGTGTGGCCTTGAGCGTGAGCTCAAGGATTCGGCTGATCTGCGTTCGACTAGTCAGGGGCCAAACTCCAGAGCGCAGACTTCCAGTCTGCTCTGCTTGAGCTCCGGAAAGTCGCTGAAGCAGACTGGAAGTCTGCGCTACTTTTCAGAACCAGCCCGCACGGAGGTGGGCTGTGACTTTGGGCGACGCCGATGCGAAAGGCTGCGGACGCGAGAACGAGTAGGAGTAAGAGAATGATTGCGGAGGGACGACCTCCGTGCCGTCCGTGCTGAATTCCGGTTCAAGCCGCGCCCGAATCGGCGCGCTAGGATCTTCCTCGCTTCTAAGCGCAGGGAAAATGCCTCCCGGCTCGCTAGGAAACTTGAAGAACGGCCGAACGCTTGATTAGGTGTGCGTTTTATGAACGCGACCGACTCCGAAGCCAACTCCCCGACTGCCACTCAACCTGCCGTGAATTCCGCTCCCTCACCGGCTCCGGCCAGCCCCGCTCCCGAGGCCGCCCCGGCACCCGCCGCCCCCGACTCAGCCGAACTGCTCGCCACCGCCAAAAAAGAGGCGGCCGACAACTATGACCGCTACGTGCGCTCGGTGGCCGACCTCGAAAACCACCGCCGCCGCACCGTTCGCGAAAAGGAAGAGCTGCGCCAGTTCGCCGCCTCCCGCGTCCTCGAAGACTTGCTGCCCGTCATCGACAACCTCGGCCTCGGCTTGGCCGCAGCCAAAGCTCCCAACGCCGACCTCAAAACGCTCGTTGGCGGCATTAGCATGGTCGCCGAACAGTTGAAAAGCTCCCTCGCCAACCACGGTCTGAAGGAAGTTAACCCACTTGGCCTGTCCTTTGACCCGAACCTCCACGAGGCCATTTCGCAGCAGCCCAGCGCCGAGGTTGCCGAGGGTTCCGTCATCACCGTGGTGCGCGTGGGCTTCACCCTCAACGGCCGCCTCCTGCGTCCTGCCTCCGTCATCGTCTCCACCGGCCCCGCCGTGATCGAAGCGACCACCGCCTGATTATTCCCATGGCCCAACAAGATTACTACGAACTGCTCAGCGTCGAAAAAGGCGCCAATGACGAAGAACTGAAGAAGGCCTACCGCAAAAAGGCGGTGCAGTTTCACCCGGACAAAAATCCCGGCAACAAAGAGGCCGAGGAGATGTTCAAAAAGGTCTCCGAGGCCTACGAGGTGCTCAAGGACCCGCAGAAACGCGCGGCCTATGATCGCTACGGCCACGCCGCCTTCCAGCAGGGTGGCGGCGCCGGCCCGCGCGGCCCCGGCGGCGGTGGTGGCTTCCATGACCCGTTTGATATCTTCCGCGACGTCTTTGGCGGCGGCGGAGGAGGCGGCGGTGGTGGCGGGGTATTCGACGAGATGTTTGGCGGCGGCGGTGGACGCGGTGGCGACCGCGACGGCTCCGACCTGCGCTACGACCTCGAAATCACGCTCGAAGAGGCAGCCAAGGGGCTCGAAAAAGAAATCTCTTTCCGCAAGGCCGTCACCTGCGAACGGTGCAGCGGCAATGGCGCCGAGCCCGGTTCCAAAAAGGTGCTGTGCCCGACGTGCAAAGGCCACGGCCAGGTGCGTCGCAGCGGCGGTATTATCACCTTCACGCAGACCTGCCCGACCTGCGGCGGCAGCGGTCAACGCGTCGAGAAACCCTGCTCGGCTTGCCGGGGCGAGGGACGCACCGCCAAGACCACCAAGCTCACCGTTCGTGTGCCGGCCGGCGTCGAAACCGGCTCGCGCCTGCGTTCCAGCGGCAACGGCGAGGCGGGCCTGGCCGGCGGCCAGGCGGGCGACCTTTACATCGTGATCAACGTGCGCGACCACGAACTGTTCGAGCGCCACGGCAACGACCTGTTCTGTGAGATTCCGATCAAGTTCACCCTCGCCGCCCTCGGTGGCAGCATCGAGGTGCCCACGCTCTTCGGCAAAGCCTCGCTCAAGATCCCGGCCGGCACGCAAAGCGGCACCACCTTCCGCCTCAAGGGCAAGGGCATGCCCAATTTGCGCGGTGGCTCCGCTGGCGACCAGCTCCTGCGCGTCCAGGTCGAGGTGCCGCAGTCGCTCTCGCCCGAGCAGCGCAAGCTCCTCGAGGACTTCGCCCGCGTCAGCGGCGATGCCGAAGAGCCCACCTCGAAGTCCTTCTTCGAAAAAGCGAAAAAGTTCTTCTGAGCCGCCCCATGCGTCTTGTTATCCTCGGTTCCGGTCGCGGCTCCAACGCCGAAGCCATCCTTGTTGCCCAACGCGAGGGTCGGCTCGGCCGGGCCGGGGTCGTGCAGATCTTCTCCGACCAGCCCGCCGCGGGCATCCTCGGCCTCGGGGAGCGCTTTGGCGTGCCGGCCGCGTTTCTCGATCCGGCGCCGTTCAAAACCAAACTCGATGGCGAGGGCGAGCAGCGCTACATCGCCGCGATCCAGGCCTGCCAGCCCGACTTGGTCGTGCTGGCCGGCTTTATGCGCGTGATCAAACCGGCCTTCCTCGCCGCCTTTGCCGGTAAAATCATCAACCTGCACCCGAGCCTGCTGCCCAGTTTCCCCGGTCTCGACGGCATCGGCCAAGCCTGGCGGCGCGGCGTCAAAGTCGCCGGCTGCACCGTGCATTATGTCACCGCCGAGATCGATGGCGGCCCGATCATCGACCAGGCGGTCGTGCGCATCGAAGCCGCCGATACAGCGGAGAGTTTCGCGCAAAAAATCCACGCCGCCGAACACGCGCTGCTACCAGCGGTCATTGCCCGCCTGAGCACCGTGAAACCAGATGGAGCGGGCGCGGTATAATGTGTTATTCAACGACCTCATGGGCGGGACGCCCATGCCACTTCCGGATAAACTTTAGTGCTTTGGGCGTCTCGCCCCTATTCTGATACTTAGCGTGGCATGGGCGTCCCGCCCATGTCCGGTGCTAGCTTTTAATTCCCCCTGCCATTCTCAATCCGAGTTTAATGTCCCCCATGAAAACCAAAATCTTTGTCGACGGCCAAGAGGGCACCACCGGCCTGCAAATCCACGAGCGCCTCGCGCTGCGTCCCGAGCTGGAGATGATCGAGATCGATCCGGCGTACCGCAAGGATCCCACCGCCCGCGCCGCCTGCCTGAATGCCGCCGACGTCGCCTTCCTTTGCCTGCCTGATTCCGCGTCCAAGGAATCGGCCTCGCTGGTGGTTAACCCTCGCACCTGCATCATCGACGCCTCGACCGCGCACCGCGTTGATCCGTCTTGGGTATACGGCGTTCCCGAGCTGGGTGCCGAATACCGCGAGGCGATTCGCACCAGCAAGCGCATCGCCAATCCCGGCTGCCACGCCACCGCCTTCGCCCTGGCGATCCGCCCGCTCGTGCAACGCGGGCTCATCCCGGCGGATTTCCCGCTCTCCTGTTTTTCCATCACCGGCTACAGCGGCGGCGGCAAAAAGATGATCGCCGACTACGAGGCGACGCCCCTGCCGCAGGCGCTCAAGAGTCCGCGCCCCTACGCGCTCGGCCTGATGCACAAGCACTTGCCCGAGATGAAGGTGCATGCCGGCCTGGCCAACGCGCCGATTTTCACGCCCATCGTGAGCAGCTTTTATCAAGGCCTGACGATCACCGTGCCGTTGCCGCTGCGCCAGTTGCCGGTCTCCCCGAGCCCGCAGGCGCTGCACCACGCACTTGTTGAAAGCTATGCCGGCGAGCGCTTTATCCGCGTGCTGCCGTTTGGTGACGAAGGCGTGCTCGATAGCGGCTTTTTTGACGTGCAGGCCAACAACGGCACCAACCGCTGCGACTTGGCGGTGTTTGGCCACGCCGACCAAGCGGTGGTCATGGCGCGCCTGGACAACCTAGGCAAAGGCGCCTCGGGCGCTGCTATCCAGTGCATGAACTTGCACCTCGGCCTCGACGAAG
Source organism: Opitutus sp. (assembly GCA_024998815.1). Lineage (NCBI taxonomy): Bacteria > Pseudomonadati > Verrucomicrobiota > Opitutia > Opitutales > Opitutaceae > Opitutus > Opitutus sp. Next base: position 779,389 of record JACEUQ010000003.1, read on the forward strand.
GCACGGGGCTCGTCGCCTAAGAGCGCCCCTCGGGAAAAGTAGCGCAGACTTCCAGTCTGCTCGGTTTGCTCGGAGAAGCAGACTGGAAGTTTGCGCTACTCTTGCTCAGAGCCCGCGGCGCTGGAGTTCGGCTTCCAATTGGCGCATGAAATCCTGCGCGTCGGCCGGGGTGGGGCGGTAGCCGGGTTGGCTGATCTCGGTGAAACCGGGGCGACCTTGGTGGTCGATGAGCCACTTACCCGTTACGCCGTCGCTGAAGGTGACTTTGCCACTGGCCAGCGCATTGGGCAGCAGGGTGATCTTGTCCACATCCACCGTCACGCCGCCACCGTGCGGGGGCACGGCGCCCTCGGCCAGGTCGTCCTCGGCGGGCAGGCCGGCTTCGGGGCTCGGCTTGGGCGCGGCGGCGGGCTGCGCCTTGCTCACGTCGTTGGCGTCGGCCTTTTGCGGCGCGTCTTTGAGGTGGAGGTCGAGGTCGTCCACCAAAAAGCGCACGTCCATGTAGGTGAGTGCGATACTGAAGTGCTCACGGAGCTTTTTTTGGATCTCGGAGAGGTTGTCTCCGGCGGTGACCCAGCTGGCAACGGTGGCGGTTTGTTCGGGGGTGAGGCTCATGTCGTTTAACGATTTAAACGCGGATTAGATGAATGACCACGGATTTTTCAATCCGTGTTCTAATCTTTCGCGTGGGGAGCCGCGCATCTGAGTTTTTGGCGCCCCCGTGCGGAGCGCTGAGCTCCAGCTCGGCTCGGAAAGATCGAGCGCTAAACCCGCAAAGGCCGAGCTGGAGCTCAGCGTTCCCGCCGCAACAGGTCCGGCGCCGCCCCCGGCTGGGGGGGGCCGGCACTCAGCGGCTGAGCTGGTTGCGCAGGAACTCGATGGCGCCGCGCGCGGTGGAGTCCTGCTCCATCATGTTGTCCACGGATTTGCAGGCGTGGATGACGGTTCCGTGGTCGCGGCCACCGAAGGCGTCGCCGATTTCCTGCAGCGAGTGTTTGGTCAGGGTGCGGCTCAGGTACATCGCGATCTGGCGGGGGATGGCGATGTTGTTGGGGCGGCGCTTGCTGGTCATGTCGCTGTGGCGGATCTGGTAGTGATCGGCCACGCGTTTCTGGATGATCTCGATGGTCAGCTGGTTCTGGGCCTGCTCCATGAGCACATCCTGCAGCAGCATCTCGGTGGCCGGCAGGTCGATGACCTTGCCCGTGAGACTGGCGTAGCTGGCGACCTTGATCAGCGCGCCTTCGAGGCGGCGGATGTTTTTGGAGATGTGGAGGGCAACGAAGTTGGCGACGTTGGCCGGGATGTCGAATTTGAGGGTCGCCGCCTTGGTGCGCAGGATCGCCAGGCGGGTCTCGAAGTCAGGCGCCTGGATGTCGGCGGGAAGTCCCCACTCGAAGCGCGAAACCAAGCGGGCCTCGAGTTTCTGGATGTCGGCGGCGCGGCGGTCGCTGGACAAGATGATCTGTTTTCCCGACTCAAAGAGGTCGTTAAACGTGTGGAAAAACTCCTCCTGGATACGCTCCTTGCCGGCGAGGAACTGGACGTCGTCGATGAGCAACACATCGACGCTGCGGTAGCGCTGGCGGAACTTGGTTAACGAGTTCTCCTGCAACGCCTGAATGAAGTCGTTGGTGAACTTTTCGGTGGACAGGTAGGCGACCTTGGCATCGGGCTTGGCGCGCAAAATCGCGTGGCCGATGGCGTGCATCAGGTGGGTTTTACCCAGGCCGGTGTCGCCGTAGAGGAAAAGCGGGTTGTAGGCCTGCGCGGGGGACTGGGCTACGGCCATGGCGGCGGCGTGGGCCATTTGGCAATTGGAGCCGACCACAAAGGTCTCGAAGGTGTTGCGCGGGTTGAGCGAGCCGATGTAGGCGCCGCTGCCGCGTTCGTCGTAACGGGCGGTGCGTTTGGCGGCGGCGGGCTTGGTGCGGGGCGAAGGGGCGGTTTCGCTGGCGGCGCTGGAGGAATCGGTGGCAGCCGTGGATTTCTTAAGTTTGACGGTAACCGCCCGGCCGGCTGCCAAGCGCAGGCGCTGGACGATCAGGTCGAGGTAGTTGTCGTTGATCCAGATCGCGGCGAAATCATTGGGCACCCCGAGGGTCAGCGCGTCCTCCGTAGCTTCGAGGCAGATAATCGGCTCGAACCAGAGTTGGTAAACATCCTCCGGAAAGAGTCCTTTGAAATCGCTTTTGACGATTTCCCAAAGGGACGTGGAGGTGGTTACGGGAGGCATGAAAAGGAGGACGGAAATGGACTGAACTATGAATTATTCACACGAAGCGCCGAGTGGTGGCTGGAGGGCACGTCGTCGGGATCAAAACTGGTCGCAAGGTTGGGGAGCAAAAGGGGGGCGCGCCATCGTTAATGTGGGTTAAGCGGCAGGTTTAAATTAAGTGCCTGTTAGCTAGTGTGATGGGTGCTTTTATGGGAGCGGTGCGGCAAGCGGATCGGACGAAGACGTATCAAAGAGCCACCGGAGCGATCCGGATGAATTAGTGGGGCGCGAATAACGGGTAAGGGTCGGGTGGATTCAAGCTCAAGTTTCTACCAAGTTATTCACAATGGGAATGCGGATAAGTTTTTCACTTTTTGGGGTTGCCAAGGTGGTAGGGTTTTACCCCACACGGTGACGCCTCGGGTGAGCAACGATAACGCTCGGGCGCGGGCTTGCCTGAGGGGGCTTCAAGGGGCTTACTCCGCTCATGACCGATGACCTTTTCCTAGAGGATGTGGAACGGCGGGCTTTTCGGTACTTTTTCGATACGGCGCATCCGCACACCGGCTTGATTCCCGACCGGGCCCGGGCCGACGGCTCCAAACCGGGGGAAATGGCCAGCATTGCCGCCGTCGGCTTCGGCCTCACCGCGCTGGTGATCGGCGCGGAACGCGGCTGGGAGTCGCACGCCGAGTGCCGCGCCTGTGCCGAACGCGTGCTGCGCACCCTGTGGCGCGACGTGCCCCACGAGCGGGGCTTCTTTTTTCATTTTGTCGATATGCGGACCTGTGCAAGGGCATGGAATTGCGAGGCTTCTAGTATTGATACGGCACTTGCGGTATTCGGCGCCCTGTCGGCCGGGCGGTACTTCGGCGGCGCGGTGGCCGACCTGGCTCAAGCGATCGAGGCCCGCGTTGATTGGCCCTGGCTGGTCGATGAGGCTGGACGTATCCGCCATGGTTGGACGCCTGAGCACGGACTCATGCCCTACAGCTGGGATCAGTATTCGGAGCATTACGGGATGACTTGGTTTGCCGTGCATGGTGCGACCCGCCGTGCGCCCGTCTCGACTTGGACCGCTTGGCGGCGCACGCCCTGGGTGGACTACGCCGGCGAGCGCTTCCTGCAACACCCGCCGCTCTTCGTGCACCAGTTCCCCCAGGCGTGGATGGATTGGCGCAGCTACACCGACCCGGTCAGCGGGCTTAACTTTTTTGCCAACGCCTGTGCGGCCACGCGGGCGCAAAAGCAGTTTTGCCTCGATCTCCGCGCGCGGTTTCCCGGCTACGAGGAAAATGTCTGGGGGCTCACATCCTCGGACGGCGCGGCTGGTTACATCGATTGGGGTGGGCCGGCGGTGCGTGCCGGAGAGGTGGATACGCGAATCGACGGCACCGTGGTGCCCTGCGCGGCGGCAGGTTCTTTGCCCTTTGTGCCTAGTGATTGTTTGGCGGTCCTGCGCGAGCTGCACACCCGCTGGGGCGACAAAATCTACGGCCCCTACGGTTTTGCCGACGCGTTTAATCCGCAGACCGGCTGGATCGGCACCGACGTGATCGGGATCGATCAAGGAATCACGCTGCTGATGGCGGAAAACCTTCGAACCGGTCTGGTGTGGAGGCTGATGGAACCATGGCGCCCGCAGTGAGCCTCTGAGCGGAGCGTGACTGCATCCAGCGAGCGCGGGACGACACGGAGGTCGTCCCTCCCGGGGCTGGGGCGGGAAAAGTAGCGCAGACTTCCTGTCTGCAATTGGCTTCCAAGGGATTGATCTGAGATGGCCGCGTCGAGGCTCGGTGGATTAACGCATTGATGACGCGCTTGTTGGTGAGGTGAATCGGGGCGCTCTGAATGCTGCGGGACGTTCGCCAGCTATAAAAATAGTTGGCCGGTCGCCTACCCCTAAGCGACCGGCCATTTGCTTTCTAGGTTACCCCAAAATGTCCCCGCTAAGCGGGAACAACGCCACCAAGCCAAAGCGGTTGGTCTTCGTCAATACTCGTTTTGCAATTTTTTGGGATTTTCCATGTAATCCTACTTAATTAATCTCATAAGAGTATGACTGTTATTAGTTAGTGATTTCTATTAAAGTAGGGTTTTACCTACTGTCTCATGCTTCGTGGAACGCCACGTGGTTTTCCAGGGGGTGGCGGGGTGTTTCGGCCGGTGCCATGCCTGCCTGGGCATAGCCGAGGTAAACCAGTCCGAGGGCACGGTGGGTGGCGTCGAGGCCTAGCCAGCTGGCAAATTCCACGCTCATGACCACCGGCGGGGTGCTCCAGAACGAACCGATTCCGTGCGCGTGGGCCGAGAGCATGAGGTTTTGCACGGCGCAGGCGGTGGCGGCGATTTCCTCGATCTCGGGGATTTTCCCCTGCGGCTCGGTGCGGACGAGCACGGCTATGACCACGGGCGCGAGTCGTGGGGTGGTGCCCAGTTTGGCGCGTTTGTCGGTCTGACGGGCGGATTCAGGGGTGATTTGGTCGTAGAGGGCGGGTAGGGCCTCGGCGAGGCGGTCGCGGCTCGGGCCGATAAAGACCTGAAAGCGCCAGGGCTGGGTCAGCCCATGGGTGGGCGCGCGGTGGGCGTCCGCGAGGATTTCTAGGAGTAGTTCCCGGGAAACCGCGCGGGCTGTATCCATTGCGGCGGGTTTAAGTGAGCGACGGGTGCTAAAGAGCGACATGCCGCTCACGCCAATCATCGGCGGCAGGATTGGCAAGCATCGCAGGGGAGGGCAACTGTGGCGCGGACCTTAATCCTCAACGGCGGGTGACCCCGCTGCTTCTTCCACCAGCGGAGTCATTGAACTGACGCGGTTTCCGTCGTGGGTGAGTGCGTAGAGCGGTACTGGAGGGGATTTATCTAGGCGTTTGATCAACGCCGGATCGGTGCGTTTGGTCAGTTCCAGCCAGTGCAGGCCGGTGGCTTCGCAGGCAAGAAAGCGGGCGTAGGGCTTGAAAATCTCAACCCGCCCCAAGACGCGAGCGGCGCTAGAACCAGCTGGGAGCTGGGAGCTAGGAGCTATGAGCTCAGAGCTAGGAGCTGGGAGCTGGGAGCTAGGAGCTGGGGAATCTGAAACCTGATCTCTGCGTGCTGAACTCTGATCTCTGATCAGTGGACTCTGGTTGGAGCCCTGCGAGCTGGGCGCGGCCGCGAGCACGAGGTAACTGTAGGCTTGGCTGCGCAGGTCGAGACCGGCGCGGTGGGAAAAACGCACCCAGTTCGAGTCGTTTTGAATGCCGGCAGGCGCCGAGGCGAAGAAGTGGCACCAGTCGCGCTCGTTGGCGGCTAGAAAAAGCGGGCAGTTTTCCCGGTGCGTGCAGGGAGCGACGATCTGGTGGGTCGTGCGCACTTGGTCGCGCACGGTGGCCAGGGTGCGGCTGTCGGCGTGCGTGCCCGGCTCGATCCATAACACGGCGGCAGCACCCGCCACGAGGGCGAGCAGCGCGGTGCGTTGCTCGGCGCTCAGTTCGTTAAAAACATGGCTGAGTACCAGCGTGTAGGACGCCGGAAGGCTGGCGGGGGTCGGTTCGCTGGCGATTTCCGTTACGGCGAGGGCGGGGAAGCGCGCGCGGGCTTGGTTGGCGGCGAAGGTGCGCGCGAGGGGCGAATGATCCCACACCTGAAGCGCGGTAAAATGATCGGTGCCCAAGGCGGCGGCGACCCGCCTTCCCGCGATTCCGCTGCCGCAGCCCCAGTCGATGAGGGTGGTGCCGGTCGGCGGGCGCCACTGGCGCAGGGTGAGTTCGCGCAGCAGTGCGTCCCATTTCCAGCCGATGCGCTCGGCGTAGGTCAGGTCGTAGCTGGCCAGATCGGAGAGGGCGGTCCAATAGGGGCCGGCGGCGGCACTGCCACTGAGAAACCCGGCGCGGAGGCGATCTAGGGCGGGCCAGTCGAGTTGTTCCCAATTCATGCGGCGGAGGGCGTTTTCAAGTCCGCAGGTGTGGCGTTTTTTCCGCCGAGGTCAAAGCGGATGAACGCCGGTGCAAACTCCGGGTACTCCACATCGTCCACATGCCTCTATAACTTTATTTGGTTCCTCGATGATTTCGGTGGGCACCCCAATCCATTGGCCACAAAAAACACCAAATGACACAAAAATGCGGGCCCCGATCAATTTAACCGCGAAGGCTCGCGAAGTTGCGCGAAGACTAACGCAATCAATTGAATTCATTCACTTTGCGTTCCTTTGGATCGTCTTCGCGGTTGAAAATCCGGCGTCTTGGTTTCGTTTTGCCTAGCCGCTGGAACGGTAAAAGAACCCTATTCAGCTGCCGGTGTTAGGCTCTGTGATCCTCTGTTTCATAGCTCAGGATCGTCTCTGTGATACCATTCCGGTTGCAGTCTCCTTGTTTTCCACGCCCCGCGTTTCCCTTCACTTGGCCAGATGCAGTTCCTCCACCGGTACGGCGATTCTGTTTTGGTTAAATTTTAGCCAGTAAGCACCTAGCGCATTCACCATCACCATAAACTGGTCGTAATTCACCGGTTTAATGACGTAACTGTTTGCCCCGCGGCCATAACCTTCAGCGATGTCGTGCTCCACACTCGAGGAGGTGAGGATCACCACGGGGATCATCTGGGTGCGCGAGTCACTTTTAATCTCTCGGAGCACGTCCAGCCCGTCGACTTTTGGCAGTTTGAGGTCGAGCAGAATCAGCTTGGGCTGCTGGTGCAGGTTACGGCCGAGGTGCGCCCCGCGGCCGAAAATATAGTCCAAGGCCTCCTGCCCATCCCTGGCCACCTGGATTTGGGTAGCGAGTTTCTGGCGGGTGAAGGCACGTAGCGTCAGCTCCACATCGTTGGGGTTGTCCTCCACGAGTAAAATTTCAACGGGCTCATTCATGATGTTTTCAAGCAGTAGTGAGTAACATTTAAAGTGCCGGATAAAACCAAGGCAGTTTAGCCGCGAAAGAACGCAAGGAGCGCAAAGAACAAACCCTGTATTTATATGCGTTCTCTGCGATCTTTCGCGGCTAAAAGGATCGAAGTATTCCGTTGGTTTTACAGGGCCGTTAGATCCGAAACCTTAGCTGTTACGGAATAGTAGGTTCGAGGGTGAAAAAAAAGCGGGTTCCTTTGCCGGGTTCGCTTTCGGCCCATACGCGTCCATGGTGCCGGTGGATGATGCGCTGGACGCTGGCTAGCCCTACACCGGTGCCAGGGAATTCGTCGTTGCGGTGCAGGCGTTGGAAAACACCGAACAACTTGCCCTTGTAGGCCATATTGAAGCCCGCCCCGTTATCGTGCACAAAAAACGTCGGTACTCCGTCCTGCTCCGTGCAGCCCAATTCGAGCCGCGCCTCGGTGGTTTTGGAGGTGAATTTCCACGCGTTGCCTAGCAGGTTTTCCAGTACCGAATGGAGCAAGGCGGGGTCGGCTTGCGCCACCAAACCCGGTGCCACCACGGCAGTCACGCGTCGCTCCGGATCCTGGCGCTGCAAGTCGGCGAGCACACCTAGGGCCAGAGCGCTGACATCCACGTTTGCGCGCCGTAACTCACTGCGATTCAGCCGCGATAGCTGCAACATGCTTTCGATCAAAAGACCCATGTGTTGGGTGGCCGTACGCACGCGCTCAAGGTGGCCTTTTTCTTCCGGATTCAGTCGTTCCCCGCAGTCTTCCATCAAAATCCGGCTAAATCCGTCGATTGAACGCAGGGGGGCGCGCAGGTCATGCGCCACCGTGTAAACAAACGCCTCCAGTTCCGTGTTGGCGGCTTCGAGCTCGGTGGTGCGCTCGCGCACCCGCTGCTCCAACTCCTCGTTGAGTTTACGGATCTGTGCCTCCGCCTTTTCATGCTCCGCGCGGGTGCGAAGGGCCGTGATGCCATAGGCGAGATCGTTGGCCAGCCCTTCGAGTAACTGGATTTCCTCGGCGTTAAACGCTCCACTGTTTTGCGAATAAATGCACAAAACACCCCAGGTGCCCGCCTCAGTCAGTAGGGGGAGCCCGATGCTTGCCGCGAATCCCGCGGTCAGCGCCCTTTTGCGCCAAGGATCGTAGTGGGCATCGGTCTGCAGTTCATTTACCACTACAGATTGGCCGCTTTGGATTGCCTTACTGGCTGGCCCTTGCACCGGGGAATCGTCCGCCCATGACAATCGAAGGTTTTGGAGGTAAGCGCTCCCTGTCCCCGCTCCGATTATCGGTTTAATCGTTTTGGCCTCATCGTGTTCCGCTGCGCCGACCCACGCGAGCGGGTAGCCTCCTTCACCGGCAATCGCCTGACAGATTTCGGCTAATAAATCCGTCTCCGTAGTCGCGTGAACCAGGACGTGATCGCAGGCGCTGACCATCCTTAGCGCTCGATTGCTGCGGCGTAGTGATTCCTCCGCCTGTTTGATTGCGGTGAGGTCCACCACCACGATTCCCAGTCTGAAATCCCCTAGAGTAACTAATCGGTTAACCGAAACTTGCACGGGCACAGTTTTGCCATCTCGGTTCAACAGATTGAGTCTGCCCGTGATCAACCGGTGTTGCCCTTCGTTTAACCAAGTCTGGAAAACCGGCCGCTCGGTTTCTGTTATCAAGGGGAGCAACGGGTTGCCGATGAGCTCCGGCAGGGGGGCTGCCAGAAGTTCGCCGAGGCGGCGGTTGGCGTAGAGCAGCGTGCCGTCGAGGGTGAGGGTGCCGGCCCCTTCGCCCATGGCCTCAATGAGTAAACGGTAGGGCGTCTCGGCCCCCTCCAGGCTGTAGACCTGTCCACCCATCATCAGCGCATCCACATCGCCCGTGCGGATCGCGTATAACGTGTCCTCGGCCTCGATCAGCCGCTGGAGCAGTTCAGCGTAGTCCGCAGGCGGTGTCGCTGAGGCATGAGCAGGCTCGTTCATGGGTGAAAAAAAAGGGGGGGGCGGACTTAAACTGATTCACGATCAAATTGGCCAGGGACGGCCAACGCTACACGCGGATCGAAATGTAGGGTTGGCCGTCCCGGCCAATTCAGCTCACCTTAAAAAAGAATTGTTATAAGGTGGGACCAGGTGCGGGAAGCCCATGCCACGCTGAGTTGGGCACGGGTGCCTCTCTCGTGACTTTGGGAATGGCTCATGATTTTTCCTTCGGCACTTTTCAGTGCTTGTGGGCTGAAGCGGGGGGTGGAGGGGCGGCACGCAAATCGAGTCCAACAAGCAGGCTTTGGATGTCGCTCATGTCGCCGACGAAGCGGCGTATCGGTTCCGGTAACTTACGGATCAAGGTGGGCACGGCCATGATCTGATCGCCTTCGGCCAGCAGGGGCTGTTGGTAGATGTCGACTACTTCGAGCGTGTAGCGTCCAGGCAGGTGTTCTTCGCAGATCTTGCGCAGGTTTTGAACGGCCAAGGTGGAGCGTGCCGTCATGCCGGCGATATACAGTCGTAGGACGTAGGGCGTTTCATCCGTTTCCGTCTCGGTTTCGATCTCCGGCTCGGTAGGCGGGGCTTGGTCGGGATTGGGTTTCATCGTTAAGGGGGATGTGGAGGGGGACTCTGCGCGGGGACTCAGATCTAGGCCGACCAGCACCCGGAGTTCGCTCGTGAGATCACCGATGATTTTTTTGAGCGGGTGCGGGAGCATGCGAACCAGGGTCGGAATCGCTATGATCTGGTGGCCGACCGCCAAGTTCGGGTGAATATGCAGGTCAATCACCTCGATTTCGTAACGCCCCGCCAGATGCTCTTGGCAGATGCGTTTGAGGTTGGCCAAGGCCAGGCTGGATTTCTGCGTGTGCCCGGCAATGTAAAGCCGTAAAACCCAGCTTTCGGGGGCGGCGGGATGGGGCTTGGTGGACATAACGCTGATCGGTTTGGGAAGTGGTGGGGGGATTTAACGCAAAGGCGCTAAGGGTGACGCAAAGATCGCTAAGAAAACCTCGGCATGACTTTGCGTCCTTGGGCGCGTTCTTTGCGGCTTTGCGTTAAAATGAACGGTTTTATCCCTGCGATTCAGTCGGCTTGGCGGGCGATGGACATGCGCCCTTTGTCGGCATGCTGGGTTTCCGCTAGCAGGCGCACCTGTTCACGCGCATGGGCCTTCTCGCTCTCAATGCCGGCAGTGCGGGCCTGCAGCATGGAGATTTGTGCCTTTAGGCTACGGTGCTCCAGGTCCAGCTCGCGCTCACGTTGTTCAGCGGCCTGCCGTGCGGACAACGCGGAGGCCCGATCCAGCGCCTGGCGGGTGAGCCGCCCTGCACCGGTGTAGTCTTCGCCGCTGCCGGTGTACACATCCAGCACCTCGATGCCCGTTTCGGTCAGGTTAAACTCACGCATCTGGTTGCTGTGCGCCATGCCTCGGCTCTTTAACACATAGATCAGCCGGTTTCGCTCGGTGGGTGTTTCGATCATCCTCAGCATGATCCACGTATCGATCATCGAGCTGATGCCCACCACTGAGTTCTCCAGCGGGACCTCGCTCCCAGTCAGGCTGGTGAATAGCGTGGTGATTCCCTGGCTTTTTAAGAAATCAATCAACCGCGTGAACATCGCCTTGATCTGCAATCGATCACCTAGGGAGGTGAGATTGGTGATCGGGTCCATGATCACCACCGAGGGGCGCAGTTGCGTGATTAAATTGTGCAGATGTAGGAGGTGCCCTTCCAGGCCGAAAATCGCCGGTTGAATCGAGTGTAAATGCAGCAGTCCCGACTTGAGCGGGGTCGCCAGATCGATCCCGATCGAGCTCATGTTGCGGATGAGCTGATCAGGCGACTCCTCCATGGGTAAAAACAGACAACGCTCGCCCAGCTTACAGATTTGGGCGGCAAAGCTGGCGGCGAGACTGGTTTTCCCGGTCCCCGACGTGCCCGACACCAAGATGCCGCTGCCCCGATAGAACCCCTTGCCTCCGAGCATCGTATCCAGCCGCTCGATCCCCGTGAGCACTCGCTTGTTGGAGGCCGCGTAGTTAAGGCTGAGTGAACTGATCGCCAGCACACTGAGTCCCTTGCTATCAATCAAGGCGGGGTACTCACTGGTCCCGTGGTGGGATCCGCGATACTTGATGATGCGCAGGCGGCGGGTGGACACCTGATTACTGGCGCGGTGATCGAGAAACACGACGCAGTCGCTGATGTATTCCTCCAGCCCGTGACGCGTGAGCTGGTTGTCACCCTGCTCTCCGGTGATGATGCTGGTGACGCCGGCTTCATTGAGCCAAGCGAAGAGCCGACACAATTCGGCGCGCACGCGTACTTCGTTGGGCAGGGCGGCGAAAATGGACTCCACACTATCGAGCACGACCCGTTTGGCCCCGATGGCCTTAATCGCCTGTCCGAGGCGGACAAAAAGGCCGTCCAGGTTGTAGTCGCCCGTCGCCGTGAGCTCACTGCGATCTATAACCACGTGATCGACGATGACCTGTTTACGCTGGATGAGGTCGGCCAGATCAATGCCGATTGAGGCGATGTTTTCGGCCAACTCCTTGGCGGTTTCATCAAAGGACAAATAGACGCCCGGTTCCTTAAAGTCGTGGGCCCCGTGCACGATGAATTCGACAGCGAGGATGGTCTTGCCGCTGCCGGCACCCCCACAGACCAAGGTCGAGCGGCCCCGGGGCAGGCCGCCGAAAGTGAGCTCATCGAGCCCGCGTATGCCGGTGGGGCACTTCAGGATGCCTTTGGGCGGAGGGTTGTTGGCCGCGGCCGATTTCCCGTGGCCGTTGGATTGGGGACGCTCGGACGGCTTGAGCCGGGAGTGGGGCGGGTTGGGCACCTTCACGGAGTCGGAGGGCGGGAGGTGACGGCGGGCGTGGGATGTTTTCATGGGGCTTCGAGACGAGGGGCGGGGTAACGGAGCGGGTCTAAAAAGGGATGGAGCGGCGCGGGATTTTGGCGGGGCATGCGACGACAAAATCCTAACACCGGAGAGACCGTGCCGTGGGCCTGCGGTTCGCGGATAAATGCGATCCGGATGAGGAATTCGCGGCGTGGCCGGAATCGTGGGCTCGGGAAAAGTAGCGCAGACTTCCAGTCTCAGACATCCTGACGCCCCTACGAGGCGAGAGACTGGATGCGGAACGTAGGTGAGACCATCCCCGACGAATCCAGTAGGGACTCCGTGTCTTTCTCTTTCCTCTTTATCTTAATCTTTCTCCCTCTGAATCCGTATTAGGCCGACAAATAAATTTCATAAAAACATATAGACTATATGTTTATGTCGTTAACAACGATTAGCGCAAGACCCTGACGAAAGAGAAAGATTAAGAGGAACGAGAACGAGTCGATCCCCTCGACCACGCCTTTAAACTGTGAGCGGCGGCGCGAACACCGTCTATTTCTGGCGGTTACAAAATCACCTGTCGTAAAAGCCGATGACCGGCCCCGCCAGGGGCCGATCATCAGGCCCGGTCAGCTTGCAGGTTCGTCGGCTAGGCGGTCTTTCATGCGGTAGGATTTGCCCTCGATGACGACGGTCTGGGCCCGGTGCAGTAGGCGGTCCAGGATCGCCGCGGTGATGCCAGCGTCGTTGTTAAAGATCCCTGCCCAGTGTTTGTAGGCCTTGTTGGTGGTGACGATCAGCGAGCCGCGTTCGTAG